>JAIOJS010000498.1 GCA_019911795.1 Thermoanaerobaculia bacterium | reverse complement strand
CACTCGCAAAGCCTGCCCACCCCGTTTATTCCGACCCTTTCGCCGCGCGTGGTCGACGAGAAGGTGCCGCATGGCGCGAGCGGCGGCGGCGTAGAAGTGACTCTTTCCGCGCCACAACTCCTGCGGTGAGTTGACGAGCCGAAGGTAAGCCTCATGAACTACCTCCGTAGCTTGCAGAGTCTGACCTCGATCATCTCCTAGGTAGCGTTGGGCCAGTCGGCGCAGCTCCTTGTAGACCAGAGGCAGCAGATCCTCGGAGCCCGCGCTCGTCGGCTCTTTCCCATCGTCGATGGCCACGATGATCTCAGTGACGCGTGCTCTTGGATCTCCTGCCATGTCAGCTCCGACGGCCCCGCCCTCCCGGGTCGGCTCGAGGCCTCGATCGACTTCTCTCCGGTTCGGTCATCTTAGCAGCCACAACGACGACTCTTCGTGGGGTTGCGGGTTCTGTCGAAAACAGCGTGGTTGGTAGTAGGAGCGATATCTACGAAGTCCACCTGAGCCGGTGCCTCGTCTCCTCGCTCCCCCTCGTCGGGGCCGGCTCACCTATACCACTCGGTTCATTCGAGACAGGAGCATTCAATGATCTTTCCATCCCTACCCATTCGTCGTTCAGTATCCACCCTACTGCTTTCAGCCGCAGTCCTCGCAGGGGCCGGAGGTCTGGCCCAAGCGCAGACCTCCGCGCCAGGCGAGGACGTCCTTGCCTTCTTGACTCGCCACGCAGATCGCGTTTCCCTGGTCCACTACGCAGTCGACGCTGACGGGAGACTCGATTCTCAGTTTCCCTCCATCAGCCACCGCGCCGACCTACCGCTGCCGCTCGCCTCTACCGCCAAGGTCATCCTTCTCGCTACCTACGCTCGAGAGGTCGATGCCGGTCGCCTCGACCCTACGGAACCGGTGACGCTCGGCGAGTGGCAGACCTACTATCACCCCTTCTTCGACACCCATGCCGCCACCCTTGGGAACCTCGGGGTAGCAACCGACCCGCTCGGATTCGCCCTCGATCCTTCCGCCACGGTACCCCTCGATCTCATTGCTCGGGTCATGATCCGCGAGAGCGACAACGTCGCGACGGACTATCTCTTGAATCGCCTGGGACGAGAGTCCTTCGAGGCCACGGTGGCGGCGGCGGAACTCGAAGGGCAGGAGTCCATGTACTCCACGGCTGGCTTCCTGATGACGATCGCCAACCATGAGGACGGTCTAGCCACACCCGAGCGGCTGAACCGGCTTCTTTCCATGGATCGAGAGACTTTCGTGGCGGAGGCCGAGAGGCTGGCCTCCCTCTACTGGGAGAACCCGACCTGGCGTCAGGAAGAGATCCTCTGGCAGTCGGCAACCGTTCCGAGTGCCCCCCCGGGAATGCTTGCCGCCCTGACCGATGTCCACAACCCCAGGGGGATCGCGCGCGACTTCGCTCGTGTACTTGCCCAGGTGGTTACCGGCAACTTCCTTTCACCGACGGTATCGACCCTCATGCGCAACCACCTGGAGATCCCTCTAGCCGGCACCGGGTTGGACCAAGCCTTCGTCGCTATCGGCTCCAAAGGAGGGGAGAGCGAGGGAACCCTCACCCTCGCCCGCTACAGCATCCCCCGAGTCGGTTCGCTGGCAGGGGTCCCGGTGGTGTCGATCCTCTTCCTGAACGGGATTCCGAGCGGCCTGGACGTACTCCAAGTGCTCGCGGAGCCGGCCGAACTCTTCTTTCTTCGGCTGTGGCTGGACGAGACCTTTCCGAATCTCGTTCGGGAGACCCTCTGTACTCCCGACGCTGAGACGGCCTGCCTGCAGCGGGGTCGATTCCGGGTTCGCTTGTCCTGGTCGGCAGACAACGGGCAAGAGGGACAGGGGCAGGTCTCCCCCAGCTCTTCGGTCGATTCTGGGCTGTTCTACTTCCGGGATCCCGACAATCTGGAGTTCCTGGTCAAGGTGCTCGATGGCTGTGGCTTCAACGATCACTACTGGTTCTTTTCCGCCGCCGCAACGAACGTCGGTTACTCCATGACCGTCACCGACACCGCTCTCGGCGTGACCCAGACCTACGACCGGCCAGCTGGTCCGCCCGCTCCCGCCATCAACGACACTGCAGCATTCGCGACCTGCGATGACTTAGCGGTGGAGTGACCGAACCATGAACAACCTACACCAGACAAGACTGATGGGCGTCCTCTTGCTGAGCCTCGCATTCTGGCCGGTCGCCGCGGCGTCTGCGTCCAGCGACCCTAACCGGGTGAGGACCTTGGACTTGGAGGGTGCCGTCCTTCAGGTCGAGAGCCGAGGCGCCGGTCGCCCTACGGTGGTCTTCGAGGCCGGCGCCGGGAGCGACATGACCGTGTGGCGTGCCGTGGCCGACCGAGTTGCACCGTGGGCCAGCACGTTTACCTACAACCGGCCGGGGTACGGGCGCAGTTCCAGCCGCAGAAGGCCGCAATCGTCGCGCGATCTCGTCGACCTCTTGCGTCGAGGTCTAAGGGCGGCTGGACATGAGCCACCCTACCTCCTTGTGGGGCACTCCCTGGGTGGTCTCTACATGAGTCTGTTCGCTCGCCTCTACCCCGAGGAAGTGGTTGGGGTGGTCCTCGTCGACAGCTCCCACCCGCGACAGCTCGAGCTCTTCCGGGAAAGGACGCCGGTCGTTCACACCATCCTCGTCGCTTCCTATGAAGGTGGCCCGGCCCAACGGCGCTACGAACTGGACTCTATCCGAGGGATACGAGACGAGATCGAGTCCTCAGGGACCTTTCCGCCCGTTCCCCTCGTGGTTATCACGGCGGGTCGGGGACCGGCCTGGGAAAAGGGCAGCTCCCGCGCCCTGTGGATGGAACTCCAGGGCGACCTCACCGCGATGTCTCCCTTGGGCCGTCAGGTGGTGGCGGAACGTTGCAAGCACTTCATTCAGAAATGCGATCCAGACCTGGTGGCGCGATCGATCTCCGAGGTCCTGGCCGCCATCCGCTCCGAGCCCAATGCAGTCGGAGAACTGGAGGCGGTTGGAGAGCCGAGATGACCCGGATTGGGAAGCGCCGCCGCTGGCCCTAAAAGCACCCTGCCGCGGACCCAACCGCTGCAGGGCGGTGCGATGGCGCCAGTGCCGACCGCGCCGATACGCGGTAGACGCTAGGGATGCTTCTCCCTGGAAGCGGGCTTCCTACGAGGTCGGCTTGCGGGTTTCTTCCAGGAAGACGTGGTTGGGGTAGGAGCAGCCGTCGGCGCTCCGCTCGAGCCGGGGCGTCGCCTCGGCCGTGAAGAAAACAACTGGCATCAACGATGCCGATGAAAGGAAAGAACGATGCGAATAGAACAAAGAATGAAACTCTGGACTTGCGCTGTGCTACTCCCCTTAACGGCGATGTCGGCCCACGCGGGCACCTGGTCCGTCGGGCTGGGAGCCGCAGTAGCGCCCAGTCCCTTTGTGGGAGCCGAGGACTTCCAGCTGCAACCCATTCCGTTTGTGGCCTATGAAAGCAAGAAGTTCAACTTTGCGGCGGGAGAGGCCGGATTCGAGCTCTTCGGTGGCGAGCAGTGGTCCCTGGAACTGACCGGCATGATCCGGTTCGAAGGGTTCGATCGGGAGCAGTCCACCGCTCTCTCTGGCTTCGAAAGACGGGACCCGGCTCTGGACCTCGGTTTCAATTTTGGCTTCGAGACGGCTTTCGGAATGCTCGAGGCCCAAGCATTGGTCGATGTCAGTGGCGTTCATGAAGGCCAAGAAGCCTCTCTTGCCTGGAGGGTGCCGTTGGGTAGTGAGCGCGTCATGGTGGCGCCGGGGGCCGGAGTCGTTTGGAAGAGCCAGGCGCTGGTGGACTACTACTACGGGGTGAGAGCGCAGGAAGCGACGGCGGAGTACGCCGAATACGAGGGGCGCGCCGCGACGAACGTCTTCGTCAGCGTGCTCACGACCCTTCAGTTTAGCGACCGTCTCTGGCTCCTGGCTGACCTCAACGTACAACAACTCGACGATCCCATTACCAGCAGTCCTATCGTCGATGTCGACCATCAGGTCTCGGGAATGGTGGGGTTGCTCTATCGCTTCGGTGGCTCCGACGCCCCCAAGTGGAGGAAGCCATGATGCGGCGGCTACATTGCAAGGCAGCGTGCGCTGGGCTACTCCTCGCGATGGGCGCCGTGGTGCTGCCCGTCCGGGCAGAGGGTCCGCCGCTAGCCGAGAAGGAGCTACGTCGATTCATCCAGAAGTCGATGAACGCCCATGAGGTCACGGGCCTCTCGGTGGCTATCTACGACGAGTCGGGAGTCCGATGGGCCGAGGGATTTGGCTGGGAGAATCGCAACCAGCGGATCGCGGCCACACCTGCAACCCTGTACCGAATCGGATCACTGACCAAACCCTTCACCGGGATGGCCATCCTGCAGCTCGTCGAGGAGGGCAAGATCGACCTCGATGCCTCACTTCTTCACTATCTGCCGGATCTGCGCCTAGAGATTACGGAAGGGAGCGATCCGCCAACGGTGCGATCGATCCTCATGCATCTGTCGGGCCTTCCATCGAACCACCTGAACGGCATGTGGGGAGCTGGGAAACCCTCTCGCGAAGAGTTCTTCGAGAGCTTGCGGGGCGAGGCACTGGCGGCGCCGGTCGACTATGTCCCGTCCTACTCGAACCTCGGCTTCTCGCTGCTTGGCTACGTCATTGAGGCCGTGAGTGGGCAACCCTACGAAGCCTACGTCGAGGACCATCTCTTCGGGCCGATGGGGATGAGCTCCTCGGCAGTCACGGATATCCATGAATCCCGTGTGTCGCGAGCCTACTTGGACGGCAAGGAGATCACCGACGCCGCCCTCCGTGACGTGGCGGCAGGCGGGATCAACTCATCAGTTCTCGACATGGCCGCACTGGCGGAGGTGGTCCTTCACCAAGGCGCAGTCGGGGGGCGCCGCATCCTGCAACCGGAAACCTGGAAGCAGATGATCGCACCCCAAGCTACCAGCAGCCCCTTCACCTTTGGTCGTGAGTTGGCGATGGTCTGGGGGCGACGGCCCTTCGAAATCGACAAGGCGGGACCCATGATCGGGCACGACGGCGGTACCGGACTCTTTTTCAGTCTCTTTCTCTGCATCCCCGAACAGAAGATCTGCGCCCTGACCCTGAGCAACTCCAGAGGCGGCGCCGCCGCCCAGACGGAGATCACTCGTGGGCTCCTTCTGGCAGCGTTGGAGGAAAAGACCGGATGGACGCCCGCGGAGCGCGAGGCTCCCTCACTGCGACGCGTCAAGCTCGAACCTGACGATCTGGTGAACCTCTCCGGTACCTTCGTGACGGAAGCGGGCCTGCTGCGTTTAGAGTCCAAGGGATCCAAACTCAGCGGCGAGATCGAGGGAACCAAGCTGGAGATGATTCGCATGAGCGATGGGTTCCTTCACCCACGGATCCGAGCCGTAGGATTCTTGAGGGTGACCGTGGACGAGATCGCGCTGACCCTGGAGAAGGTTGCGGGGCGGTCGGTACTGCTGCAACACCAGGACGGTCGGCGCGCCCTTTTCGGAGAAAAGGTCATGCCACGCGTCCTCGCAGGCGCTTGGGCCCATCGTGAAGGCAGCTATCGGGTCACCAACGCCAAGTCCGATTTCCAGATGTCAGATCTGGTAATCGAGAGGCGGCGCGGCTTCCTGGAGGCCTCGTACTCGGGAGTCTGGCCGGGCACGACCGAGCGAAACACGGTTCGGATGATCCTGCTACCGGAGACGGATACCGAAGCAGTAGTCGCTGGGCTCGGACGCGGCACGGGCGACCGGGTTCGCTTCGTGGCCGACCCACAGGGGGAGCTGATGATCTATTCGGGTTTTCGGTTTCGAAAGCGGCCCGAGTAGTGAAGGTACTCAAACAATCGTGGGGGTTACAGCGGCGCCGTAGACCCTAAGAAAGGAGCGAGGTCGGCCAGAAAGCGCCCGGCATCTGTCGGGTACTTCTGGCCGGCCGACAACGGCATCGACCCGAAAAGGTCACGATCCCCTCGACCGAAGCCGACCAACCGTTCGGTGGCCCACAAGGCCCGCACGAGTTCTCGCGCTGGCTCTTCTTCCGCGCGCGTCACCCCTAGGGCTGCGGCGATCGCCGGAGGGCAAGGACGCAGAGCAGGACAACCGCGGCCGTGGCTACCAAGATCAGCCCGGCCGACGGTATCGCCAACCACCGCAGCGACTCCTTCGCCGCGCCGGTGCTCCCGAGCGCGGGAGCGCGAAAGCCGGCCCACATCCAAAAGACAGAATAACCCAGCGCGCCGACCCCGAGCCCGAGGCTGATCGCGCGCGTGACCCGAGGCGAGGTACCGAGCAGGACGATCAGAAGGGTCAGCGTCACCGCCGCGGTGCCCAGACTTCCGGCGTGTAGGTGGGCGCGCTGCATGTAGGTCCACGACTTCGAGACCACCGCCTTTGCCGCGACATCGTCTCCCTGATAAACCGACGCCTGCACCGCGGCCGCGGAGGCCGTCAGGCGTGACTTGATGACATCCTCGTTGAGGCCGAAGAGACCCCCGAGGCTGAAGCCGAACAGCAGGGTCAGCACAGCTAACGTGAGTCCAGGGAGGGCAGGACTCAGGCGGGGAAGGGTGGCAGTCTCGTAGGTCATGTTGGGCACTCCTTGTGAACTAGCTGGAGTCAAGCCGGCTCTCTGCTCCTGAGGGAACCCCTTGGGGTGCCGGTGGAGCGACCAGGGAATAGCGTGGAGCTTTATTCAGGGCTGGCTGTCGTCTCCGGTGATAGTTGTTGGTTTGGATGGTACCTGACGGAACACTGGCGTGCCGCCTGATGGGTAACTATACGACTCTGGAGGGAAAACGGTGTCCAATTCCCCTCTCAGCAACGGACTCGCCGCCGCCCGGTGAAGCGGCCTGGACGGGCGGAGCCGCCCTTGTCCAGCCTCGAGGTCACTCCCCCTCGACGAGATCTTTGTTGATCTGATCTCCAGGAAGGACATCGCGCACGATTCGTCGTGCCGTCGAGTGGCGTCAGCGCCCAACGGATCCTGGTCCGGTGTAGAGAAGATCTCCCCCGCATGCAGCCTTCTCTCTGGGCCTTCCCGCCGGTAGTCGGCTGACAGTTGGTCTCTGGTTGCGGCATTTCCCCTGCAGATGAAGTCCAACGTGCCTGGCATCTCGCCCAAATGACTCGGGTCACCGCGCCGGGTACGCACTAGAACTATCAGTTAACTACTGTATTTCCAGATGTTTAAACGGTTCACAGATTCTCCACAGAACTCACCACGAATTCTACAGGCCTCCAATACCCCTCGGTTGCAAGGATGGCTCATCAACAACGCAGCCCGAGGAGGAGCCCACGATGACTCGCACAACCCGCAACCTAGTCGACCTTTTCCACTTGACTCTCAACCGCAAGGAGAACGCCATGAAGAAACTCACCACCGTCCTCACCTCACTCTTCGTACTTGGACTACTACCCGCAACCGGTAGCTCCCAGCTCGTGCCAACGTTCACGGAGATCGCAGATGTGGCTTCCGTGAACTGTGCCATGGTGGAAGGACCGCAGACTTCGCCCCAACAGCAGTGCACCGTGACTCTGTCAGCTCGCACCCAACAGAGGACCGCGGTACCCATTCTCTGCCTGGATGAGATGGTCTCCGTTTGTTCCGGTCTGCAACCAGGAAACCCGGCCATGATCTTCGGCACAGACCACTGGTCCTTCCGACTCGCTCACCATGTCGGAATCGAGATTCAAGCCAACAAGACCCTGACCGCCAACCAACCAACCCACGAGATCCCCCGTACGATCAGCACCGCCCGCGCCAGTATGGGAGATACGGTGACTTTCGGAAAGACCACACGTTGGGCGCAGGAGCTGCGCCTGCGCTTCTCGGCTGTTCCAGAGGACACCCGCTGCCCGATCGATGTCCATTGCGTGTGGGCCGGCTCGGCCACGGTAGAACTCGAAGCCGAGCAGGGTAACTCCTCGCTTGGCACGTACTCGATCCAGGTCACCGCGGGAGTCAGCCAGTACCAAGAGATCGGTAGTTATCGCGTCAGGATCGTCAACCTAGCACCGGATCGGGAACAGGGCGTGACTATTGATCCAAAAGAGTACTCCATAGTCGTCGAAGCTCTGTGGTTTACCGACTAAGTCAGCAAAGGTTGGATCGAGTTAGGGGCGCCTCCAGATACTGGGGGCGCTTTTTGCGTCAACCCCGGCGGATGCTTGCCACTCGTCAAGAGCCCCGTGCCCTCAGGCTCGCTGGAGAAGGCTGCCATTTCGCCGTTCTAACAATCCATCTGTTCCATTCGATGTCCTCGGCTGTCTCAAGAAGTAGGCCACGTTCTGCTCGTGGCCGCTCGGTGGACCATCGATCGGTTTACGTGGCCAAAGAGCTTCGTCAAATAAGGACAGGCAAGGACTCGCTTCCATGAACTCCATTCAAAAAGAACCTGGTGCTCAAATGCGAAGCCCTGTGAACCAAGTATCTGGATCTCTGTGAGGCACCTAACTGACGCAGGGCTAGACCGTGGCTATTGTGAATTGGAAAGCACAGGAACACGTTGTCCACCAAGAAAGTCGTCGTCATGACCCAGTTTGAGTACTCGCTCGAAGACCACCTCCAGACAGCATTGTTCCTTTCCTCAACGGGTCCTTGCACCCAGCTCCGTCAGACTTTGACTGAGGAGCCCTGATGGTCTCGGTGGGTCAGGGCCATACCGGCGCGGACGACACTGGTGCAACGACCCGCTACCGGCTGGCCGTCGCGTCACTTGTCTTCGCCGCACTCTCCGCTCTACTGGTCGTCCCCGCCATGGCGACCGATATCCCCGAATCACCCCATGGGACGTCGGAGATCGCGTGCACCTACTGTCACTCGGAGGCCCAGTGGGTGCCCTTGCTGGATCCTCTTCCCTTCGACCACGGTACGACCCACTTCGAACTCAACGGCTCTCACCAGGAAACCGCCTGCCGGGGGTGTCATGAGTCGCTCGTGTTCTCGGAAGCCGAGACTCAGTGCGCTTCGTGCCACCAATCGGATTTCGAGGCCGCTACCGAGCCCGACCATGCCGGCCTTTCCAACGCCTGCGAAAGTTGCCACGGCGAGAACGGGTGGCAGCCCGCGACCTTCGACCACAATCTAACCGGGTTCCTCCTCCAGGGTAGCCATCGAACGGCCGACTGCGCCTCCTGCCACGCCGATGGATATGCCGGAACACCCTCCGCCTGCTTTTCCTGCCACGAATCCGACTACGTCGGCGCCAGCGAGCCCGATCACTCGGGATTCCCGACAGCCTGCGAAAGCTGTCACGGCGAGAACGGATGGCAGCCCGCAACCTTCGACCACAACCAGACTGGATTCATC
>JAIOJS010000497.1 GCA_019911795.1 Thermoanaerobaculia bacterium | reverse complement strand
CTCCGGGGAGCGAGCGGAATCGATATCGAGAGGGCAACGCGCGAGGTGCTGCCGGGGTAGGACCGCTCCCACCGGAAAGCCCCCGCGGGGAACTCCGGTGGAAGCGCTCGCTCGGCTACTTGCTCTCGAAGTTTGGCTTGCGCTTCTCGATGTAGGCGGCAAGACCCTCTTTGGCGTCGGAGCTCTCGAACAGCTGCTGCTGCAACTCGCGCTCGATGGCGAGGCCGCTTTCGAAGGGAACCTCCCAGCCGCTCTGGACCGCCCGCTTGATCCGTCCCGCCGCCTTGGAGGCCTTGTTGGGTGGGCAGAACTGGGTGGCGTAGGCATGGATCTGATCCGCGAAGTCGTCGCCTTCGAGGATCTGGTTGATGATGCCGATCTCTTTTCCCCGCTCGAAGGAGATCAGGTCACCGGTCACCATCAGCTCGATCGCCCTGCTCTTGCCGACCATCCGGGAAAGGCGCTGGGTGCCACCGGTGCCGGGCAGAACGCCGAGATTGACTTCGGGGAGGCCGAGTTTGCCGGAGTCCTTCTTGGCGAGGAGGATATCGGCGGCCATGGCGACTTCGAGACCACCGCCCACGGTGTGACCATTGAGGGCGGCGAGGACCAGCTTCGGGGTCTGCTCTAGTCGGTTCAAGGTCTCATTGGCGTGCAGACAGAAGTAGTACTTCCAGCGCGGGTCGGAGGTCTGCAGCATGTTGATGTTGGCGCCGGCGCAGAAGAACTTCTGTCCCATTCCGGTCAACACGATGACGTGAACGTCGGCGTCGAACCGAGCTTTGACGATGTTGGCGTCGAGTTGCCGCATCATCTCGTGGGTGTAGGTGTTGGCCGGTGGGTCGTCTAGGGTCAAGTAGGCGACGCCATCGCGGACGTCGTAGTGAACCAGGGTGCGTTCGGCCGTAGGGGTGTCTGTCATCTTGCGAATCCTCCGTAGTGGCGACAGGTATTGGGTCGAGTCGAATGTTGATGATCGAGAGGGATCTGACGATCGCGGAAGGGAGCCGACGGCTCGAACGATCCAGAAGGTCGATCGGAAGGGCGATATTGTCACGCCTCCGAGGAGTCGTCCACCCAGTCTACGGTGTGCCCGTCGTCCAGTCAGCCCTCCAGGAGTCGCTTGGACGGTTGCGAATAGGAAACTGAGGAGAGGAAGACCGTGACGGATCGGTGATGGCAGTTGAAGGCAACGCGTCCGGGTTGACCCCCGTTCCCTACCGTCCCTAGAATAGAGCCTTCCCCCCTAGGGACTCTTCTATCCATGATTACCGGTTATAACACCGACATTCGCTATCGCGAGAAGGTCTTCCACGTCCAGACGGAGGACCGCGGAACATCGAATCCGGTGATCGAAAGCGTTGTTTACTACGGTGGTCAGGTCCTCGCGGCGCGTCGTTCGAACTACGACGATCTGCTCGCCGAGGGTAAAGGGGTGCCCGAGATCGCCGCGCGCATGGACCACCAGCACAAGATGATGGTGGCCGCGATTCGAGCGGGGAAGCTCGACAAGAAGATGAAGGAGGCGCTGGGGGCGGCCTTCGAATCGGGCGAGGTGACGCGACTTCACGACACCTCGACACCCTCTCTCCTCGCCCACCCGAATGCCGACGAAGACGGTCCTAGCCTGGACCAGGTTATCCTCGACTACCTCACCTCGGAGGCGGAGCAGGAACAGTTGGAGATCGCCCTCGCCGAAGGGCTCTCGATGACTCAGGGCAGCTCCTGCCACGTAGCCCTTCTCACCACATCCTCAAAGACGGGGCTGCCGGTGGCGGGGGCGCAGATCGCGGTCAAGGTCATCTCCACGGTGCAGGATCCGCAGGTGTTGGGCACCGGTACCACCGACTCAGAGGGGGGGCTGCAGCTCGATGTTGCGATTCCCCAGTTCAAACAGGGGGCGGCCGCGGTCATCATCAGCGCTTCGAGTTTGATCGGGAGCGCCGAGGTCAAGCGGCTACTCTGACGGATTCGTAGCCTGGCCCAGCAAGGTAGAGTTGCGGCATGACGACCGTCCGAGTGAATGGCGAGGCCAACTGCACCGAAGCCTCGAACCTTGCAGCTCTCCTGAAGGAACGCGAGCTCGATCCACGAACGGTCGCGGTGGAGCACAACGGTGCGGTCATTCCTCGCGATCGCTACACCGAGACACCGCTGGCGGAAGGGGATCAGATCGAGATCGTCCGTTTCGTGCAGGGAGGCTAGTCGATCTAGGGCCTCTGGCTATCGCGGGTAGCGGCGTAGCGCTGAATGGGTTGGACACTTGCCAGCGACGACGATTCCAGACGAGTACGCGGCTCGGTATCTCAAACCCTCGATCGTTAGTCTTGGCCGGCGGTTGCCATTTTTTTCGGGGCTCGCTAGAATCGCGGCTCGTTGGGGGCCGCTAGCTCAACTGGCAGAGCAGCAGACTCTTAATCTGCGGGTTCGGGGTTCAAGTCCCTGGCGGCTCACCATCCAACCTTCTCTAACGATCCGTCTGGACCCCTGGTTCCGACGGTTCGAGTCCTATTTGAATCCAACCCACGACGGAAGCGATCTAGAACGACGGCGAACCTCACTTCGAGGTGAACGTCCCGGGTCGCGTCTTCCCCAAAGACTCACAGACGAAATCCTCGGACTGATGAGTCTCGGTAGAGTGTCGGCCGGGAGCTTCGACTTGTCGAGCTTGAACCGACGCGGAAGGCTCACCAGGTCGAGGGCTGCTTTGGAATCACAGGGCGATTTTTGGGTCACGATCCCGTGGCGGTTTGCGAAAGTGGCGGAATTGGTAGACGCGCTAGACTTAGGATCTAGTCCCGCAAGGGGTGGGGGTTCGAGTCCCCCCTTTCGCACCATGATTTCCCTTGGATTCATGGCTGCCAAGTGACCGATCTCCACCGCTTGAACCCAAGTGACATTCCGAGTTTCTTACCGACGAGGTCATCCGATCGATGAGTGTAGTGCTATCCATGGAAGAGGTGGGCCCGTGCCGCCAGAAGCTCGAGATTGCCGTCCCCAAGGCGGCCGTCGACGCCGAGACGCTGCGTGTTCTCGATTCGTACCGCAAAGGCGTCAACATCGCCGGTTTCCGCAAGGGGAAGGCCCCCAAGGCCCTGGTACGACGTCAGCACGCTGACGACATTCGCCAAGAGGTCCTCGACCGCATGGTCCCTCGCTATTGGAAGCAGGCCGAGGCCGAGAAGGAGATCGACGCCTTGACCCCGCCGCAGCTCGAGTCCGTGGACTACGATCTCGACGGTGAGATGAAGTTCGTGGCGATCGTCGAGGTCCGGCCCGAGATCGCTCTCGGTGACATCGATCAGTTTCACTTTCCGGTGGTGGTTACCGAACCGACGGAGGAGGAGATCGAGACCGAGGTCAACTCTCTGCGAAACCGTTTCGGCGACTGGAAGGTGGTCGATCGTGCGGCAGCCCAGGGAGACCTTGTCAAGATCCACATCCGCAAGGGCGACGCCGAGACCGAGGATCCGCTGACCATCGAGGTCGGTGAAGCACGGGTGTGGGAGGAGATCTCCCTCGCGGTCAGCGGCCTGTCGGCCGGTCAGCAGTCTTCGTTCGATCGGGTCGAAGGAGAGGATGGCGAGAAGGTGCCTTACTCGGTACGGATCGAAACCGTGGAGGAGAAGGTCCTTCCCGAGCTCACGGATGCCTGGGTCGAGGAGTTCACCCATCTGAAGACGGTCGAAGAGCTTCGTGATCGGATCGCGAGCGCAGCGCGTGCCCGTCTCGACGAGGCAGCTCAGCGGACCCGCCGCGAGGCCGTGCTCGATCAGCTCCGGGAGCGGCATCCAGTGACGGTGCCCGAGGGAGTGGTCCACGAGGAGATCGAGCGCTCGATGCGCCGCTATGCCGAACACCTCGCCCGGCAAGGCGTCGACGTGGAAACGGCCGAGATCGACTGGCCGGACATGGCGGAGCGTTTCCGTCCACAGGCCGAGAAGGTCGTGCAGGGCGACCTGATCCTCGATGCCATCGCGGCTGAACGCAAGATCGAGGTGCCGGCCGAGAAGCTGGAGTCTGTGCTGGCTGAGATCGCCGCCGCCCGCAAGACCTCGACCCTCGCCGTGCGCCGTGCACTGGCCTCGGAAGGGCGGTTGGACAATCTGCGGCGCGACCTGAGACGTGATGAGGTGATCGCCACTCTGATCGGCAGCAAGTCGAAGGGGACGGATGCAACGGATGGCCCAGAGGCCGCCAAGCCCGCCAAGAAATCTTCGGCCAAGACCACCAAGAAGGCTACGAGCGAGAAAGCCTCGACCAAGAAAGCCGCGGCCAAGGAGCCTGCGGCGAAGAAGGCCTCCGCTGCTACCGAGGACGCTGAGCCCAAGAAGGCAGCCAAGAAGGCGCCGTCGAAGAAGGCCATGAAAGCCACGAAGCCCGCCAAAGCTGGGGCCGAAAAGGACGACTAGACAACTAGGGGTCGCTGGGGCGGTTCGGCCCCTCGAGACCTTCGACGACTAGCCCTTCGGTACCCGCATGCCACCCTCGAGGCCGGATCGGAGTAGGCTTGGGCTACCGCGATCGGGGAATCGGCGACCGGGTGTCGACGTTTCTTCCGACCGAGCCGTAGGATGAGGAGACGACGTCCAGGTGGAACCGGTCGCTCTTCAGATCCCTAGTTTCTGGGGTGACAAGCGGGACCGGGAGTTCTCGGGGCTACGATCCAAATCCAACCCGCAGAACCCGTTCCAGTACGCGAGTGATAGTTCCAGTATCGAGAGAACAATGGCAATCAGAATCCGAGAGCGAGTAGGAGACCGACAATGTTGATCCCAATGGTAGTTGAGCAGACGAGTCGCGGAGAGCGTTCCTACGATATCTATTCCCGCTTGTTGAAGGACAACATCATCTTTCTGGGGCGAGGGATCGACGATGACCTGTCGAGCCTCATCATCGCCCAGCTTCTCTTCCTCGAGGCGGAGAACCCGGAGCGCGACATCTCTCTCTATATCAACTCGCCCGGTGGTTCGATCACGGCAGGTATGGCGATCTACGACACCATGCAGTACATCAGGCCGGACGTCTCGACGCTCTGCGTCGGGCAGGCGGCCTCGATGGGCGCCTTGCTCTTCGCGGCGGGAGCCAAAGGGAAGCGCTTCCTGTTGCCGAATAGTCGTATCTTGATTCACCAGCCCCTTGTCTACGGCATGCAGGGTCAGCAGAGCGATATCGACATCCATGCTCGGGAGCTGCTGAGGATGCGGGCTCGCCTCGACGAGATCCTCGCCGAATGCACGGGACAGCCGATCGATGTGATCCACCGAGACACCGAGCGCGACAACATCCTGTCGGCCGAAGAAGCCGTCGAATACGGCTTGGCAGACCGGGTGATGGCGCGGCGTCGAGCCGATTGATATGCTGCGGGGGAGTCACGGCCAGTCGCTTACGACCTCGAACTGGGGTTGTTCTTTTGGAATAGGGGCTGCTGTAGGACTGTTCTAGCGTCCGAACGGAGAGATTGCATGGCAAAACGAGAAACCACCGACGACACCCTCAGATGCTCCTTCTGTAACAAGAGTCAGCGCGAAGTGCGCAAGCTGATCGCTGGTCCGACAGTGTTCATCTGTGACGAATGCGTCGACATCTGCCTCGACATCATCGCCGAGGACAAGATGTTGGAGCAGCAGCAGGACACCGAGCTGCCCAAGCCCCAGGAGCTCAAGGCCCTTCTCGACGAGTACGTCATCGGCCAGGAACAGGCCAAGAAGAAGCTCGCGGTAGCGGTCTACAATCACTACAAGCGGATCGAGCATTCCGAGCGCCTGCGCAGTGATGTCGAACTCCAGAAGTCCAACATCATGCTCATAGGTCCTACCGGGACCGGCAAGACGCTGTTGGCACAGACTCTCGCCAAGATTCTCCAAGTTCCCTTCACCATCGCCGACGCCACCACTCTGACCGAGGCGGGCTATGTGGGAGAGGACGTCGAGAACATCATTCTCAAGCTCTACCAGGCGGCTGGAAACGACAAGGAGAAGACCCAGAAGGGGATCGTGTACCTCGACGAGGTCGACAAGATCTGCCGCAAGGGGGACAACCCTTCGATTACCCGCGATGTGTCGGGCGAGGGTGTTCAGCAGGCCCTGCTCAAGATCCTCGAGGGGACGATGTGCAACGTACCGCCGCAGGGTGGTCGCAAGCATCCGCATCAGGAGTTCCTGCAGATCGACACCTCCAACATCCTGTTCATCTGTGGTGGCGCCTTTGTTGGCCTGACCGATCAGATCGAACGGCGCATGAATCAGAAGCTGATGGGTTTCGGAGCCGACATCAAGGACAAGAAGGAGAGTTCCTCGGAGAATCTCCTCAAGCACGCCCTTCCCGAGGATCTCATCAAATACGGCCTGATCCCCGAGTTCGTGGGTCGTTTGCCCGTGATCGCTACTCTCGAGCAGCTGGCCGAGGAGGATCTGGTGCGGATCCTGACCGAGCCCAAGAACTCCCTGGTGCGGCAGTACAAGACGATCTTCGACATGGAGAACGTCAACCTAGAGTTCACCGACGCCGCGTTGGTGGCGGTCGCCAAGGAAGCGATCAAACGTGGGGTTGGTGCGCGCGGTCTGCGCATCATCCTCGAGGAGCTGATGCTGGATCTCATGTACGACGTTCCCTCGAACGACGAGATCGAGGAGTGCCTAATCGACGAGGAGGCCGTCATCAATCGGTCGCAAACCGTCAGTCAATTGAAGAAGGCCGTTTAGGTCAGAGTGGAGAGCATGCCCGAGCAAGAATCGTTCCTACACCGAACCCGCAAGCAACTGCCGATCGTCCCGCTACGGGACATGGTGGTCTTTCCGCACATGATGGCGCCATTCATCGTGGGGCGGCAGGCTTCGGTTCAAGCGTTGGAGCAAACCCTCTCCACTCCCCGGAAGCGCATTTTCCTCGTCACCCAGCAGGATCCCAAGATCGACGAGCCCGACATCTCTGATCTCTTCGAGATGGGAGTCGTGGCCAAGGTCGTGCAGAATCTGCAGCTACCCAACGGTAACGTCAAGGTGATGGTCGAGGGAGTTCGCCGCGCCAAGCTGATCGGCTTCGTCGACGAGTCGACGGTGACCGCAGACGTCGAGGAGTTTGAAGTCGACTATCCAATGGACGACCAGCTCCGCGCCTACATGGCAAAGGTACTTGGGATCTTCGAGCAATACGCCAAGGCCTCTCACCACCTCGCCTTCGAAAGCCTGGTATCGACACTGAAGATGGAGGACGCCGATCGTTTCGCCGACTCCCTCGCCGCCCACCTCATGGTGGGTACCCCCGAGAAGCAGACCCTGCTCGAGCTCCTCAGCCCCTACGAGCGGTTGCAGCGCCTTCACGACCTCCTCGACCTCGAACTCGAGAAGGTCTCCATCGACAAGCGGATCAACGTCCAAGTCAAGAAGCAGATGGAGAAGGCGCAGAAAGAGTACTACCTCAACGAGAAGATCAAGGCGATCCACGAGGAGTTGGGCCGCAAGGATGATCGCGCCGACGAACTGGCCGAGCTCAAGGAGAAGATCGAAGGGGCGGGACTTCCCAAAGCGGCCAAGGAGAGAGCGGAACAGGAGCTGAAGCGCCTCGAGTCGATGCCCCCGGTATCGGCTGAATCGACGGTGTCCCGCAACTACATCGACTGGCTGGTCAATGTGCCGTGGACCAAGAAGAGCCGGGAGCAGCGGAATCTGGTCAAGGCGGAAGAGATCCTCAACGCCGACCACTACGGTCTCGACAAGATCAAGGAACGGATCCTCGAGTTTCTCGCCGTCCGCCAGTTGACCAAGAAGACTCAGAGTTCGATTATCTGCTTCGTAGGACCTCCTGGAGTAGGAAAGTCCTCCCTTGCCAAGTCGATTGCTCGTGCGACCGGACGTGAGTTCGTGCGACTCTCGCTGGGCGGCGTGCGCGATGAGGCGGAGGTTCGCGGACATCGGCGGACCTACATCGGTGCCTTCCCCGGCCAGATCATCCAGATGATGAAGAAGGCGGGGACCGTCAACCCAGTCTTCCTCCTCGACGAGATCGACAAAATGGCGATGGATTTTCGTGGAGACCCATCCTCGGCCCTCCTCGAGGTTCTCGATCCGGAGCAAAACGATACCTTCGTCGACCACTACCTTGACGTCGAATACGACCTCTCCAAGGTGATGTTCATCGCCACCGCCAACGTGCTCCACACCATTCCGGGACCCCTACGCGATCGCATGGAGGTTATCCAACTCACTGGTTATACCCAGCGCGAGAAGATGGAGATCGCCAAGCGCTTCCTGGTACCGAAGCAGCTCGACAAGCATGGCCTCGCGGCCGACGATGTGGTCTACGACGACGAAGCGGTCCGCCGCCTCATCGACGGCTACACCCGAGAGGCTGGAGTTCGCAACCTCGAGCGCCAGGTGGCTTCGGTCAACCGCAAGGTGGCGCGTCGGGTAGTCCAGAAGGAGATCGAAGGCAAGATCGAGGTCACTCCCGAGTTGATCGTCGAACTTCTCGGTCATCCTAGGTTCCGTCGGCGGGGCAAGAAGGAGGAGTCCGAGATCGGCGTCGCGACCGGACTTGCCTGGACCGAGGCCGGCGGCGAACTGCTGGAGACAGAGGTCGGCTTGATGAAGGGCAAGGGAAAGTTGACCCTCACCGGAAAGCTCGGAGAAGTGATGCAGGAGTCAGCCCGCGCGGCGGTGACCTACACTCGCGCTCGTGCCGACCTCCTCGGCATCGATCCCGACTTCTCGGATGCCATCGATATGCATATTCACGTCCCTGAGGGAGCGATCCCCAAGGACGGTCCCTCCGCCGGAATCACCATGGCTACGGCACTAGTTTCCGCTCTGACCCGAAATCCCGTCCGCAAGGATGTGGCAATGACGGGAGAGATCACCCTTCGTGGCAAGGTCTTGCCTGTAGGGGGCATCAAGGATAAACTGCTAGCTGCCTACCGCGCCGACATTACGGAGATCATCCTCCCCCTCGAGAACGAGAAGGACTTGGAGGAGATTCCGGAAGAGGTTCGGGAGAAGCTAGAAATCCACTTGGTCAGTACGATGGACGAGGTTCTCAGCCTTGCACTCGTGTCGAAAGTGGTTCCCATGCCCGAATCGGCAGGGGAGTTGAAGTCAGTTTCCACCGAACCACCGGTTGGTCCGATCGACCCGCTCGCCCACTAGGCGGGGGCACAGAGAGGATTCGGTGGGCCCCGCGCCGGCGGGGGAGTCTCGGAACCCATCACTTTTCCACCATCAATTCAGAGTGGACTGGAACTTCGGTTCGAGTCCAGGTCGCGAGGAGCTCCATCTTCATGGAGAAGATCCAAAGCGCCGAGTTTTTGCGTTCCGCCATTCTGGCGAAGGACTTCCTTCCCAGTCAGGGTGTGCCGGAGGTTGCCTTCGTAGGTCGCTCGAACGTCGGTAAGTCCACGCTACTGAACACCCTGCTGCGTCGTAAGGCGCTGGCCCGGACGAGCAGTACCCCGGGACGCACGCAGGCGGTCAACTACTTTCGCATCAACAACAAGTTCCACTTCGTCGACCTGCCGGGATACGGCTACGCGAAGATCAGTAAGGACGACCGACGACGTTGGGCGCGACTGATGGATGACTACTTTGCGGCGGCCTTGCCTCGCGCGGTGGTAGTTCTCTTGATCGATGCCAAGGTGCAGGGTACCGACCTCGACCGGCAAGCCAACGAATATCTAGTTTCCCTGGGGGCCAACCCCATTTACGTAGCAACAAAGATCGACAAAGTTCCCCGTGGCAAACGCGTCAAGGCTCTCCGTGAGCTGCGTGAGCGGGTGAACCTAGCGCCTGAGCAACCTCTCATCGAGTTCTCGGCGACCACCCAGGAGGGTGTCAAGGATCTTTGGCGGGAGATTGCTTCCCGCCAGGAGAGCCTCTAAGGAGCGCATGATGGAGAGTACGGTACCGACCCCAGAGACCTCTGACACGACGTCGGAGAAGCCGGAGAAGCCTGAGAACGCCTTGGATATCCGAGCCCTCAAGGAGATGACCATCTCCAAGCTGAGCGCGGTCGCCAAGGAGTTGGGAGTCGAAGGCGCCTCGGGCGCGCGCAAGCAGGAGTTGATCTTCCAGATCCTCCAGGCGCAGACCGAGCAGAGCGGATTGATCTTTGCCGAGGGCGTTCTCGAATGCCTCCCCGATGGTTTCGGATTTCTCCGGGCGCCTGAGTACAACTACCTGCCGGGGCCGGACGATATCTACGTCTCGCCAAGCCAGATCCGACGCTTCGATCTACGCACCGGGGACACGGTGTCCGGTCAGGTGCGTCAGCCTAAAGAGGGAGAACGCTACTTCGCCTTGATCAAAGTCGAGGCGGTCAACTTCGAGCATCCCGATGTCGCACGTGAGAAGGTATTCTTCGACAACCTGACGCCGCTCTATCCAGATGAGCGGTTGGTCCTGGAGTCCAACGGTGACATGTCGGCCAGGGTCATGGATCTGGTGACACCGATGGGGAAGGGCCAACGTGCCCTCATCGTGGCGCCGCCGCGTACTGGTAAGACAATGCTCCTGCAGTCGATTGCCCGGTCGATCGCCACCAACCATCCCGAGGTCGTCCTGATCGTCCTGCTCATCGACGAGCGTCCCGAAGAGGTTACCGACATGCAGCGCTCGGTTCAGGGGGAGGTCGTCTCCTCGACCTTCGATGAGCCGGCTACTCGCCACGTCCAGGTCGCGGAGATGGTGATCGAGAAGGCGAAGCGCCTCGTCGAGCACAAGAAGGATGTGGTCATCCTCCTAGATTCGATCACCCGCCTGGCGCGTGCCTACAACACCGTTCAGCCTCCCTCGGGCAAAGTGCTGTCCGGCGGTATCGACGCCAACGCTCTGCACCGCCCGAAGCGCTTCTTCGGCGCCGCCCGGAACGTCGAGGAAGGTGGGTCGCTGACCATCATCGCCACCGCCCTCGTCGACACCGGAAGCCGCATGGACGATGTCATCTTCGAGGAGTTCAAGGGCACTGGTAACAGCGAGTTGCACCTCGATCGCAAGCTGGTCGAGAAGCGTGTGTTTCCGGCCATCGACATCAACAAGTCAGGCACCCGAAAAGAGGAACTCCTCATCGACGAGAAGGATCTGCGCCGCATCTGGGTGTTGCGCAAGGTACTCAACCCACTGTCCACTGTCGAGAGCATGGAACTGTTGCAGGACAAGTTGTCCAAGACCAAGCTCAACATCGACTTCCTCAACGCGATGTCCAAGTAGGGAGAGGTCGCCTCGATGGAGATCTCGACGACGCCCCTTCGCGTCGGCATCGTTTCGTTTCTCAACAGCTGGCCGTTGGCGTGGAGCTTCTTGACCGGTGTACATCCGTCGCTGGAACATGAGCTGAGAGTGACGCCATCGTTCCTGCGTCCCTCCGAGGTGGCGGATCAATTGGCCCAGGGAGAGGTCGATATCGGACTGATCCCCTCGGCGGAGTTGCAGAGAATCCCCGACCTGTCGCTCATCCCTGGGCTCTGTGTCGCTTCCGATCGCGAAGTGACTTCGGTCCTCTTGGTGAGCAAGGTGCCGATCGAGGAGATCCGTCGAGTTGGCCTCGACACCAGCAGCCGGACCTCGGCCGTGCTCGTGCAGATCTTGCTCGCTGCTCGTGGGGTCCGAGCCGAGTACACTCCCGTCGCGCCCAATCTCGAGACGATGTTCGATGGCAACGATGCTGCCCTGGTCATCGGCGACTTAGCCCTCGAGATCGATCGCGATCGCTACCTCGTTGTCGACCTCGCCTCGGAGTGGCGAGCTCTCACCGACCTGCCCTTTGTATTCGCGGTGTGGGCCGTCAGACCCCTCCCAGCCGATGTGCCGGAGCCCATGTTAGTGGACCTCTTCCGGCAGAGCCTAGAGTGGGGTCGGAGCTCCCTCGACGCCGTCGTGGAACGAGCCGTTCGCGATCTCGACCTCGATCCCGGGCAGGTCCATCGCTACCTCACTGAACACCTCAAATACGACCTCGGCATCGAAGAACTGGCCTCACTCGTAGAGTTCTTCCGCCGCGGCCACGCGCTCGGACTGTTGCCGCGTCCCATGCCGTTACGGTTTTTGGAGGCTGGGGCCATGCAGGCACCACTAGGCGCCGGGGCGGTCACCCACTCGGATCGGTAGCGAGCGCTGGTTGCTTCGGAGCGAGGTGGACTTGGAATCGGCTCCATGTTTCACCGCGAGTGATCGGTGCCCGCGATCAAACGGCACGGACTGCGAGAAGGTATGCTCTCTCCGATGATCGAGTCGACCCGGGTCATGTTCAGAGCGGCGGTGGCCGTCGTGGTGCTGGGTGGTTCCGCACCGGGCTTGGCCGGAGCAGCCCCGGCGGCGGAGTTGCCGGCCAAGCTCGACATCGAGGACAAGGCGGCGCCATTCTTCTCGGTATATTCAACGGAAGACGGCCTGTCGGACGAGATCTGGAATTCGGTAGGTCTTGATCGCAAGGGCTTTGTGTGGGCAGGCTCGGCGTCGGAACTAGCTCGTTTCGACGGCTATCGTTGGACCCCTTGGCCGTTCCCGGAGGCCAAGAGTCTTGTTGCCGACCTCCGACGCGACTCCGGAGGGACTCTGTGGGCGATCTTCGAGGGCGATGGTCTGGCCCGCTACTCCGGAGGGCAATGGTCGCTCGTTGGCGATGTTCCCGGACCCTACCGTGGCTTCTGGTCGACGCCCCTTCCTGGTTCCGATGGTGCTCGTCGACTCTGGGTTATGGGTGGCGGTCGACTCTTTTGGCTCGAGAAGGGAGAGTGGATCAGGGACGAGAAGCCCTTGCCTCCCAGGGTATTGCTCGGTCTGGGATTTGCGCAGACGGAGAGTTTGTACGGTGGGCGGCGGCAGTGGATCGGTTCGATGGAGGGCGGACTCTGGTATCGAGAGGTTGACTCGAACGGCGACTCGTCTTCGGAGTGGCGCCCGTTCGAGGATCCAGAGATCCAGAGCATGCCGGTCAACTATCTCTCCAGGAGCGCGGACCGTGGCCGTGAGCAACTATGGATCTTGAGCTACGGTGGTGGCGTCGGTCGGCTAAGGAGCGACGGGAATCGGCGATGGCGCGCGGTGACCGGGGAACTGCCGACGGAGGCGCTCTACCAGGGCGTTACGACGACATCTCGAGATGGTGAGAGTACGTTTTGGGTCGCGAGTCGCGCCGGTTTGCTGCGAATCCGTGGCGATAGCATCACCGTCTACGATCAGCGCCATGGCTTGCCGTCGACCGCCGTTCGCAAGGTAATGGTTCGAGAGTTGGTCGATGGAACCGACGTGCTTTGGCTTGCCACCGAAGGCGGCATGGCCCGGGCGGCGCTGCGTGAGACGCCGTGGCAGACGGTGAGTCTTCTCGGCGCACGGAGCAACGGCACGTTCGCGGTTCTCGTCGAACCGGATGGCGACGGAGGCGAGCGTCTCTGGGTGGGTTCCGCGATGGAGGGGCTGAGCTTGCTCGAAGGAGGGGAATGGAGGCACTTTGGCCCCGAGGACGGAACCCTTCCGACCCGAGGTGTGCGGGCCATTTTCAGGCTTCCTGGAAAGAACGGGCGCCCTTGGCGGCTGCTCTCCCTTCTCGGGGGACAACTCCTAGAGATTGCCGACGATACGACCTTCGAGCCGGTGGCTCAACCGTGGCCTCTGGTGAACGAGGCTGCGGCGAACTTTGCCTTGCCGCGGGAGGTAGAGGGAGAGTGGGAGTACTGGTTCGCGACGAGCCATGACGGGATCTACCGCCTGCGTGGTGACGAATGGACGCAATTCTCGATCGAAGGTGGAACGGATCATTTCTCGGTTCTGAACCTCGTCGAACAGGTGGATGACGCAGGGCGGTCCTGGATCTGGGCTGCAACGACGCGAGGTTTGGCGCGCTTCGATGGTGAGTCCTGGGCGTTGGTGGACGAGTCCCCGGGCCTGCTCGGGTACGGCCTCCGCTTCGTGACCGTCTTCGCGGAGGATGCCGGTCCGGTGCTGTGGTTGGGTACCGATCGGCAGGGCATAGTTCGACTGGACGTTACCGACCCCGTACATCCGACGGTGTTGACCGGGTCAGGACTTCCTCCGCCTCCGGATCCTACCGTCTACAGCATTCTTCCCGACTCGCAGGGACGATTGTGGGTGTGCACCAACAACGGTGTGCAGCAGTTGACCCGAGATGAGGACGGGGGGTGGAACGAGCGCGTCTTTCGGCGGTCCGACGGCTTGGTACACGATGAGTGCAACACCAACGCTCAACTGGTCGATGCCCACGACCGCTACTGGTTGGGGACGCTGGGGGGGCTGAGTGTCTACGAGCCACGGATCCTTCAGAGTGAAGAACGATGGGGGCGGGCCCCTCTCTACTTCACAGGAATCCGCGTCGATGGAGTCGAGGAGTCCATTCCCGGGTCCCATGTCGTCGCCGTGGCCCCTGCGACTCGAGAACTAGGCGTTTCGTACTCCCTACTGACCGGGTTGCGCGAGGTCGAATCGACCTATCGTAGTCAGCTGGTCGGCTATGAGCCTTCCCCGAGTGCTTGGACCAACGAGCACTTCCGGAGCTTCACCGGTCTTCCGCCGGGAACCTATAGGATGGTCGTGGAGGCCCGGGATTGGGCGGGAGTGGCGAGTTCCCCGATCGAGCTGACCCTGCAGGTAGCGCCTCTCTGGTGGGAGAGGCGTTGGGTACAGATGCTGCTCGGGATTGCCCTGATTCTGCTGGCGTGGGGTGGAGTCCTGCTGTACAACCGCAGACTTCTTCGGCAGCAGCGAGTCCTCCAACGAGAGGTCGCCGCGCGGACCGCGGAACTTCGATCGGCCAACGAGCAGCTGACGGACCTTTCGTACCGTGATCCCCTGACCGGCGTGGCCAACCGACGCCAGCTTCTCGAGGGGATGGATCGAGCGCTCGCAAGAGCCAGCGAGAAGGGTCTCCCTCTCGGTGTCATCGTTGCTGACGTAGACCATTTCAAGGACTACAACGATCGCTGGGGGCATCTCACCGGAGATGTGGCCCTGCGAGCCGTGGCGCAGGCGTTGGAACAGTCGTGTCGCGAACAGGACCTAGTGGCTCGATTCGGTGGCGAGGAGTTCGTTTGTCTCGTGGTCGATGCGGATGCGGCCACCATCGCCTCGCTGGCCGAGCGGATGAGGCTGAGGGTGGAGTCCATCGCACCTCGACAGCTGGGCAATGACCAGCAGGGTCTCACCATCAGCCTTGGAATGGTGTCGCGGGTGCCCAGCTCCGGGGATCAGGCCACGGACCTGTTGAGTGCGGCTGACGAGGCGCTGTACAAGGCAAAGCGTACCGGACGCAACTGCGTTCGAGGCCTGTAGTCTCGAGAGATCGCCGCGGAGCTACCCCTGGAAGGAGCTACCCCTGGGATGCCATCGCCCCCTCCGTAGGATCACCCTCCTTCGGACGCCGATGCGTAGCTTCATCGCCGTAGAGGAAACACGCCACCCAAGCTACGGCGCAAACCTGGACCGATGCTGCGACGAGGAAGTGTCCGGAGTAGCCCAGGGCCATCGCGCTGTAGCCGCTACCGCTGGCGGTGAGGACAGGCCCGATCGCCGCGAGGCTCTGCTGAAGGCTGAAGTCTGTGGCCGCGGTGGCCGGCTCGCTTCGGTCCATCATGATGGTGTACAGGGCGGCGGTGGCCATGCCTCCCACCGCGGCGCTAGCTGAGACGACGCAGTAGAAGACAGGAAGACCTCCTACTCCCAACGCCGGCAATACGAAAGCGGTGAGGGCGATGACCTGTAGGGTGCCGAAGAACAGGAGAGTGGGTCTCCGGCCTCGACGGTTGATCCAGTAGCCTCCGAGGAGTGCTCCCACCAGCGCGGCGAGGGAACCGACGATGCCCACGAGCAGGCCTATCTCGTGAAGGGAATATCCCTGGTCGACGAGGAGAGGGTTCACCATCCACTGGACCATGGTCTCGCCGGCCCTCCACAGAAGGAGCACGACCACCCACACCAAGATTCCGGGACGACGAAAGAAGCGGCCCAAGGCGGACCAGGTGACGTGCTCGTTCGCTTCCACCGGTACCCTCGGCTCCTCCAGTCGGACCACCCAGGCGATGGGCAGGGCGAGGATCAGGGCCATGACACCGAGAGCCGCCGTCCAACCGAAGGCCGAGTAGAGGAGAAGGACGACGCCACCTCCGCAGATCTGCCCGAGGTAGTAACCCCCTACTTGGAACCCGTTTCCGAGGCCTCTCTCGTCGTGGTGGAGGAGGCGAACGGCGAGACCATCGGTGGCGACGTCCTGGGTGGCGGAGCAGAACATGAAGAGGCCGCAGGCAACGATCAGGTGGCCCATGTCCTGGCTGACGTCGAGACGAGAGATCCAGGCCACGATGAACACGCAAAGGAGCTGGAGCGGGAGGATCCAGGACCGATAGTGTCCTCGGCGCGACGAACCGAAGCGATCGACAAGTGGAGCCCAGAGAAACTTGAGCAGCCAGGGAAAGGCCAGGGCGCTGAGGAGTCCGACCCTCTCGAGCGAGAGGCCCTCGCTACGAAGGATCGACGGCACCGCCACGATGAAGAAGCCAAGGGGGATGGCTTGGGACACGTAGAGGAGTCCCAGGAGAGTGAATCGAAAGGTACGCGTCATCGTGGGGGGAGGAGGCTGGAGCCTAGGGAGGCACCGTCGTAGGCGGGGTCACTCCGAGTCAGTGACCCGAATCTCCTCTTCGACCAGGGCCTTCAACTGTTGGTAGCCGAAGGTCTGGAGCGGCTTTCCGTTGACGAAAAATCCTGGAGTCTTGCGGACCCCGAGAGCTTCGACGTCCGCCATGTCCTGAACGATGAGAGCGGCGATCGCAGGGTCGACCATGTCCTTGCGAAGCTGGGCCAGATCCAGCCCCGTCATGGGGAGGTACTGCCAGAGTTTGTCGGGTCTCGGCTCATGATGACTGGCCCAGAGAGCTTGCGACTTGAACATCACGTCGAGGGTCTCCCAGTACTTGCCCTGCTTTCTGGCCGCCTCGAGAATCTTCACGACCTCATCCGCTCCGTCGTGGAATGGGGCATACCGGATGACCAGTTTGATCTTGCCGGGATGTTCCGCCATCAACTCCTTGACGAACGGCGAGAAGGCCGCACAGGCCTCACAGGCAGGATCCAGAAACTCGACGAGGTAGACCTTGGCGTCGTCGCTACCAAGCGTCGGGGAGTGGTCTCGGACGAAGACCGATGCGTCCTCCTTGGCCAGGAAGCCAACTCTTTCGACCTGCTTCTTCTCGAACAGGGAGCCCGCGAGAACAAAAGCGAGAATCAGACTCAGACTAGCGATCACAAACACGAGCTTCTTCAACGGGAACGCCTCCTAAGGACCATCAGCAGGGCGATGATGGTCGAGAATGAGAGAAATGAGAGTAGCGGGATCGTCACGAAACCGAGTAGATCGATGGTTTCCTCGGTGCAGGATACCCCTTGACTACAAGGCTGCAGGCTCTCAGGAATGATTCCGGCATACATGAGGCTGTGGTAGAGAGCCGTCAGTCCCCCGAGCATTGCCAGGGGCAGAGAGTACCGCACGACATTCTTGTCGAAAGTGATGCTGCGGTCGGAGGGGAAGAGCCCCGCGGCCAGGATCACGACCAAGGGAAACATGAAAATCCTCTGGTACCAACACAAGATGCACGGTGCGAAATCCATGACCTCGCTGAAGAAGAGACTTCCCAGGGTCGACGCAGTGGCCAGGAACCATGCGAGAAAGAGAAGCATCCAGTTTCGGTCGAACATCTGGTCAGATCTAGGCATTGGGGAGATCCTTCGGGTATCCATCGGTCGCAACACGAGTCGTCGTGCCTGTGATCGACATTCTAAGGGCGTCCCGTCTCTGTGGCGACCTCCGGTCGGCCGGTCGAGCCGCGACCTCAGCGTCGGACGGGTGATAGTGGACTAGGTGGCCCAGGCTGTCTTCGATAGCTTGACCAACCTGAGAACCAACACCTCTTGTCGCACTGCGCCTCCATCTTGGCTGTAGGTCACCGTGACTTCGAGTTCCTCCGCATCCCGGAACTCCTCGTAGTCGACCTGGTCCTCAGCGAAGAGTGGGACGTAGCCGACTTGCCAACCCGTATCCTCTTGGAGGCTCGAGTCTTTCTGGAAGTCAGTGTCCTTCAGGCTCCGTTGGGTCTCGTAGGTCGTCTCCAGGCGGATCTCTTCGACATATCCAGTGGCGACGTTGCGCAGGGACAAGGTCTGGACGAGCAGTTTGGTGGGGCGGTCCGAGAGGAAAAACAGCCTCGAACGGGGTGCGGAAAAGGAGGATGTAAAGGTCCTGAAGTTGGGTACCAGAACCAACGGTTGGTCTTCTGGGACGTCGTACTCGTCGTGGTTGTAGATGAGGCTTTGTCGTAGTTCGTGGGTCGGTTCGTGGACATAGTCCAACACTTCTACCTGGCGGCAGCCGGACGAGAGAACAGTCAAGGTGATGAGGGCCAGTACAGTCCCTAGGAGGGGTGAGAAGGACCGAAGTTGTCGGATGGTGGTGTCTCCTCTGGGAGCTGGGTTCGGCTCGTTCTTGGTGACGGTTGGAATACAAGTGTCCGCGATCCGGGCTATCGAGTCCTAGAAGGGTTCACCTGCAAGGCGCGGTTGGATCTGGTTAAGCGAAAGTCTACCGCGGGAGATCGCAGCAACGCCCATCCGCAACGAAGGAAACTCCCGTCCCGGACTTCGGGATGGAATCGGGACGTTTGCGGGATGAGCGCCGGAGACTCGACTCGTAACCTGACACTCGGTCGATGTTCTGGTGGGAAGTATCCCATCGTAGACGGAGGCCATCGAACGATGAACTCGAACCCTCAGATCTCGGTGAGCCGAGGCTCTGACAACCTTGGAGGATTGCTATGTTTCGAACGTACAACCGACGAAAGTTTCACCCCTTTGCTCTTCTGCTGATCCTGATCGCCGTGGCCCTTCCCGGCTGGGCTTCAAGCGTCGATGTGACCATTACCGTCGAGAACCTGGCGCCGGCGAATGGCGCCTATCTGACGCCGATGTGGGTCGGCGCTCACGCGGGCGATTTCGACCTCTACGATGCCGAAACGGAGGCCAGTGCCGAGCTCGAGCGCCTTGCCGAGGATGGCAATATGGATCCGCTGAATGCTCTGTTTATCGCCAACTCGAACGGGGCCCAAGGGGCGATCTTCGGTTCGGCTGGACCGATCGCTCCGGGGGAGACCGCGCGCTTTACCGCCACTCTCGATTCGGAGAATCCCAACCATCGCTACTTCAGTTACGCCGCGATGGTGATTCCGTCCAACGACGCCTTCATTTCCAATGGCAACCCAACCGCGCATCCGGTCTTCAATGAACTGGGCGCGGCGATCGGTGGCTCTTTCGTCGTCTACGGTCGCGATGTCCTCGACGCCGGTACCGAGGTCAATGACGAGCTTCCGGCCAACACTGCATTCTTCGGGCAGGCTGCTCCCAATACCGGCATGGTCGAGGGTGGAACCGTCGGTCTTCACAGTGGCCTCCTCGCCCCGGGATCAGGCGGCATCGTCGACGATCCGATGTTCGCCAACGCGGACTTCGCCGCTTTCGGTGCGCGCGTGGCTCGCATCACCATCAGCACCACGACGGTGCTCGAGATCTCGATCACCAACCTCGCTCCTGAGCACGGCAACTACCTAACGCCACCATGGGTGGGCATTCACGACGGTAGCTTCGACACCTTCGACACTGGATCTTCGAGCTCGGACGCGTTGGAGCGACTGGCTGAGGATGGAAACACCGCACCCCTATCGCAGCTTTTCCTCGACTCGAACAGCGGCCTCCTGGACGCGACCGTCGTCGGTCCCAACGGGCCCCTGGCGCCGGGTGAAACGGCCAAGCTCGTGCTGAAGGTCGATGGCACCCTTCCCACCAGCCGCTACCTGTCGTTTGCGAGCATGGTGATCCCTTCGAACGATGCGTTCGTCGGCAACGAGAGTCCTCATGCCTTCCCGCTCTTCGACGGGCAGGGCGAGCCGCGCCTGGGTTCCTACTTGGTCTACGGCAACGACGTCCTAGACGCAGGAACCGAGGTCAACGATGAGTTGCCGGCGAACACTGCGTTCTTGGGGCAAGCGGCCGCCGATACCGGCGTGACGGAGGGCGGGGTTGTCACCAACCATCCAGGCTTCAAGAGTCCTGGTTCCGGTGGCATTCTCGACGACGAGAACTTCTCCGCAGCTCACTTCGACGCCAACGGCTACGCTGTGGCACGGGTGACCGTCGCCGATCAAGGGAGTCCGAGCTTCCTGCTCCACGATCGCTTCCGCGTTTCGGCCGTAGCGACCGATTTCGAGGGCGTCGAGAGCCAGGCCTTGGGGTTTGCCACGACCGACGAGAGTGGTTTTCTCTACTTCTTCGAGCGCGACAACATCGAGGTCTTGCTGAAGGTGATCGACGGTTGCACTTTCAACGACCACTACTGGGTCTTCGCCAGTGGGCTGACCAACGTCGAAGTCGAGTTGATCGTCGAGGACCTACAGGCTGGTGTGTCCTATGTGTTGTCCAACGACCTTGGTGTAGACTTTGCTCCGGCCCTGGATACGCAGGCCTTCGCAACCTGCCCCTAGGCCGCTCCCTGGAATGTGATGGCCCCGCGTGTGGCGGTCGGACCGTTTCGACCGTTGCCCTCGGGGTCTTCGTGTTTCTGGGTGTTGAACGGGGTTCCGTTGCCTACCGACAGCAGAAAATGTCGAACGTCTTAGTCTGCCGCGGAACCCGAGTAGGGCTCGACGTGGACGACGACGTCGTCGAGACCAAACTCATCGCGCAGTCGATCGACGACCTGGTGACCGATGCGGTGGGCTGCTTCGAGGGGAAGGTCAGCTTTCATCTGGGCGTGGAGGTCGGCGTGGCCATGACGTGAACCACCGCGGCTGCGAACCTTGTGGACAGCTAGGACGCCGGGTGTCTCAAGGGCCACGCGGCGGATTTCGTTGGGGTCGACCCAAGCTGCGTCGGCGAGGAACTGGGCATTGTCGCGCAGGATCTGGAAGGCGGCTCGGCCGATGGCAAAGGTGATGAGGAAGCCGACCATCCAGTCGAAGGCGGGAAATCCCAAACGAGTGCCAACGAGGCTCCCGAAGACCGCCAGCGAGACCCAGACATCGGAGGCGGTGTGGGTGGAGTCGGCCAACAGCAGGGGACTGTGCCAAAGCTTGGCTTGCCGGCGCTCCCACTTCGAAAGGCTCAGATTGATCACGATCGTTACGGCGAGCACCACGAATCCTGCCACGGGCGCTTCGGGCTGGTTGTCTGAGAGGACCCGTTTGAGACAACTGGTGAGCACCTCCCAGGCGGTCAACGTCAGAAGTCCGCCGATCGCTAGCGCCGAGAGGGTTTCGAACCGTCCATGACCGTAGGGATGACCCGAGTCGGCGGGCCGGCCGGCGGCGGCGACGGACACCAGGCCAACGACGTTGGCCGCTCCGTCGGTCACGGAATGTAGTCCGTCGGCTACCAGGGCGATCGAGCCGCTGAGGAATCCGACGACCAACTTGGCCGCGGCGACGAGAAGATTCAAGATCAGAGCGACGGTCAGCGTGCGCCGGATGCCATCCCATCTCGGTTCCTGAGAGGTCTCCATCGCCCTATGTTGGCAGATTCCAGGAATCAGGACTCGAACTGAATCGTATCCAGACTATGGATACCAAGAACATGAGGAGCGAAGGCACTCCGGAGGACATTGTGGGCCTCCGGCGGAGCATCTCCGGCGACGCGAGGTGGACTCGATGTTTCGGCCACGCTGCTTCGACCCTCTTGTTGGTCGGTATGTTCCTCTTCTGGCTGCGGGACGGAAGCGAAGTCGTCTGGCCGCTGGCGTTTGCCGCCTTGACCTGGCTGGTCGCGCAACGGAGTCTGTGGGGTTTGGTCACGGTTTTTCGGGATGAAACTTCTCTGTACCTGCGACGAGGAAAGCGAGAGACTTCCGTCCCGCTCTTGGATATTCTCGACATCCACACGGGCTCTCTGCGGCAGAGAACCGTCGCACTACGCTACCGGGACACAAGGGGCTATTACCGGTGGAGCTGGTTCGTAGCACCTCAGGATACCGACGTGACGCGAGAGACCTTGGATCCCCATCCGATCGTGGCTGAACTGCGCGAGGCCGCCGGCTTGCATCCTTGACGTCAAGGGGGGGCTCGTCGCAAGTCGGCGGGCTGCGTTCCTGCAACTTGCCTTCCTGGAACTTGCCCTTCCAGGATATGCCTTCCTAGCGTGAGCGGCTCTGCCCTCTTCCAGAATCCCAGGCCCAGGCAGCGAGCAGGAACGAGGCGGCTGCAGCCGTCAGGACGGAGTAGTCGAGGGGAGGCTTGATGCCCAAGGCCAGGGTCATGGTAAGGGCGAATGCACTCAAGAGCAGTCCGCTCGCCAGGG
>JAIOJS010000496.1 GCA_019911795.1 Thermoanaerobaculia bacterium | reverse complement strand
GGCGGTATCTTCCGGCCCGTCTTCCTCGAGTCCACGCCGCGCCAAGCGATCCTGAAGACCGCAGTCGACGCCCGCCATGACGGTCGGCTCGACGTCACGGTCACGGTAGCCACCGATGCGGCCGATCGCGTCGTCGCTCACGTGGAGACCCTCGACGGAACGCCCCTGGGAGGACCGTTTGGCGGCCTCGTCGGAAAGGGGACGTCGGTCCGCCTGGCGACCGACCTACCTCAGGTCGCCCCCTGGTCTCCGGAGTCGCCGAGCCTCTACCGCCTAGTCACTGAACTTCGCGACGGCAAAGTCCTCCTCCATCGTCACACCAACATCATCGGCTTCCGAAGCTTCGAGGTCCGTCCCGGACAGGGTCTCTTCCTCAACGGCCGCAGGATCCTGCTACGCGGCGTCAACCGACACTCTTTCCACCCAGAAACCGGACGCGCGACGAGTCCTGAACTCAGCCGCAGCGACATCGAGTTGATGAAATCGCTGAACATGAATGCGGTGCGATCGGCGCACTACCCGCCCGATCGTCACTTCCTCGAACTCTGCGACTCCCTTGGAATGCTCGTGGTCGACGAGCTCCCTGGATGGCACGACGCCTACTACACGGAAAGCGGGCGGCCGCTGGTGCAGGCGATGGTCGAGCATGACCGCAACCACCCCTCCGTGGTCCTCTGGGCCAACGGCAACGAAGGGGGCTCCAATGTTCGCCTGGACCCACTCTTTCGCCTCTACGACCCTCAAAAGCGACCGGTCATCCATCCCGACACCATCCACGGTGGTTTCGACACCCACCACTATCCCAACTGGCAGGAGCTCGACGACTCTCTGCAGGGGCGGGGTACCCTGTGGCAACGGCTGCGCCGCAAAGTGTTGGGCGCAGAGTCGGCTCTGGTATTGCCGACGGAGATGCTCCATGGCCTCTACGATGGGGGCAACGCCGCTGGTCTTGACGCCTACTGGACCCTCATCGAATCATCGCCTCGCGGAGCGGGAGGATTTCTCTGGGCCCTCTTCGACGAAGCGGTGGTCCGCACTGATCAGGACGGGCATCTCGACAGCAACGGCAGCCACGGACCGGATGGACTCACCGGGCCCTACCGCGAACTCGAAGGCGGTGCTCTAGGGGTCCAAGAGATCTGGGCCCCGGTCCGAATCTCCGGTCCCGCAGAACTTGATCGCGACTTCGAGGGTCGACTCACGGTCGAAAATTTGTTCCACTCGACGAATCTCGACCGTACTCTTATGGAGTGGGAGCTGATCGACTTCCCGTCCCCAGGGGACGAGGGCTCCGAGGTCGTCCTAGCCCGCGGATCGCTGCGACCACCCGCGATCGCTCCCGGGATGCGTGGCGAGATCGCTCTCCCATTGCCGCAGGAGGCCAACCAGGCCGAGGCACTGCGCTTGAGCCTCCTCGGCCCCCAGGGCCGTCGGCTTCGCACCTGGGTTCTGGCCTTGGAGTCCGGGTCCGATCGAGACAACCAACCGGAGGATCTCCGCAAATGGATTCAGGTCGAGAGCGAAGGAGACTTCTTCGTGCTCCGGTCGGACACAACATCGGCAGTGTTCTCTCGCCAATCCGGCCAGCTCGTCCGCGCCACCGTCGCCGGTCGATCGATGGCTCTCTCCGGACCGCGAGCCGCCGACTGGCAACCGGGGGACTCATCGCCCGCCCCTGGACCCGCGGGGCTCGCTGTTCAGGTGAATCCCCTCGGCGACACGCTCGAAGTCCGCTCGCAAGGTCCTATGACCGACTTGCGCTGGCGCATGGACAGTGACGGCTGGTTGGAACTCTCCTACGCTCTCGTCCCAGACGTACCGGGTCTCGGCTTCGACCTCGACCCAGATTCAGTTCAAGGCATCCGCTGGCTCGGGGACGGTCCCTTTCGCACCTGGGCCAACCGCCCCGCAGGACGCCGTCTCGGCCTTTGGTACACTGCGGCGAACGACACCCGTACCGGCGTCGATTGGGACTATCCCGAGATGCGAGGCTACTACTCCGGTATTCGCTGGGCCATGGTCGTTACCGAGGGCCTCGACGTCACGATGGACTCGACATCCGACACTTCGCGCTACCTCCAGCTCCTCCACCCTTCTTTTGGTCCAGAGCCTCGTCATTCCTCGGTTCCCTTTCCCGAACCTCAGCTGTCGATCCTCCACTGGATTCCGGGTATTGGGACCAAGTTCCATCCCTGGTACGAGCTGGCGCAAGGGTCCCTCACCCAGGTCGGCACTGGAACCTACGGGCGAGTTCCAGCCCCACCGCGAGGCAGAGTCCGACTGCGATTCTCCCTCCATCAGGAGTAGAATCGGCGCCGACCGTGCGTTCCCTCGAGCTCCGGCTTCCCCTCACCCCTCCTCACGGCTTCCGGCTCGGTCCGCCCCGTCGCCTGAAGTCGACCCTCGCCCTGCTGATGGTTGGGTTGATGGGGCTCCTGGTCGCGGTGCAGCCGGCGGTCGCCAAGGAGCCTCGCAAGTCCCGCTGGTGGGATACGAGTCGCGACGTGAGCGTCCTCGATTCTTCGCCCTTGCAGCACACCATCGAAGACGTTCCCGACGACGCCATCCTCGAGGCACGAGGCGCATCGATCGGTGAAATCTATATTCAGCGGAACAATGTCTTCGACCCGTCCCATCCCGCCGAAGACCAGTTCATCTTCAATACCGCCAACAAGTTGCACATTCGAACCCGCGAAGGGGTCGTCGCGCAGAAGCTCCTGTTCCAGACCGGTGATCCCTATTCGAGGCGCACCCTCGAAGAGACCGAGCGCTATCTGCGTTCACTGGACTACCTCTACGACGCTTGGATCGGTCCCATTCGGGTCCGCGACAACGCCGTCGATATCCTGGTCATCACCCGCGACGTGTGGACCTTGGGCCTGGGAGCTGGCTTCGAGCGCACCGGCGGCGAGAACTCTCTCAGCCTCGAAGTTCAGGACTCCAACTTTCTCGGCACCGGACGCTTTCTCACCCTCAAGTACGAGGACAACCCAGATCGCTCCTCGTACCGGTTCCGCTACCAGGACCCCGCCGTCCTCGGATCACGGGTCGAGTTTCGGCTCCTCTTCGCCGACAACAGCGATGGCTACCGTCGGACGCTCGACCTCGAACGCCCCTTCTTCTCGCTCGACACGCGCTGGTCGGCCGGCTCCCGCTGGGTCAACGACGACCGCATCACCAAGATCTACCAGCTTGGCGAGGTCGCCCAGGTCTTTCGCGATCGGGTCCAGTCCTACGAGGTTCGGGGTGGGTTATCTCACGGCTATTCCGCAGGAGGCATCAACCGTCTCACCTTCGGCTACACCTACGACAAGCATCAGTTCGAACGTGACTCCGACGAGGATCCCCTCCCCGGACGCCCCACGCCGCGATGGTTCGACCGCATCATCTCCTTCCCCTGGGTGGGCTTCGAACGCATCTCCGACCACTATGTAGAGACCCGGAACCTCGACCAGATGAACCGTACCGAGGATCTCAACCTCGGCACCGAGATCCGCGCTCGCATCGGCTACTCCTCTACCGCCCTCGGAGCCGACACCGACCAGATCATCCTCAGCTCCGACCTCCACCTCGGCGCCTCTCGCAACCCCAACGAACTGCTGCTCTTCGACATCGGGGGCCAGGGACGCTGGGGGAGCGAGAGCAGCGAAGGGGTCCTCACCGGGGTGCAACTCCAGTACTACCGGCGGAACCTCAAGCACTTTCAGTTCTACGGCATGGTCCAAGCCGACGCTGCCTGGAATCCCGACCGTGAGACTCAGTTACTCCTCGGCGGCGACACCGGACTGCGCGGCTATCCCCGCAACTACCAATCGGGCGACCGACGCTTCCTCGTCACTCTCGAACAGCGCTACTACTCCGACATCCATCTGTTCCGACTCTTCTACCTCGGAGGCGCCACCTTCGTGGACTTCGGACGTGCCTGGCACGATCACGGACGCTTCGCCGGCCGGGACGAAGGGATCCTGCGCGACATCGGCATCGGTCTCCGCCTCAGTTCGAGTCGGTCGTCGCAGGGCCAGATGATCCATCTGGATGTGGCCTTCCCGCTGGACGGTGACTCCAACGCGGTCCAGTGGTTGGTGACGTCCCGGGAGTCCTTCTAGTGTCCCGCGGACTCGAGTAGCCGGCGGAACTCCAGAACCCTCGGAAGACACTTCAGGTGAGTCCCCTCCAGGGGCCTGACGGATCGGTCAGTAATTCGCCCCTTGGGATGTAGAAGGCTTGGGGCTAAACTCTGACCCCTACTATGAAAGAGCCGCTCGAAACGACCCTCGCCGCCGCTACCCACCGCATCCTGACCGAGCGAATTGTCGAGCGCATCTGGGATCGCGACCACACGGTGTGGAGTCCCGATCCCGCCGAGATATCAGATCGTCTCGGCTGGCTCGACGTCCCCCTCGAGATGCTCGAACGACTCCCCGAACTCGAGCGGATCCGCGAGGATGTCTTAGCCACCGGCTACGAGGACGTGGTCCTCCTCGGCATGGGCGGCTCGAGCCTGGGGGCCGAGGCACTCGTGAGCTGTCTCCGTGGTACTCCAGGACATCCGCGACTTCACGTTCTCGATTCCACCGTGCCCGATTGGGTCCGACGAGTGCGCCGCTCCATCGATCCCTCTCACACCCTCTTCATCGCAGCCAGCAAATCGGGCGGGACCCTCGAGATGCGCGCCCTGCGCGACTACTTCTGGGGCCAGGTGGAGACGGAAGCACAAAGCCCCGCGCCCCACTTTATCGCCATCACCGATCCCGGCTCTCCCCTAGACGTGCTGTCGACGGAGCAGGGCTACTACGAGACCTTCCGCAATCCACCCGATATCGGAGGACGCTTTAGCATTCTTTCGGGCTTCGGACTCCTCCCCGCACGACTCGCCGGGGTCAATGTCGCCGGCTTGCTACAGCGAGCGGTGGAGATGCGGAGCCGCTGCGGACCGAAGATGCCGGTCGCCGACAACCCCGCCGTCCAGTTGGGGGTTTGGATGGGAGGATTGGCCGGAGTGGGTTGCGACAAAATGACCCTCCTCACGTCACCCCGCCTGACGGCTTTCGGACTGTGGGCGGAACAGTTGGTGGCCGAGAGCACCGGCAAGGGCGGCGTCGGGGTGCTTCCCGTCGTGGACGAACCCGCCACCTCCGTCGAGCACTACCGCTCCGACCGTTGGTTCGTCGTCCTGCGTCTCGCCACCGATGACAACCGGACCCTCGATGCCCGCGTCGAGAGCCTGCGGTCGGCCAACTTCCCGATCCTGGAGCTGCCACTCGAGCGATCGCTCGACCTCGGCGGACAGTTCTTCCAGTGGGAGTTGGCGACCGCCATCGCCGGCTATCTGCTCGGCGTTCACCCCTTCGACCAGCCGGATGTTCAGGCCGCTAAGGACAGTGCGGCTCGGGTCCTGGACGGTCTCGATGAACGCGGAGGACTTCCGCAGGTCGAAGCCGCGACCGACCTGGTGGAGGCCATCGAAGAGAGTCGTCCTGCCTACGTTGCGATCCTCGCCTACCTAGACGCCTCCAGTCGATTCGAGAACCGCATCACCGCGTTACGCCGACGGTTGATAGAACAGTTCGACGTCGCCACTACCTTCGGCTACGGACCGCGCTATTTGCATTCCACGGGACAACTCCACAAAGGGGGCGCCAACGACGGACTCTTCGTGGAACTCTATGACTCGACCTCCGTCGACCTCGCCATACCTGAGTGGAAAGAGGGCTTCGGTTCCATCGCGGCGGCGCAAGCGATCGGAGACGTGATCGCCCTCCAGGAGAGCGGACGTCCGGTGGTCCGCATCGATGTCGTCGGCGAGGCGGTGGAGACCGTCGACCACTGGATCGCCCGCCTGGAACCCCAGTAGAGCACCGCCACAGGTCGCGGCGACGACTCGACTTCGACTTCGACGAGAACAGCCTTACTCGCCCTTCGGGCTGGGCGCTCCCTCCGCCTTTCTGGACAGCTCAGGACTAGCTCGGGACTAGCCCCCTCCGAGCTGGGAGGCAAGCACAAGCTTCGCTTCGTCTCTAGCCTGCGTGGGGAAATCAGCGACGCCGCGCTCGACCTGCCGACCCATCTCGGTCTCAACATCGAGGCCGGAAACATCTGGTCCCGACGAGAGAACGTCGACGTCGAGGATCGCCCCGACTCCTACTCCGGTTCCGCCTTCCTCGGGGTGGGCTTCGACGACGGGGGCCGCAATCGGTACTTCTAGGGTCGAACGGGCCGACTGGTTCCAGGACGTAGCCGGCAGCGTCCGGCTTGTCACCAAGCCCGACCCGAATCTGGATCTCGAGCCCGATCCGAGGTCCGACGTCACCCAGCTGCCGATCAAGACCAGACCCAGCAAGGTCGCCGCCAACGGACCGACCGCGAGTCCGCTCGAGACCCTCGCCGAACGCCTTGGCGTCCGGCGGCGGTCGAGGTCCTCGAGGACTTCGTCGGCACTGGCATAGCGGTCCTCGGGATGCAATTCCAACAGCCTGGCGATGAGTCGCGCCAACCAGGCGGGGACGGAAGCCTCACCGAAGTCCAGTCGCGGCGTCCCTCCCAAGAGCCGACGACGCAGAGCCGCGCGGCCGGCGAGGCGTTCGAAGGGTAGGCGTCCCGTGAGCATCTGATGGAAGAGCAACCCGCACGCATAGAGGTCGCTGGCGGCACTGGCCGGCGCACCGCAGAGCTGCTCAGGGGCGAGGTACTCGAGGGTACCGACCACCGCATCACTGTCGGTCACGCGCGATTCCCCGGCCCCGGTCACCGGCTGAGCCAGGCCAAAATCTGCCAGCACCACTCGTGATCCGTCGAGCAGTACATTGCCCGGCTTGAGATCGCGATGGACAAAGCCTTTTCGATGGAGAGCCCCCAACCCGATCAGGATCTGGCGCACCACCGCCGTCGCCTCGTCGACCGCGAGTGGTCCCTTATGGAGCCGTCGTCGCAAATCGGTCCCCTGAATCCGATCCATCACCAGGAAGAGGTCCCCGTGATCCCAGTTGAGGTCTCGGAGCCTCAGTAGGTTGGGATGCACTACGTCGAACGAGACCTGCAGCTCACGGCGAAACCTGGTCAGGGAGCGCATCGCTGACCGACGACGGTGCAGAATTTTCAGTGCGACCTCCTGACGAAGCACCGTATCCCGAGCCGCGTAAACCACACCGTACCCTCCCTCGCCAAGAACCTCGCCAAGACGATATCTACCCCGCAACATGGTACCTGGAGGCAGTGCCGCCTCCCGACGCTCCTCCCTATCTGACGCGACGGTCCACAGATCCTCCGCGAAAGTCGCTAGGTCGTGATTCGTCGGTGAGGGCACGGACTGCGGCCAGGACTCGCTAGGAAACCAGGACGCGGTAGCGGGTTCGGTGACTCTCAGGCTCATCCATAGACCTCCATCTCGGCGATTGGAAAGCGTTCAATCTTGTCGCTGTGCCTACGAGGATATCCCTTCGTGGCTCCGTCCACACCACCCATTTAAGGGACTGAGTGCTCAGTAACCGACTAATTATGTCGCATCCGCTCCCTGATCAGCCTCGCAACTGGAAAGGAGATCTCCCGATGGACTCCCTTGAACCTGATGGGTCGCCGACCCCGAAGGTGCACTCCGTTCTATTACAACGTCCCAAGATTCGAGGTGATCCAGCGCTGCGGCTCCAGCGCTACCTCCTTTCTCTGCCGGTGGCGGTCTACTTCCTTGATCAGAGAGTCAGATCGTCCTAATCGTCCTCCAATGCAGGCAGTGGCTCCGTTCAGTTGCTGAGATAAGCGTAGAGGGTTGCATTGGCAGTGCGCGATGTCTCGTTGTAGAAGTAGACCCGGTAGCGCGGGAATCCGAGGCGAAAGTGCACTGGCTGCGACTGGTAGATCCCACTCTCGCTGGGCTCGACCGGCGCCTCGACATGAAGTGCGAACTGCTGTACTCCGTACGTGTCGAGGGCCTCCAAGATGTCAGGGACATCCGGTACGAGCAGAGCCCCGACACGACCCGGTCCACCGATGCGGCCCTGGATGCGACCGGCCAGAGCCAGACTTACCGAGGTGAATCCGGCCGTCGTCAGAACCCCTCCGTCGTTGTAGGAGTTGGGATTGACGAATGCTCCGGGTGAGACTTGGCCTTCCGTCACCCGGAGGTCGCTATGGGGGATGGGTGTAGAGACCTCCACCTTGCCCTCGACGTTCTGCACCTCGGGAAAATTCGTCACGACCACTCTGGAAGGTCCATCGGCTTCGACGGTAGAGCGGGGAATGGCGAGGGAGACGAGGACGGCGGTCACGGCAACAGCTATCAACAGGGGGCGGTGCATGGATTCTCCTCAGGATCGATCTCGAGTTTCATATCGGACCGCGGGACCTTGGTGCTGGAGCCCGATTCGACACCGGACTCAGAGCGACATCATTCCAGCCTCATCTCGCGACCTCGATCGGGCGTGTTGTTTGGAACTCTTTCCCAGTATACGAACCGAATGCACCCTGCATCCAATCCAGCTGTTCAACCGTTCTGACCAGCGTTGAAGGGGCCCCCTCCCAGGGGCTTCTCGATGATCGTACGTCTCCGGTACACTCGGCCACCGTACCCCCGCCAGCGAACCCCCAGCAGCAACGAGGACCCGAGTCATGCTCCAGAGATCCAACCCGAGACCCGCGCGCAGCGCGCTTGTCGCCATCGCCCTTCTCCTCGCCGCTCTCAGCCCGCTCAGCGGCGCCGGAGACGACGGCCCCACCGTCGAGGAACGACGTGCGCTCCATGCTCTCGGCTTCGGTGGTGGAGACGAGCCGTGGGAACCGCGTGTGCCCGACCACGTCGAGGAGTGCATCGCTGGTACGGCGGACGGTTACCCCTGTGAGCGAGTGGATCTGCTCGAGGTGATGACTCCGGCGAGCCTCGGGGGCGGCAGTGGGAGCGACATCTGGGGTTGGACCGACCCACTCGATGATCACGAGTACGCCCTCATGGGGCTGTCCAACGGGACCGCCTTCGTCGATATCACCGATCCCGCGGATCCGATCTACCTAGGCAATCTGCCGACTTCTAGCGGCAATAGCTCTTGGCGGGACATCAAGACCTACAACAACTACGCCTACATCGTCGCCGACTACGACGGCGCCCACGGCATGCAGGTTTTCGACCTCACAGATCTACGCAATGTCGTCACTCCTCCGGTCACCTTCGTCGAGGCCGCCCACTACTCCGAGTTCGACAGCACCCACAACATCGTCATCAACGAAGAGAGCGGCTTTGCCTACGCGGTGGGTATCTCCCAGGTGACCAGTGGTTCCAGCTGCTCCGGCGGCCTGCACATGATCGATCTCGCCAATCCGATCGTCCCGACCTTCGCCGGTTGCTTCTCCGCCGACGGCTACACCCACGACGCTCAGTGCGTCAACTACATCGGTCCCGACAGCGACCACGCCGGCGCCGAGGTCTGCTTCAACTCCAACGAGGACACCCTGACGATCGTCGACGTCAGCGACAAGAACGCACCGGTCCAACTCGCCCGCGAGGGCTACGCGGGATCGGGGTACACCCACCAGGGTTGGCTCACCGAGGACCACCTCTACTACCTGATGGACGACGAGACCGACGAAATCGGTTCCGGTCACAACACCCGAACCTATATCTGGGACGTTCAAGACCTCGATGCCCCCGCCCTGATCGGCACCTACGATTCGGGCAACCCGGCGACCGACCACAACCTCTACATCCGCGGCAACTTCGCCTACGAGGCCAACTACCGGAGTGGTCTTCGCATCCTCGCTCTCAATGACATAGCCAACGGTAACCTCAGCGAGATAGCCTATTTCGACACCTTTCCAGACAATAACAACGTCGGAACCTCGCAAACCTGGTCGGTCTACCCCTTCTTCGACAGCGGCACCGTCATCGTGAGTTCCACCGGGGGTGGTCTCTTCGTCCTGCGTCCCCGACTCTGCGAGATTCCAGCGATACCTACCGCCCTCTCCACCACACCGAACGGTGACCACAGCATCCAGCTGAGCTGGAGTTCGACCGCCCCACCGGAGGCCACGTTCGACGTCTTCCGCTCCCTCGGGTCCTGCCCCGGCAACCAGTTCGAACTCGTGGCGTCGGGAGTCTTGGGGACCACCTACACCGACAATACGGTCTCGGGGACGGTTCCCTACTCCTATCAGGTTCGCGCCTCGATCGAGGGCGGGCTGTGTCTCTCCGAGCTGACCGCCTGCTCGTCGACCACCACCACCGGATCGTGCACCGCACCACCGATCTTCGGCGGTCTCCAGACGGTGACCAATCCGGCGGCCTCGGCTTGCGCCCTCGACCTCGGCTGGAACGCGGCCTCCGGCAGCTGCGGGATCGCCATCGACTACTCGGTCTACCGGAGCACCACTCCCGGCTTCGTGCCGGATGTCTCGAACCGGATCGCCTCCGGCTTGAATTCCCTGTCGTTTCAGGACAGCACCGTGCTCGATGGGCAGGACTACCAGTACGTCGTACGCTCCAAGGACCTCACCAGCGGTACCGAGGACCCCAATAGCATCGCCCTGGGTGGGCGAGCGACCGGCCCTACGACCGATGGAACCTGGGCCACCGGCCTGGAGCTTGGAGATCCCACCGTCGTTTCGGGAAGCGGCGTCGACAGTCCCGACGCACCGGAGCACATCGGCTGGGAGATCGTCGGCACCCGCCAGCACACCGGCGATCGCAGCCTCTTTTCGACCTATGTCAACGGTCAGTGCACCTGGATCGCTACACCCCCTCTGCAACTCTCGGCGGGAGAGGCCTCCCAGCTCAGCTTCTGGACTGCCTTCGATATCGAGAATGAGTACGACGGCGGTGTAGTTCAGACATCGACAAATGGCGGCAGCACATGGACCTTGCTCAATCTAGACCAGGGCTACCCCGGCAGCTTCGACGAGGCCGGCAACCAGTGCGGTTTCGCCCTCAGCACGCCAGCGTTCACAGGAGAGAATCAACTCACCTGGACAGAGTACACCGCAGACCTCTCCGGCTTCGCGGGACAGGAGGTCCAAGTTCGTTGGTTGTTCTCCACCGACGGTGGACTAACCCTCGAGGGCTGGTACGTCGACGACATCGCGGTGACCCATGCGTCCATCCCCGGCCAGTGCACGTCGGGACTCCTCTTCGGAGATGGCTTCGAGACCGGAAGCACCGGAGAGTGGACGGCGACACAGCCGTAGGTCACCTCGAAGTCGCTACGAGAACTCCAGGCGACACCGGTATCTCAGAGTTCGACTCGGCGAAGTCGCAATGCGTTGCCGATGACCGAGACCGAACTCAAACTCATCGCGGCCGCGGCCACCATCGGACTCAACAAGATGCCTGTCCACGGATAGAGAAGACCCGCCGCCAGCGGCACACCGAGCGCGTTGTAGGCGAGGGCGAAGAAGAGGTTCTGTCGGATGTTGGCGACGGTGGCTCGACTCAAGCGTCGAGCGCGTACCAGGGCCCTGAGATCACCCTTCACCAGGGTTGCTCCCGCGCTCTCCATCGCCACGTCGGCGCCGGTGCCCATGGCGATGCCGACGTCGGCTGCCGCCAGCGCGGGAGCGTCATTGATCCCATCCCCCGCCATCGCCACCACTCGACCCTGCCTCTGCAATTCGACGACCGCCTCCGCCTTCCCGTCGGGGAGGACCCCACCCCGCGCCTCGTCGATGCCAAGTTGCTCTGCCACCGCCTTGGCGGTGGCCATCGAATCACCGCTGAGAAGAACGATCCGTAGGCCCTCCTTGTGCAGGGCAGCTAGGGCCTCAGGCGTACTCTCCTTGATCGGATCTTCGATCCCGAGCAGTCCGGCTCCGCGGTCCTCGATGGCGACGAAGGTCGCGGTCCGTCCCTTTTCGCGCCAGCGCTTGGCCGTCTCCAATAGGGACGAGACGTCGACTCCCTCCGACTCGAGCCAGGTCTCGGTGCCGATGCGCACTCGCCGCCCATCGACCCGGCCGTCGACACCCTTGCCGGTGTGAGCCGTGAAGTCCGTCCCCTTGCGACGCTCGACCTTGCGGCGCTCGGCCTCGTCCACGATCGCCTTGGCAAGGGGGTGTTCGCTCTGGGCCTCGATCGCCGCCACGTCGGCTAGAAGGTCCCCCTCCTCGAAGCCTTCACTGAGCTCGATCGCCACGAGTCGAGGCTTCCCCTCGGTGAGCGTCCCGGTCTTGTCGACCACCAGGGTGTCGACCTTGGCGAGGGTTTCCAGGGCCTCGGCGTTTCGAAACAGTACGCCCTGCTGGGCTCCCTTGCCGGTCGCCACCATGATCGACATCGGGGTGGCAAGTCCAAGCGCACAGGGACACGCGATGATCAACACCGACACGGCGGCGACCAGGGCGTGGGCCAAGCCCGGTGCGGGACCCCACACGAACCAGGCCACGAAGGCGAGCACCGCGACGACGAGGACTCCGGGGACGAACCAGCCCGCCACCGAATCGGCCAGTCGCTGCATGGGGGCGCGACTCCGCTGCGCCTCGCCGACCATCTCGACGATCCGCGAGAGCAGCGTATCGCTCCCCACCTTCTCGGCGCGGAGGACGAAACTGCCCGAACCGTTGACGGTCCCACCGATCACCGCGTCCCCGGCCTCCTTGGAGACGGGAATCGGCTCACCGGTGACAAAGGACTCGTCGATCGACGACGAGCCTTCGATCACCGCGCCGTCGACCGGAACCTTGCCACCCGGTCGGACGCGCAGATGGTCACCGACCTGGACCTCCTCCAGCCCGATCTCCGACTCGCTGCCATCGGCCGACACCCGCAGGGCGACGGCGGGAGCGAGGGCCAAGAGTCCCCGCAATGCCGACCCGGTCTTGGCCCTCGCTTTGAGCTCGAGGACCTGCCCCAACAACACCAGGGTGACAATGACCGCGGCAGCCTCGAAGTAGACCTCGACGCCACCGTCGTGACCGCGGATCGCTTCCGGAAAAATATCGGGCATCACGGTCGCCACCAGGGAGTAGCCGTAGGCGGCCCCGGTTCCGATCCCGATCAAGGTGAACATGTTGGCGTAGCGGTGACGGATGGACGCCACCATGCGCTGAAAGAAGGGCCAACCTCCCCATAGGACGACCGGAGTCGCGAGGAGTAGTTCGGTCCAGCGGCGGGCTCCCGCGGGAAAACCGGCTAGTAGCTGATCGATCCCCGGTACCATGGCAGCCATGGCGAGGATAAAGACCGGGGCAGTGAGGACAAGGCTGACCCAGAAGCGGCGGCTCATCGAGATCAGCTCGGGATCAACCTCCTCCTCGGCACTCACGGAGCGTCGTTCGAGCGCCATCCCACACTTGGGACAGCTCCCCGGCTTGTCGCTTTCGACCTCGGGATGCATCGGACAGGTCCACACCGAGGACCGAACGGCGCTGGGTCGGTCTGGCTCCAACGCCATGCCGCATTTCGGGCACGTACCCGGGCCTTCCTGGCGGATCTCCGGGTGCATCGGACAGGTGTAGATCGCTCCGGCGACGGGCTCGTGCTCCATTGGGGGCGAGGAACCCTTGGCGGACGCCTCGAGGTACCGCTGGGGATCGTGACTGAACTTCTCCTTGCAGCCCGCGCTGCAAAAGAACACCTCGGTCCCTTCGTGCTCGAGGTGATGGGGCGACTCCGCCGTCACCGTCATGCCACAGACTGGGTCCTTCATCGGCTCGTCGGTGCTCGATTCGTGCTCACAGCAATCCATGCGGTCTCCTCGTTTTTGGCGCATCAAGATCCATTGACGATTGTAGCCCTGTACCGTCGATCTAGTGTCCCGTTTGGTTAATCCCGTGTGCTTTGGGCGAGGTCGTTTTTGTTCCTGGCCAGGCGCGACGACGAGTATTACTGGGGGTATTGCGAGGAGGAGCAACGCCGCCAGGGGCGAAAACGGGCCGTCCAAAGTGGACGGGATCAACCAGACGGGACACTAGATCATACGCAGTAAGTCTCGGGCGCCCGTGAACGTATACTCACTCGATGCCACCGCGCTTTGACGACGACCAGAGCCGAGTCGAACTCTCGGTCGCCGATCTCCTCGAGCGAGAGGCCGCCGGCAGCCTCGGATTCGGACAACGTGGAGGCTACGAAAGAATGTGGCTCGGCCAGGCGATCCACAGTCGCTACCAGGCCGAGGCGGAGGCGGAGGATCCGTCCTACCGGCGTGAGGTCGCCCTCACCGCCGACCTCGTCCACCGCGGTTGGCAGGTTCACCTGCGGGGTCGCGCCGACGGGCTGCGCCGCGACGAGGATGGCGTTCTCGTCGTAGAGGAGATCAAGTCGCTACGCCGCGGGGGTCGGCTGGCGCCGGCCACCCGAGAAATGTACCAGCGACAGGCTCTGCTCTACGCCTGGATGTTGCGGCAAGAACAGGACGAAGAGGTCCGAGCGGAGCTGATTCTGATCGAGATCGGCAGCGACGCGGTCGAGACGGAGAGGTTGGAGGTCAGCTGGCCCGCCCTCGACGGCGAGATCCGCCGACGCCTCTCCGCCCTCCTCCGAGCCCATCAGGCGGAACGTGCTGCGGCCGCCGAGAGGCGACAAGCGGCCGAGGAACTCTCCTTCCCCTATCCCGAGCTACGGCCGGGTCAAGGCGAGATCGTCGGGGCAGTGGAACTGGCACTCGACCACCAGGACCATCTCCTGCTCCAGGCTCCCACCGGGATCGGCAAAACGGTGGCCGCTCTCTATCCCGCTCTGCGCTTCGCCCTGAGCCAGGAGAAGCGAGTCTTCGTCCTCACCGCCAAGACCCTCCAGCAGGACATGGCGATGCAGGTTCTAGACCTTCTCAACGGCGAGTCCGCCTTCCACTCCCTGCGCCTGCGCGCGAAGGCCAAGATGTGTGCCAACGGCGAAGTCATCTGCCACGAGGAGTACTGTCCCTACGCCCGCGACTACTACTCCAAGGTCCAGTCCTCCGGCGTCCTGAGCCGACTCCTCGACGACTACGCCACCCTCGAACCCGAACCGATCTTCGCTCGCGCCAAGGCCGATGAGGTCTGCCCCTTCGAGATCAGTCTCGACCTCTCGCGCCAGTCCCAGGTCGTGGTCTGCGACTACAACTACGCCTTCGACCCCTACGTCGCCCTCTCGAGCTTCGGCCCCGACGAGGACCTCTCCGATGTCATCCTGATCGTCGATGAGATCCACAATCTGGTGGAGCGAGGGCGTGGTTACTACAGCCCCAGTCTCTCGGCCGCGGACGCCGCTCGGCTTAGCGAGACGCTCCTCCTGTCGAGCTCCCTGCCGCTCCTACGGCGGATCTCGGGACTCGCCGCCGAACTGTCCCAACTGATCGAAGAGTGGGTGGATTCGGCCCTCGAGATGGAACTGATGCCCTCCAGCGGCGAGCTTGCGGTCGAGACGGGGCTTCCGGAAGAGGACATCTGGCTCCTCCGACCACGCTTCGACGAGGCCTTCGTCGACTACCTCGAGTACCAGCGCGACACCAAGTCGTTTCGCGCCAACGACCCCTGGGTCGATCTCTACTTCTCCTTCCTGCGCTTCGTGAACGCCATGATGCTGGTTCACGACGATGCCTTCTCTACCCTTGCCCTGCGCGATACCGAAGGCGCCAAGTTGCAGATCCTGTGCAAGGATCCCAGTCAGTTCCTCGGTCGAGTCATTGGTCGAACCCATTCCACCATCGGCCTCTCCGCAACGCTCTCCCCCTTTGACTTCTACCGTGATCTGCTCGGCTTCGAGGGCGCACGGACCGCGACCCTCGCCGTCCCCGCCCCCTTCCCTCCGGAGAACCGCTGTGTCGTCATCGACTCCACCGTCGAGACCACCTATCGTCAGCGCGAAGCCCACTACGGTCGCATCGCCTCCCGGCTGGCCGACTTCGCCGCCTCGATCCCAGGGAATTCTCTGGCTCTCTTCCCCAGCTACGCCTTCCTGGCTCAGATCGCCGACCGGCTCGAGGTCCCTGGAAAGCGAATCCTGGTTCAACAACGCAGCGACAGCGATGCCGCCCGCGAAGAGATCCTCGCCGCCCTCCGTGGTTCGCTGTTCAACGACGTTCTTCTACTCGCCGTCGCCGGTGGCGTCTTCGCCGAAGGGGTCGACTATCCCGGCGACATGCTTCAGGGTGTGGCCGTCGTCGGCCCCTGCTTGCCCGCGGTAACCCTGGAACGGATTCTCCTACGCGACTACTTCGACCAGCGCTTCGAGCGGGGCTTCGAATACGCCTTCGTGGTGCCGGGAATGACCCGCGTCGTGCAGGCGGCGGGACGCCTCTTGAGGTCACCCAACGACCGCGGGGTCATCGCTCTCTTCGACCGCCGTTTTCTGGGTCAGCCGTACCGTCAATACCTGCCGAGCGAATGGCTCGAGAACGACGATCCGCAGGAGCTGATCGACGATCCCGCTCGCGCCGCCCGCCGATTTTTCGACCAACATCACACCGAGGGTCAAACACTTGTCACTCGAAAACCGTAGTAGAGGGAGAACAGACAAGCAAACTCCTTCATCCTCCTTCCTCCCGCGCCGTACTCCCGGCGCGGGATTTTTTTGCCAAGGCTCCGGGAACCACTCCGACTCCTGTGTTCTCGGAGGGCGCAGTTCGCCGCCGTCGCCCGGCGCTACAATGGTTCGCAGGAATCCGACAAGTTAGGGGTTCCATCCCCGTGGAGGCCATGATTTCGTCCCGCCAACCGTTTACCGTCGACGCGGCCGAACCTCTCGTCGAAGCCGATCCGGACTGGACCTTGGTCCAACGGGTCGCCGACGGCGACGAGGAGGCCTTCGCTCAACTGGTTGATCGGCACGAGCGAAGAATCCTGTCGGTGTGCCATCGCATGTTGGGAGACGAGGATCTCGCCCGCGACGCAAGTCAAGAGGTCTTCCTCAAACTCTTCCGCCACGCGGGCCGCTTCGAACCCAAGGCCAAGGTCTCGACCTGGCTCTACCGCATCGCCGTCAACCACTGCCTCAACCGGCTTCGACGGCGCAAGATCGTCCGTTGGCTCTCACTCGAGGGCAGCCAGGAAGACTCCCTCGCTCCTCAGGCGGTCGATGAAGCCGCCGACCCCGAACGGGAAGCGATCGGTCGTCAACAGTGGCTCACGACCCGCCAGGCGATCGATGCTCTCCCGGCCAATCAGAAGAGCGTCCTGATTCTCGCCAAGTTCGAGGGCCTCTCCTACCGGGAGATCTCCGAGGTTCTGGAGATATCCTTCGGAGCGGTCGAGAGTCGATTGGTTCGAGCGATGCGGAATCTCCACAAAGCACTCCCCAACTTAGCCACTTCCAACCCATGAACACCGGATTAATGTACCTACAATCGTCGCGACTTCGACCTCATGCGCAGGAAACGGCTCCGCCGAGGGTTGAATCCTCGAGGCCGAATCTCTAAGGACTTGACCATGGACCACCCCGAAGACCGCCAATTGATCGCTCGCCTGCTTGGTGAACTCGACCCCGAGGCTGCCGCCGAGGTCGATCGCCAACGCCGTCGAGACCCCCGACTCGAGCAGCGCTACCAACTGCTGCTCGGTAACTGGAACGCTCTCGACCTAGCGCCACCTCCCGCTCCGTTGGCGGGCTCCGCCCAGCGCATGCTCGCGCAACAACGTACTGGTCGTGTCGGCGGAGGGCGCTTCCGAGTCCTGGGACAGCTGTTCGGCGGCGCCGCCGCTCTGGCGACCGGCCTCGCTCTCGGCATTGGCCTGGGGATCGCTCCGACGATGCTGGATGGAACAACCACCGCCGAGGCGGCGTCGGTGGATAGTGTGGATAGCATCGTCAATGAAGTGCTGGTCGCCGAGAGTCTGTCTACTGAGAGTTCCAGTCTCTCCGATGCCTACTGGCAGCTGGTGTCCAAGGACCTGCCATGAGTCGTGGATGGATTATCGCGCTCCTGCTGTCGCTGGGAATGAACGTCGGTCTAGTCGTCTCTAGTGTCGTTCGCCATCGGCAGGAGTCTCGATGGGAGCAAGGCAACGAGGGGCCGAGGCACGGCGAACGGCGGGTGGGCACCCGAGGATGGAGCGGACGCGATGACGACCGCCAGAGGCCCAGTCGCGGCCCAGATCATCCCAACTCCGTCGAAAACCCCGATTCCGAGAATCCACCAACAAGGGGCGAGGACGCTTCCGGTTTCGAGGTCTCGGACCGGCACCTGCAGCGCCTCGCCGAGCGGCTGGGTATCGAGGGCGAGAACCGGGATCGCTTCGTCACTCTCCAGCGCAACTTCTGGCGTGAATCACGAGGCCATCATCAGGCCCTCGACGCGGCCAGGCGAGCACTGCACGAAGCACTGTCTGCCCCGACCCCCGATCCCGACGAGGTGGAGCGCAGGCTGGCCGCCTCCAGTCGAGCCTCGGTCGCCATGGAACGGGCGCTCGTCGAGCACGTCCTCGCAGCGAGGGATCTACTCGACGGCGAGGCGGAAGAGCGCTACCTCCGTTTCCTCGATGACCTCACGGAGCGCCGCTCGCGCGGTGGCCACAACTTTCGCCGGCCGGGTCGCTAGGCCCGCAATCCCTCGAGGTCGGCCAGGAGCTTCCGAGCATCGGGGTAACGCTTGGAAACGTCCTTCTCCAAGCAACGCAGAATAGTGCGTTCGAGGTCGATCGGCATCTCCGGCCACAATTCGCGCGGGGGAATCGGTTCGTCCTTGAGGGTCGACATCGCCACTTGGATGGGGTTGGATCCCTTGAAGGGCACATGGTTGGTGAAGATCTCGAAGAGAACGACACCGACCGCGAACAGATCGGCGCGATGGTCGACCGTCTGCCCCTGAAGCTGCTCGGGCGCCATGTACTGAGGGGTCCCCACCGCGAACCCCTCCTGGGTCTGTCCTGGTCCGTTCCGCTCGATCGGACGCGCAATGCCGAAATCCATCAGCTTGGCGTTGCCATTTGCTTCCACGATGAGGTTCTCGGGCTTTATGTCCCGATGCAGCACGCCGACGTCGTGCGCCGCGGCCAGACCACGGCAGAGCTGCCGGGCGAGACGTAGCCCCGCCGAGTACGGGAGGGCGCCCGTTTCGTCCATCACCTGTCGCAGAGTGATCCCACGCACGTACTCCATGCTGATGAAGGGCAGCCCACCGATCTCTCCAAAATCGAAAGTCCGCAGCACATTGGGGTGAGTGATCTTGCGCGCGAGCTTGAGTTCGCTCTTGAGTCTCTCGAGGTGCTCCGGCTTCTCGTAAACCTCCTGCTTGAGCATCTTCAGCGCCACCAGGTCGTCGAGCTCGCGGTCTCTCACCTTGTAGACGACACCCATGCCACCCGCGCCGAGCATCCCCAGGATCTCGAAACGATCGCCCAGGACTCGCCCCGGGGCGACGTCGGCGAGCGAATCCAACTGGATCGCCGAGGTCGCTTGAGTCTGCATTACCGATTCCATCGAATCGAAGATCGGAACTTCGCCCGTTACCTTGGCCACTACCTTGGCGCTGAGGACATACAGCGTCTGACTTCCGAGCAGGCCCCGCTGCGGTTTGATGTCCATGCCGGCCCGGTCGAAGGAGTCGGCCAGTTCTTCATAAAGCTCCGGGCTCAACGCCACCTCGCCCGGAGTCGCCTCGCGGAGGAGTCCGTCGAGCATCAGGAACGGACGCCCCACCACCATACGCTGCGGCCCGTCGCCCCAGACGACCGATCCGCTCACCACGTCACCTCGCACCATGGCGATGACGGGGGCGGGAACGTCGTCGAAGGCGGTCAACTCGGCGGCGAGGAGGTTGGACAGTTCGGTCGAGGCAGTCAGAGCTCGGTAGCCACCGTGGGGCCCAGCAAAACTGGCCACCAACCGGTGGCCAAAGACGCCTTCGATGCGGCCCTTGCGCTCCTCGACCACCCGCGAAACCATCCTCAGGTCACGACCGAGATGAGCCAGGCTCTCCTCGGGATCGCGAGTCACCTTACCGAGAGCGTAGCCCCGCAGTTCGACCGCCATGAGCGCCAACTGACGCGAATTGGGGGCCTCGAGAGGCTTCTCATCGTCGCGCCCCGTCCCCAGCGACTTGGAGAGATTGCCGATGTAGGCCTCCATGTCCTGCTTCTCACGGAGTTCGCTGAGGAGTGCGTCGAAGGAGGTGGCGAGTTGGCCCACCTCGTCGGTCCGCCCGACATCGATCTTCTGGTCGTAGTTTCCCGCGCTTGCCGCCGTCGCCACCTTGGCCAGGTCTCGTACGGGTTTCATGACCCGATGCGAGAGGAGGAACGAGAGCAACGAAGCGAGGAGGATAGCGGCCAGGCCGACGATACCCAGGGTACGCTCGATGCGCTGAAAGGGTTGGAGCTGCTTGTCGAGGGAGGTCAAGGCCAGCGCCGCGCCCACCGCATTACCGTCGGCGTCTTGTAGCGGCCGCATCAAGCCGATCCACTGAGTTCCCGCCAGCTCGAGCTGTAGCTGCTCGGCCGGTTGCCCCCTCTCCATGACTCCCGCCACGGACGGATTGACGCTCAGACTCTTCATCAACTCGCTCGACAGGCCTGGCTGCAGCGTGGTGGCGACGAGTCGCAACCCGTTCTCACCTCGGCTGAGGAAGGCGACATCGGTGTCGCTGGTCCTCCCGACCTCGACAGCAGTGAGGTCGTCGATGGCAAAACCCGCGACGAAGAATCCGATCAGGATGCGATCGAGAGTGAGGGGGGCCGCCACCGCATGAAACAAGCGCCCATCCTGTTCCCACACCCCGGAGCCCCCAAACTCGTCTAGCGCCAGCGCCACCAACGGCCGATCGGCGAGGTCATCTCCCGTCGCCTGGGGATCGTCGGTCCGCGCGACCAGAAAACCGTCGCCGTCGAGGATGATGCCAAAGTCGAAACCGAGGGTGTTCTGACGCTCTTCGAGCTGATCCAACACCGAAAGTGAGTCCCCGGAGTCGATCGCCTCCGCTACATAGCTGGTCAAGGCCGTGTCGTCCGCGAAGATCCGGGCGATCAAGGCCAGCTGATCGAGGCGCTGCTGCTGCAGCACCGCCTGTACCGAGTTGGCGCGATCGAGAGCCTGCCGGGCGGTCTCGTGGGCGATACGCTCACCCTGAACGTAGGTCACGGCAACCGCGGCGAGCACCGCCAGCGCTACGACCAAAGCGGTCAGCGCAAAGATGCGGGTACCGAGCGAGATCCTCAGCTTCATGTCCTATCGTCTCCTTGGTTTTTCCAGCAACCCTAGTAGCGCCTTCTTCCCTGTTGCCGGTAGGGATTTCCAGACTTGTTCAGGTGCTGAGGAACGCGAGGCCGGCTCGCCTCCAACTCGATGATCCCCATGGCCTTGTCGCTGCCATCGAGATGCAGGGTCAGATCGTCACTACGCTCATGCCACACCGTCAGGGTCCCAGGTCCGTCCGGGATATTGGCGAGACGAAAGTTCCCCTTGGAATCCGCGGTGGTCACGTACGGAGTTCCTACGACCCGGATGTGAGCCACCATGTCCTGGTGTACGTTGCAGAACACGCGAACCAACCCCTCTCGTCGAAAGGTGGCGCTCTTGCCGGGGCCACGGGCGTAGACTCCGAGATCGAAGTCGTTGCCACTCGACACCGAGAAGACGTTATGGAGAATCGGATCGAAGTTCGGAAAGCGCACCGTCGCTCCCACCGGAACCGCGAGGAGCCTCGGTTCGAAACTCTTGTCGACGGTCTTCATCTCGAAGGGCTTGTCGGGTACTTTCACTGAGGGCACGCGATCGGGAGTGAAGAAGATCAGAGCGCTCTCGAGATCACCGCGCACCGTTCGACCGCGCCGTACCAGGCGCACCTCGCCCGTGACGTCGGCGTGAACTGCGCCTCCGATGCAGGAGAAAAATGTCATTCCTAGGACCAGGGCCCGCACGGTGCGGCATCGTAGGAAAGCAGACTGTGTCTTCATGGTAGAAGCGTGATCATAGCAGCTAGAGACAGTACAATCCGCGTATGAACAAGGAGTTGACAGAGAATTTTGAGCTGACCACCTTGCAACTTCGACTGTCGCGATTCCTCGACGACTCCAGAAATGACGATTTCGACTCTTTGGCGGTAGCGGGTTGCCGACTTCAGGCCCAAGAGATTCCAGCCCTCGCTCGCCTCGCCGAGAGCCAAGGGCTCGACCTCGCAACGATCGAGCAGTGGCAAGATATTCCTCTGGTTCCGACCCTCGCCTTCAAATCCCAAGCGTTGCACGTCGGACCACCGATCGAGACCTTTCGCAGCAGCGGGACGCGAGGGGTCGGGCCGAGCCTTCACTACCACGTCCTCCCCCAGCTCTACCGCCAGGTGATCGACCGCTCCTTCGCCCGATCTTGTCTCGGCGACCTCCAGCGGCCACCGATGCTGGCTCTGGTGCCCGATCGAGAGCAGCAGCCGGACTCGAGTCTGTCCTTCATGGTCGACCATATCCTCACCACCCATGGCCGAGCGGACTCGGTCCACGCCATGGGCCGCCGCGGAGTGGACATCACCGCCGCGAGATCCTGGATCGGCGCCCGCCAGCGGGAGGGTGCTCCCGCAGTACTCCTAGCGACGTCGCTCGCCCTCTCCCACCTCCTCGAGGCCTTCGAGAAGCGCTACCTTCACTTCCGTCTCGCACCGGGCTCGGTGGTCTTTGAAACCGGCGGGTTCAAGGGGGAGACGGTCTCGGTATCCCCGGAACAACAACTCGAACGGCTCGGGGCCTTCCTGGGACTTCCCCCATCCGGGGTAGTTCGCGAATACGGCATGACTGAATTGACCAGCCAGGCCTACGCTCACGCCGAAGACGGGTGGCGCTACCGACTGCCCCATTGGGCGCGAGTTCGAGCTCTCGACCCCGAGACCCTCGAAGCGGTGGTTCCGGGGCAACCCGGGCTACTCGCCTTCCTCGACCTCGCCAATCTCGGCTCGGCTCTCCACGTGCTGACCGAGGACGTCGGAAGAGTCTTCGACGATGGTTCGTTTCAGTTGGATGGACGCGCGACCGACGCCGAATTGAGAGGCTGCTCCCTCACCGCCGAACAACTGGTATCGTGAAACCGAAAATGCAGAACGGGGACCGATCCATTGCAACGTCTCTTCCATTGATCCTGTTTCCTTGATTCCCTGCACACTCTGAGGTAGTCCACATGTCAAGATTGCGCGTTCTTACCCCGGCTCACCTGTTCGCCCTGGCCTTGGCAGGGGGGGTCCTCGGTTGGGCCGCGCCCGCTGCCGCTCAAATGGACGATACTGACAGCGACTCTGTCTTTCGCTGGGGCATCGAAGCCAAGACCCACTACCGCGATAGCGACAGTCAAACACTGCTCGTACCCTTCCCTCCCGGCGCCAACGGACTACCGGTTCCGCCGGCAGAGCGCTTCGCCATGGAGACCGTCGATCCCGGGTCCCATTTCGAGATATCGATCCTCTCCCTCCTTCTCGATGCCGAGTGGAGCGACAGTCTGGTCGCCCATGCCAAGGTCGACTTCATCGATCTCTACGAACGCAATCCGACCTCCACCGACAAGACCGTCGACGTCGACGAAGTGTGGATTCGATTCGGACGCGAGATGTTGCCGGCCACTCTCCCTGAGGGAACCAGCGGCTACGTCAAGATCGGCAAGATGGGGAAGTTCGAGCGTCAGAACGATCGCCACCTGGAGAGCTACGGGCTCGTGAGCACCGCCTTCAACCGGCTCGAGGACACCGGTATCGAGGCCGGCCTAAACCTCGGTCGTCACTTCTACCTCAAGGCGTCCGCGAGCCAGGGCAACCCCGTCTTCATGCGTGATCCCAACGCCCTCGCCGGCGACAACGGACTCGACGACCGCGAGGCCAGCGAGGGCCTAGGCACCGGAATCCTCATTCTCTACGACGCTGAAGTCGAGGATCTCGACGTCGACGGCGACCTCGAGTTCGGCTGGGGCGCCGGGCTCCGCTTCGGTGACGACCAGGGCATCAACGGCGTCGATTTTCTCGTTTGGGGTTATCAACGCGAGCTGGCCGAGACCGTCGACCTCAAGGGAACTTTCTACGGTGGGGATCTCGACCTGCTGGAGGGCCCTTTCGGCACCGATTTTTCCTACCCACTCAACGGTCGCGACAAAGAGGAGTTCGGCGGCAATCTGTGGGTCTACTGGGGTGGCATGAGTTTCTTCGCTCAGTACGTCGACCAGGACCTCGCCGGCCTCCAACGTACCGGGATCGAGGGAGAGCTCGCCTGGGCCTTCGACCTTCCGGTAGGCGCGGCCATCGGTGGGCAGCAGCTCTTCACCTTCATCGCTCCGGCGGTTCGCTACTCCAAGCTAGACCCCGACTTCGCCGCCCCTCCGTTGACTCCATCGCCTAGCTTCGCCTGGGACTGGGAGAAGATCGACTACGGCATCCGTCTCGGCATCGTCCAAGGCATCGACTTCACAGCGGAGTTTGCGGACAACAGCTTCGTGCTCAAGAACGGCAACACCGTCGACAACAACGAGTTCCTAGCCACTCTTCATTGGCGACGCTAGGGCCAGGGGCCATGAGCCCCGTGGAGACAACTCATGCACTCAAACCCTTCGCACTACCTCGTTGACCAAGTCGGCATTGACCGAGTCGGTAGCGACCGAGCCCGACGCCTTGCGATCGTTCAAAGCGTCCTCCGGTCCCTAGTAGCCTTCGGGCTGGTCCTCGGCTTCCTGCCCACACCGGCAACAAGCCAATCCCCGGTGCCGGTGACGGTTGCGGTCGACACCAGCCGCTCCCTCCGCCCGGGGGATCTTCGGGCGACAACCGACGAACTGGCTCGAGTCCTGGGTTCCCTCCCCTCCAACCAACCGACCGGTCTCCTCGCCTTCGATGACTCCCCCCGCTGGGTCGTACCGGTGGGAGGAACGCCGTCCGATGTCGCCACTGCCCTCGCCACTCTGCAACCCACCGGCAACTTCACCCAGTTGCACGATGCCCTGGTCGTGGCGGCTCGCGCGATGGAGAACGGCGGCATCATTCTGCTCGCGACCGACGGTCGGGACGAGAACTCCGCGACCACCCTCGAGGACGTGGCCCGGGTCTGCGAGGTCCAAGGAGTGCGGATCCTACCGGTGGCCATGGGAGACCGCCTAGCCGAGAGAAACCTGCGCCGACTCGCGCTTCTAACGGGAGGCGACTACCTCGCCCGGGAGGGCTCGGACGCCATCGTCGAAGCCGTGACTCAGGCGACCAGCGAACTCGAAGCCACTGCGGGAGAGAGGCAGCGATCCCGAAGTCAGGCGGAACCGACTGCGGCCTCGCCGTCTCCGGCGACCCGTCAGCCACCCGCGTCGGAGACCTCCACTCCAGGGGGATCCAGGGAGGACGCCGCTCCGCCCAAGGAACGGCTTCCCCTGCCCCTCATCCTCGCTCTCGTCGCCATCCTAGTGCTGGCAGCCGCCCTCGCTCGGCTCCTCAACCAGCGAGGCAGAGTGGAGGAACCGATCGAGGAGTCCCACTACTGTCCGCGCTGTGGAACCTCGATCGTCGGCGAAGGCGCTATGTGCGACCGCTGCGAGGAGGAGGGCCTCGTCGCTCGGCTACGAGAGTACGAAGTGACCAAACTGCAGGACACCGCCGAGGTCCCGCTCCAGAGCGGGGAGAGTGTTGTCGAGGGTTTCGACCCCGCCATCCTCGAGGTGACTCGGGTCCTCGCCGACGAGAACATGATCACCATTCGCGGCAACGGTAAAGAACCTCGTTCCTATCTACTACGCTCCGAGTCTGCCTTCGCCGTCGGCCGCGACACCCGCGGGAACACGGTGGGACTCAACGACCATGCGATGTCCGGTCATCACTTCAAGATCGTTCCGGAGGATGGACAGTACATCGTCATCGACCTGGGATCGACCAACGGAACCTACGTCAATGATCAGGCCATTCGGGGGCACCGCTTGAAGTCCGGGGATGTCATCCGAGCGGGAAGGACGGAGTTCGAGTTCCGCAGCAAGGCCCGCGCTCTTTACTAGGGCCGAGCTTTCGAACCTGACCGCGCCTGGCGCGAAGCCGGCCTTCCACGCTAAGGGTTGGCGGCCAGCTCTTCGAGGAGATCACGACCTCCGTTCATCCAGCTGACATCCGGGGACTGAAGATCTCCAGGAGAGGCGAAGCGAGAGACACCGAGCCGCCGCAAGCCCACCGTCAGGGGCTCCGCCCTGCTGACGGCTAGTGCTACCCCCTGCAACTGTCCCTGCCAGCCCTCGAGGCGTCGCAGTACCTCGGCGGATGTCGTCACCGGATAGAGGCGGAGGGTTCGACCACCCGGGGACGGCTGCAGCGGAGCCCCCTCTCTTTCGATGACCACGGTGCCATGGCGCAGCGGTTGTTCTCCCACCCACAAACCCCTCATGCGGGCCTCCGCTCTCAGCGCTTGGATGGAAGCTGCCAAGGTAGCGGGCAGTTCCAACGGTGGCCAGGCGACGGCGAGGCGCTCCAGTTCGAGGCGCACTGACTCGGCCCAGGGGAGTGGGTCCCCGAGGACGAACAGAGCCTGAATCGAGAGACATCCCTGCTGTTCGAAGAGAGCGACATCGCGAGCGATCCCGGCTGCGTGCGGGGCCGGCTCCGCGTCCTCTCCGACCACTCCCAGGCTCAACTTCGGTCCGTAGTCGAGCAGTCGTCCTTGCGCTCGGCGACCGAGTGACGCGATCGCTTGCGCTCCCCCGTACGCCACCACCGTGGTCGCCTGGTCCAGCCAATAACGCTCTTCTGAGCCCGGGGCCTCCTCGCTCAACGCGCTAACGCCACCACGCCACGACCGCACCAAAACTCCGGGCGCCAACGCCGACACGCGAAGAACCAGAGCGGCGACAAAGGCCGGGGTGAAGATCGGTTCCCGCTGAGGCGTCTTGAGAACGATCGGGCGACGGAGTGCCAGTGCGGGCAAGAGTGACTGAACCGCCAGTCCGGGGAGGTTTCCCGATAGCACGACGAGCAGTGGGGACCGATTGCGCCGCCCATCAGCCCGCTCGACGATGGCCTGGGCATGAGATCCCGCGACACCACCGAGCACCGCGTCCAGCCCTGCTTGCAGGGCGGGTGCAGAGAGACGGGTGGTGCCTCGAAGGGCCTCCTCGATCGCCCTTCGCTCGATCGAGGCCGGATCGGTGAAGGCATCCACCGTGTCGCTCCAAGCGTCGATAAGCTCCCGGTCCGAGATCTGGGCGAGGGCGACGGCTCCATCGTCGATCAGCCTTCGAGCCGCGTCTTGCCAACCCATGGTTTCGGATCCTCCGGGGCCTCTCATCGAAGACCGCGTAGAGGAGGACGAGTCCTTTCTACTCCAACATTCGTTTGAGCGCGAGTTCTGGAATCTTCCACTCAGCTCCCTCGATGCGACCGATCTCCTTGCCTCCGCGATAGACGATACCGGTGGGTACCGCTCGAATGTCGGCGCGGAGGGCCTCGGGCTCCTTATCGAAAGGACGGGGAAGTCCGTAGTACTCGAAAGCGACGTTGGAACCGTCGAGTTCCAGGGCCACACTCAGAGCCTTGGGAACCATCTCCTTGCAGTGGGGGCACCATGACCCGAAGAAGATCCGAACCCGGACGGGATCCTCGACCGCAGCGAGAGATCTCACCATCGGCCCCGAGGGCTTGTAGTTCGAGGCTCGGAACGAGTAGGTCGCGTCGTAGTCGAGAATACCCTGAGTGGTCTGCAGCCCTAGGAGGAACGGACGCTCCGCCAGTCGTACCGAATGCCCCTCGACCGAGAAGGTGATCTCGGACTGATCCACGGTGAAGGAGCCCTGCGATCTAAGATCGGCATCGGCGAGGATGTCGACTCTCCCGTCCTCACGGTCTACGACCTTCATCATGGGGACGCTCTCGACGGTCTTGGAACGCGGAGTGATCAAGACGGGGCTGGAGAAGGCGGAGGTCCTGATCAGGATGACAGAGCCGGCGCGCTGGGCTTCGAAGACCCGCGCATCGTCGACCTTCGCGCCGTCGACCATCACTTCGAAGTAGCCCGTGGGCTCGAAGCCGTTCAGTACTGAGTCCGCAGGGATCTCCTGGGCGACGGCAACTCCTCCGAACAGCAGCATCCCCAGCCCGCCGAGAGCCAGGAGCCCCCAGCGATGGCCGGACGATAGAGATCGATCGAATCGGGACTTATCGGTCATGTGAAAGGCTCCTTGTAAATCTTAGGGGGCGGTCTCTTCGAGAGCGGCCGGCAGGCCGGGCGACGTTAGCACGACGACTCCGTCGCGTACCAAAAATGAGCGTGGAAGCTGGCGATAGAGGGGACGTAGTAGGGCGGCCGGCGTCTCGCGGATCTCGAACGAAGGTCCCCAGGTCCAGCGAAACTCGGACAGGGCCTCCGGTGTCGCCGAAGCCAGCACGGTAGGCGACGTCATGGAATCCGCCAGGACCCACTCGTTGAGTGGATCCACCCAGGTTTCGGGACGGTCCGTAAGGTTGACCATCACGACCCAGTGTTCGCCCTCTGCCAACTCGGGAGCGACGTCGAGCAGACAAACCCGTGGTTCATCCCCCACACAGAGGTCGGATAGGGCGACCTGCGGCTTGAGCCGCGTCGCAATGTCATCGAGAGGAAGGTCGGGGGCGAGGTACGCAAAAGCGACGACACCCACGGCTGCAAGGATCGCGAACAGAGTTCGCCATCTTGGAAACCTGCCTCCCCGCAAGCCGATGTAGGCGACAAGAAGGGCCGGCACCAAGAGGAGGAGGTCCTGCCAGAATGCCTCGGCCGGAGTGCGGCTGACGAGGTTGCCAAAGCACCCACAGTCCGCCGCCACCGTCTCGCCGTGAAGGAATCGCCAATAGCCTCGGCCGGTGAGAAACAGGAAGAGCCCAACCAAGGCCGTGGACGGCCACAGCACCCACCAACGCCGAACGCCGGTCAACAGGAGAACACCGAGCCCCACCTCTAGAGCGAGGGCCAAGAAGGCCAGAGCGGCGGGAGTCGCAGCCACCGCTAACCCCTCGTTGGCGATCTGTTCTGCGA
>JAIOJS010000495.1 GCA_019911795.1 Thermoanaerobaculia bacterium | reverse complement strand
CACCGAGGCTCTGCCACCCCAGCGGGTTGTCCTGGAGTTCGCCTTCAGTGGGGCGCCGGACGACTGTCAGAAGTTCTGGCTAGTCTGTCAGCGTGAGGGCGTCGAGATGTGCCTGAAGGATCCCGACCTCGATGTCGACCTATTGATCACCGCGGACCTTCGACTTTTTGTCGAGAGCTGGCGTGGTTTCCGGGATCTGCGCGGAGAGATCGAGCGCGGCCGGATCCGAGTTCTGGGCGCCGACGATCTGGTTCGGCGGTTCCCCGACTGGCTGTTACTGAGTTCGCTCGCTCCGACAGAGCGGCGCCGGGAGGGAGCGGAGCGACGGCTCTCGCAGAGATCACGGGGTCCGGTCTAGTCCGTCGACTGTCCGTCGGAACGCTGGGCTGATCACACGGGAATTTGAGCGCACCGTGCGCTTCCAACCGGCCGACAAGGTGCAAGAGAATACTCAGGAGGCCGAGCGTGTGGCCTTCAAAGGCTCACCGGACCGCCAGATCGTCCGCCGGCTGGGTTCTTCATCTCATCTTCACCCTAGCAGATCAACCGCAGCAATCAGCTCTTGGCAAATCCATGTGCAGTTGCAGAGTACTCTACGGCTGGGGCGGCCACTCGTCGACGAAACGTTCTCCCTCGGAGTCCCAGATCCTCGTCTCTTCGTCGCCGGTAACGATGAACTGGCTTGCCTCTATGGGGTTGTCGATGTCGAGCGAGGTGACGTGAACCTCTGCCGTCATGATGACCGAGCCCTCCTCGACGAAGGCAGTCATGAATACGGTGCGTGGGAGCAGGAGCGCTTGCCGTCCAGTCGCCTCGTAGTCGCCTAGGACCAGGGTCGCCAAGACTCGGCCGTCAAGTGTCTCTCGGTGAATCTCATGGGGCACCAATAGGTCACCTTGGGGCTGGAGAACGATGCGAACCCTAGTGACCTCTCCGTCGAGCGCGGAGGGCACTTCGACCGTCAACTCGAGTTCCTTCCCTGGAACCGGCTGCGCTGAAGCGAGCCGGGTCAAAGTCGCACCGGCCAGGCTCGTGGGCGCAGCGGGGAAGTTTGGTGTCAAGTAGTAGATCGGAAAGAACAGTGGATTGGTTATAGCCGCGATGGGGAACTTGGCGTCTTCCCTCTGGATCGAGAGGACGTTGCCCTGGCGGAGCCAGAGTCGGTAGTACTCCCCATCGAACGAGGCCTCTGTGTCTCCGATGACTTCGAGCTCCTGGGAAGCCTTGGAGTGAAGTCGATAGCGGTCGCCGGAAGACCAGAACTCGATCTCGATGGTGCCGACCCTCCAATTCTGCGGATCCAGTTGGATCTGTGCGATCGCGGTCATGGCGACGTGGGCGATACGCTCGTATTGGGAGGCGAACGGAAAGAGATCCTGGCCGCTTAGCGCCTTAGATTCCGTCTCGGTGGCCGCAACTGTTGGATCAACCAGCAGGAGCGAGTTGATCAGAAGGAGCAGGGCTAGAGTTGGGGATGAAAGAAGTCGTCTTGAGCTCAATGGGATTCCCCTCTGCGCTTGGGGGGCCTCGTCTGCTGGATGCCGAGATTCCGGAGAACTGAGTCTTGCCTTGTTGCTACGTCCCAGAGCTTCTTCCATTCCACGGATGGATCCCGAGCAACTCCGCGGTGCCAGTCGTGGTCGAGAGGCGAACCCCTCTGATCACCGGACTGGAGGCACCGCGGTCGGGTTTCCGACGACTCGAGATCGCAGGACTTCCTACCAGTCCAACTCCTACCAGGCCCTCCCCTACCAAGCTGAAGTGTCGCCAGTCTCGAATCCGTCGGCGAAGATCAACGAGGACTCCCGGAAACTCAGTGCATCTAGGTTGACATTGCTATTCGGCGCCGAGTCGCCGTCGATCAAGAAACGGATTCGGATCGAACCGGCCGTGGCCGGCAGGGTGAAGTAAGTGGGAGGAATTGATGTCCATAGGCCCCCGGTGTCGCCGGCGATCGGCTGTGAGGTGATGGTGTGGGTTGGTACGCCCCCACAATCGGTAGTCGAGTACACCGCGAGTTGAGAGAAAACGCGCGGTTCGCCCGGCGTCAGGCTCGCGATCAAGGACCGGCCACCGAGGACGACATCCGGTTCGCCGGGCACTCCTACGCACTGGCTGAGGTTGTGAACTGCCGGTGGGTTGAAGTCGTCCGCGATCCAGATCGAACCCGACGAGAAGGTCCCGTCGACATCGCTGAGGTCTCTTTGGAAGGGGCTGCCCCCCAGGTTCCACAGGTCGATACTGAGGTCGAAGTTTGGATTGCTCAACTGTTGCTGGAAGGGGACCCGGAAGTCCCGTCGCAAGTCGTCGCCCCCGATCCCGTCGCCATTGCCGTCGAGGGGGTTCGCGGCGCTGTCTGTGATGTTCCCGGAACAGACCATCCAGCGGTACAGACCAGTGGAGGCCGAGACCTCGCTCGACCCTGATCCAATGGGTAGGGCAACCGTCTGGGTGTTGGGTTCGAAGAAGAGGGTATTGGTCGAGATTGGAACGTCGTCCCCGGCCAAGGGGCCACAGCTCGTGGTCTCGAGAACCCCGTTGCTGCCGGCTTCGAGGAGCCGGTAGGAAGTGGATTCTTGAATGCCGGTCAGGCTTTCGTCGTAATAGCCGACAATCAGTTGGGTGACGGGTACGAGCAGGGTTTCCCCTGAATCGAGCTGTCCGTTGGCCGTGGCACTGACCGTCGACACCAGCCGTACCTGCGGTGGAGTGGCGTCGATGACGAAGGGACCGGCATGTTCGACGGGATTCCAGTTGCCGGCGACGTCACGGGCGCAAAGGTGGTAGTACCAGCTCCCATCAACCAGGTCGACCAGGTCGGTCGTCGCCGTGGGGGCTAGATTGGTTGCCGTCGGACAGCTACTACTCGGAGCGCTATCGACGAAGCCGGCGTAGCCCTCCAAACCGCTCAACGGATCGCTGGCCGCGGTCCACTGCATTGCGAGGTGCGTGCTCATCGAGGGCAACCCAGGAGTATGGCTGGTACTGGTCGGGTTCATCGGTCCCGCTGGGGGCGTGAGATCGATGAGGAAGGGGCCCTGGTGACCCACCGGGCCACAGTTGTCGACCAGGTCGCAGGCTCGAACATGAATGTAGTGGTTGGCGCCCTCACCCGTGTTGGTAGCTGCGAGCTGTAGGAGCCCAATCGGGTCGTGGAGTTGACTCAATGTCGTACCGGGGTCCGAGGTTGAACTCTGGTCGAAGAGAACCGGGTACCCGGCGAGACCGACGCCGAGAGGGTCGTCCGCAGCGGACCAGCCGATCTCCAGGGCCGGATCGTTAGACCAGGTTCCCGGCACGTGGCCCGAGGGTGTCGGTGACACGAAGAGGGCAACGTCGGGAGCCACGGTGTCTTTGAAGAAGACGGCGATGGCATCATCGTCGGCGCCGAGGATATAGAGGTGTCGACCATCGGGAACCGGGCTGGAGATAATGGCGATTCCACCTTCGAGTCCGTCGAGCTGCGGACCGTCCGGCCCCGGAACTCCCCGCGGATCGAGATCTCCGTCGCGCCGAGCTTCGACGAAGGTCGTGAGGTTGCCGTAGGTGGAGGAGCCGGGGTCTCCATCGCGTTCGAAGGTGGCCAACCCATGGCCCAGTCGGCTGGCGACGAAGACGTAGTCACCTTCGGCACTGACGGCCACGGCGGCAGCGCCGTCCAGACCTTCGACGCCGGCCAGTCCATTGCGCCGACGTTGTTGCCAGGTCAGTAGGCCACTGACCTCGTCACGCGCCAGGACGGCCACGGAGTCATCCAGTTCGCCGGCGGCGTAGACGTGGGCTCCATCCGGACTCACGACGAGCGAAGCGACGCCGTTGAGGCCATCGATCGGCGGGTTACCGGTCGCGTCGCGGACCATCCCGAGCCAGGTCAGCAGACCGGTGGCGCTATTGCGACTGAATTGGCTGACGGCAGAATCGACCGGAGAAGTGGCATAGACCTGGCCGCCGTCGGGACTGATCGCCAGACCGCGGGGCGATAGGAGTCCATCGACTCCGGTCTGTCCGTCGCGGACGGCGCCGAGGAGGCTCAAGCGTCCGTCGCTCTGCCGAGCGAAAATGGCGATCGAGTTGCTGTTCTTGCCGGTCGTGTAGAGATGGTTGCCGTCGGGACTGACCACGAGACTCACTGGGCCATCGAGGCTGGTGGGGCCCGCCAAGTTCGCCTCGAGGAAGGTCAGGAGGCCGGTGATGGGATCGCGCTCGAAGACCGCGATCTCGTCCTCCAAGAAGCCGGCGACGTAGACGAACTGATCGTCGGGACTGATGGCGACGCCATTTGCTCCGGAGAGACCGTCGACGCCGGAGACTCCGTCACGGAGGAGTGCCAGAGGCGTCAGCGCGCCGGTGGCGTGGTCGCGTTCGTAGATCCACAGTCCACTATTGAGATTGCTGCTGACGTACAGGTGCCGTCCGTCGTGGGTCAGAGCACCACCGAGAGGATTCTGCAGGCAGTCGCTACAGCTCTCATCGGTTCGCTCGCTCTCGACGAAGAGCAGGAAGTGTTCGTCGCTGTGGATGCGTCCGACCGCACGGGCCCGGCCGAGGGCGATGCCCTGTGGGTTCGGGACGGGGGGCGTAAGGTCGAGGAAGAAGGTCTCGGTCGGCTCCTCGACGTTGTCGGGGAGGAGCGGAACCAGGACCTCGGCGCAGGGTAGGCCGACCTCCGGGCACAGGATGCTCAGATCGATCAATGCCGTACCGGATACTGCCTGGTAGTCACTACCTGCGATCGCGGTGTCATCGACCGTCGTGTAGTCGACGGACAGGTTGCCGCCGCTGGGGGCCTCGCTCGGTACCAACTCCTCGGCCGTGATCAGGAAGCGCACCTCGACCGGTAGGCCTCCGTCCCCCTCGAGCTGGTCGGCGTCGAGAACGGAGAGGACCCACTCCGCGTCGTCGGCGAGAATGGTGACCTCGCCCTCGGCGTCGAGCAGGGTCGCGTTGATCGGATCACTGAGGTCGACGAAGAAGGACTCGTTGGGTTCGACTGTCGTTTCTCCGAGTACGGACACGGAGATCATCGTGGTGACTTCGCCGGCGGGAACGATCACAGTGCCCGCCGCGGCCAGATAGTCCGCTCCGGCGACTGCGACTCCGTCGCGAGTTTGCCAGGAAACGGTCACGTCGAAGAAGACGGGGCGAGAGATGCGAACTTCTAGCTGGGCGGGGACCATGCCGCTGTCGCCCTCTGCGACGGAGGCGTCTCCGATCCAGATATCGGGCGGAGCGTTGAAGAAGGGATCGATGTCGAGCTCCTGGGCCGTACCCGGCGCACCCACCGTCGCCTCGCCGGCGAGGACGCCGTCGAGGTAGACCTCGACCTGGTCGCCCTCGCGCGCGGTGTTGGGCTGCTGCGGTTCCCGCACGTCCATCGGCAGGCGCAGAACGAAGCGTTCGCCAAAAGCAGGCGTAGCGCCGAGGTGGTACTCGACGAGGATCGCGCCACTGGTGGCGTCGCGAAGGTCGACGACTCCACTGGTCACCAGAACCCCGTTCGCGGTCGCGGTGCCGTAGACGGTGTGGTCCGGAGCATCGAGCTCGGCCCATCCCGGGCTGACCAGGGAGGCCCCCAGCATCAGAAGCAGAAGGGCAGAGGAGACGATCGAGCGATGGGTAGTCACTGGGGTCTGGCTCATTGCTTGTTCGCCCCCGGGTAGGAGTAGGTTTGGAAGAACAGTTTCACGTCGTCGACCGTCTCGATGAACGTCCGGAGCCCCTGGATCTTTTCGGCGAGAGTCGGTCCGCGGAGGGTCTCGCCGGGGATGATCAACAGCCATTCGGAGTTCCACACCGAACGCCCGATCAAACGGCTATCGAAACTCATTTCGGTTGGGTCGAAGCCGTCGTCGTGGTAGGCGCGGAAGCGAGCCAATCGACGGCTGGCTCCCAACTCGCCGGAGAGGGTGTCGTTAAGCGGAATCCACTCTGGATCCTGTAGGTTGATCTCGCCTACCGGGAAGGGGACCGGGACCACTTGATCGACGACGTTCCATTGGCGCACCGTGAAGTCTCCGGAGGAGGGCGCTCGCAAGATGTCCGCGCCCGCCGGGATGAGGTACACCCGTGGGGTGTTCGAAAGGCCGCTGGCGTCGTAGTTCTCGAACCAGGTGCCGACGGAGCGAATCTTGGTGGCGAAGCGACTCGAGTCGTAGGAGCTGTCCTGGCCGCCGAGAGGCCAACCGAAGAAGTTGAGCCCCGACGTGACGGTGGTTCTAAAGCGGATCACCAGTCCCGGCTCGGGTTCCAGCCCCTCCTCGGCGAAGGGCCGGGCCAGCCGACGGAATTCCGGCAGATCCCACAGGTTGGCGACCCAGCGTCGCTTTAGCTCGGTTTCCCACTCCTCATCGGAGCTGTCGAGCATACGGAACAGCTCGTGGCGGAGTGAGAATCGATTGGTCTCGGTCTGGGGGTTGTTGAACCCGAGCTGCCCCTTGAGGACGTCGAAGTTGGCGTCCATGCGGCCCAGGGCGTCGGCCAATCCCTTGGAGCCCGGTACCGGATGTCCGCCGATTACCTGTCCGACGGAGCGGTGACGGACGATGTCGGTGAGGAACTCCTGCCCGGCGCCTCCAGCGCTCCCTAGTAGATTGGTCTCGTAGTCGTACGCTTGAGCGGCTAGAAAGGCGTAGCGGGCGGCGAGGTCATACTGTGCCCGGTACTTCTGCAGAGCATCGTTGCGGGCGAGACGGAAGGTGAGATCCTCATAGCGGTACTGCTGGACATCGGCGGCCGCCCGACGGCGGACGACCTCCAGTTCGTCGACCAGTCGGAGGCCCTCTGACAACTTCGAGCGGAAGGCACTCGCGGTCGAGCGCAGGGTCTCTTGGCGATCGAAGATCTCCAGGAAGACCGCCGGTTCCTGACGCATTAGGATCTCGATCTCATGAAGTAGCCGCTCGGCCTCGATGTTGTCGAGATCGTCCTCGAGCGAGAGTTCGGTCTCGAGCGCGACCAGATCGCGTTTGTCGGTGAGTTGATCGATGAGGTTCTCGGCTTGATCGGCGGCGATGTCGGCCGCGAATCCGGCCACTTCGCCGACCCCCTTGACGACGGACTTGAGGATGGGCGCCCATGCCAGGGTGCCGGTAGGATCATCCTGATCGAAGCTCTCCATGATGGCGTCGCCGAGTCCTCGGGCGAAGGCGCCGGTCGTTCGCGACCAGCGGGCCCCCTGCCGCGCCGCGTCCAGCTTGTCGTTGAGAGTCTTGGTCGAGTCGATCCCGTCTTCCAGAATGCGGACAGTCGCCGCATCGATGTTGTGTACCGTCTCCAGGAGCTCGACTTTGAGTTCGACCTCGCGCCGGACGCTGTCGAGGCGCAGTTGAGACTGTTTGAGGGCGGCGAGGGCGCGGAAGTTGTCCGACAGGATCCTCTGTAGGTCTCCCTCGGCCTCGCGATTTCCGGTCCAGGCGAGTGGAACGGAGACGCCGAGTTCGGCATCCATGCAGACCTCGAGAGCCGAAGGCAGGGAGGCTATCTGAGAGCAGAATCCACCATCGCCCGCCGTGGAGCCCTCGGTCGGGAAGATCTCTTCGCAACTCGAGGCTGGGGACACCGGAAGGTCCACACAGGTCTCGACGCTGTCGCGGATTCCGGTAGCCACCGGTCCTCCGGGCACGCCCTGTAGGGATCGGGCATCGGTGTAGTAGTAGTGATAGATGTCCGGACCGGGGTAGCTGTTGGGGTAGAAGCCGTTGCCGCCTACGTCGTCGAGGTAGGGGCGTCCGAAGATCTCGATCAGGCGGTTGCGAATATCCCGCTCGCGATCCTCGAGGTTGCGGCGGAAATCCTCGAGCGAGTCCTGATTGCGGCGGAGCGACTCGGTGATGCGGTTGGCGTAGTCGAAGACCGAGACCGCGTTGACGAGCGCCTTCTCGGCGCGCTCGTAGACCTGCTCGAAGTGGGTCTTCGACTCTCCAAAGAGCGGGTCGAGAAGGGCGGGGTCGATATCGAAGGGGACGGCGCCGCGTGCCAGCCCGAGAGGGTTGAGGCCCTGGTCGGCCTCGTCGAGACGCTGCTGGATCTCTCGCTGGTGCTGGGCGATCTCGGACAGTTCGGGAACCTTGGTGCGATCGATCTGTCCGTTGGGGTCGAAGGTCAGGGTACCCTGAGGGCACTCCTGGGGTGGGACGTTGACGTCCGCGGCGAGGAGTGCGCAGGGCTGGGCGCCGGGAGTCTCCCAATGGTCCGGGAGGAGGGCGTTGGCCACCGTCCAGTCGAAGAGCGCTCCCTGCGAGGCGCGACGTGCCCAATCGTCGACTCCCCAGGCCCGGCTGCGGTCGGGGTCGAGGTAGCCCTGCCACTGGCCGGCGGGATCCTGCACAAACTCGCTGCGATAAGTCAAAGAGAGGATCTCCGATCCCGTGCGGGCGCGCGCTGCCGCGGCTGCGGCCAGACGTCGTTCGTCGCGATAGTCGACGAACTGAGCGCTTCCCAGGACGTTGATCGCCTCGGCCCGAGGCACCCAGAGGAAGTCGTCACTACGAAGGAGTCGTAGGAACCCCTTCATCGAGGTGAGGTAGTGACCCCAAGCATCGCCGTGGCCCTGGGGATACAGCTTTCTCGCATCCGCGGCGTCGATGACGAAGTCGCCGTTCTGATCCTCGATGGCGTAGGCCTGGGCGTAGGCTGCCTCTCCTTCTCCGGTTGTGAAGTTCCACACCATGCGGTTGTAGGTGGGGGTGAGTCCGAGGCGATCGGCTCCGCGCAGCAGAGCGAGTTCCTCGTCGAGGAGGGAGGGGAGTTGGTTCTGGAAGGCGTGGATGGTCGTGGCCAACGATCCATACTCGCCGCTCTGGGTTCCGAAGCCGATGGTCGGATCGATCGAGTCGGCCCAGGCCTCGTTGCCGAGCAGCATGTGCAGGTCGGAGATCCGGGCCGAAACCAGGAGAAGGGCGTTGTCGATGGCGGCAGAGGGCTGGTAGCCGGACGCTTCGAGGGTGAGTTCGAGGGCTCGCCGCAGGACGGTCTCGTAGGTTTCGATGAGGCCCTTGTCATCGACGCTGTCGACGGCGGGGCGGAACGACACCGGTCCTTCGTACGCTGGGCCAGCCTGGCGGATCATACTGACGTAGGTCGCCACCGGACGGCCGGTGATGTGGAATTCGACGATCCGTTGGTGGAAGGCATTGAGGCTCTCGATGACGCGTTTCACCCAGCCGGAAGCGAGTTTGGCCTGGGGTAGCGTCACCGACGAAGCGGGATCACCGCTCCACGGCGTGGCATTGCCGTCGCAGACTCCGGGAAGTGAGTAGCGGACGAAGAAGTAGCTGTCGCCGATGTACTCGGGCAGGGTCCCGTCCAGGTCGATCTGAATGTCGCTGGAGAAGGTGGCTGCGGTCCAATTGCTCGGCTGGGAGTCGGGAGTACCGTGAAGGTTGGGGTTATAGATCGCTTGGGTGTTGAGGAATCGCCGCCAATCGAAACTGGCGCCTTCGGGCTCGCCGCCGAAATCGGCGGAATGACGCAGTCCGAACTGAGTGCCGAAGGCATCGGCCCCATCGACCGTAAAAGCACTCCCTGGATAGGGGAACTTGGCTCCAGTACTGGGGTCGACTCCGCATTGCACGCGAAGGATTTTTAGTTCGGGTTCCTTACCCGCTACGTTCTCGTTGAGGACCAGGGTGACGTAGCCTTCATTCTTGGCCGCCCCGGCCGAAAGGGCGAGCTGTGGCACGGCCACGTGGCGCTCCGGCTCGACGGTGGTGCCGGGTCCTGCCTGCAGGCCCACCAGAACGCCGTTCTGGGGATTGTCGAGACCGTAGGGACTTCGCGTCAGGGGGAAGAGCTCGTTGTTGATCTTGTCGCGGCAGGTCTGCGGCAGGTCCACCTGGGAGCAGGCGCCGAGAGGGGCGGTCAAGCTGGTGAGCCGTTGCTTGTCCTCGGTGGACAGGACGTTGAGGAAGAGCAGCGGATCGCTCCCCAGGTTGTTGCTCTCGAGGAGGCCGGTAAAACCCAGCCTGAGGTTGACCAGGTCGAGGACTAGCCGCCGACCGAGATCCGCGGGGGCAACGCCCTTCAGCTGCAAGAACGTGTCGGCTTCCGATTGGCTGATCGGGACCCAGCGGGTGGCGAGTGGGTCAAAGAGGCGGACGAGGGAGCGAGGGCCGAGTTTGGTGGAGGGCAGCGACTGACTGCCTTCGAAGATCACTTGGATGGCGTCCTGGTTGGCCATATCGGGGAGACTGTTCTTGGCGCTAGTCAGGGTTTCGCCGACCACTAGGAGTGGAGTGGCCGCCGGCCAGGTCGATTGGTAGCGGACCTCGGCGTCCGGAAGCCACTGTTGGCAGCCGCCCGGAGGGAAGCTCGACGGGTCGAAATCGCGGCTCGGACCGTAGAAATAGTCGACACGCATCTGGCCATCGGCTCGGGCAAAGAGGGCATGATTCGAAGCGCGCCACGACGGCGTTCCGGTCAGGTCGGTGACGACGGTACTTCCACACTCCGCCAGTAGACTGAGGGGGTAGGGTTTAGGGACTCGGTCGCCGGCTTCGACCTGGAAGGTGAAGACCGACTGGTTGCCGCTGTAGGCGACGGGATGGATTCGGTAGGTCCAGGGCTCCGCTCCGCTATTTCGCGTCTTGAGGATGACGTAGGGCTGTGACTTCGTCGTGTCGTCCTGGCGACGCATGGCGAAGAGGGTGACGCCCGAAGTCCTCGGCGGATTGGGGCACCATCCCGGCACCGGGTTCTCGTTGAGGCAGGGCGGCGACGGGTTGGGAACATCGAGGAGAGCGTGTTCGTCATTGGGGTTGAAGCCGAGTTTCGTGGGATCGTTCTGCACATAGAGAGAGACCAGCGGATAGCCGTCGATCGGAGTACCACCTGCGTAGTCGGAGCCGACCAGACTGTCCGGGTAGAGCGTGGGCGCGAGTCCGGTGGTCGGCCACTGGCAGACGTACTCGACTCGGGTCACCGGCCATCCTCGGCCGAGCGAGGTCGGACTCTGGGCGTACCAGGCGATCCGTAGGGGATTCTGAGGCGTCGTGACGTTGACCGCTACCAAAGGGCCAGTGCGCTCTGTGGGATTGAAGCTAGCCTGGGTGCCGATGGCGTCGATCGGTGCGCCGGGCAGCGGATAGCCGGTACGCCCACTCGGGTCGCTGTGCGGTGCGCTACCGGCCCAAACGGAGATCGGCGTTCCAATGATGCAACTGCCGGACTGCAGTGGGAAGTCCTCGATCGGTTCGGTCTTCACTACCTGGAGGATTGGTCCCGCATAGCGCAGTACCGAGTAACCAGGTGCTTCTCGATGGAACATCGGTACCCCTCCCTGGAGAGTGGTGCTCGAAGCGCCGTCCTCGCTGAACAGGAGGCTCTCGAAGGGTACCGGCGGCGCACTGGGGCTGCCCTTGAGGTCGACCGGCGCCCCGGCGATGTGCAGCTGCGGTGAGAAGGGCCAGGCGATGCGCCCGAAGCTCTCGACGGGTTCTCCAGCGACGGCGGGGTTGCAGGTCTCTCCCATGCCACAGTCGCCATCTCCGCCGCACGAGTTGCTGGTCGTGATCGAACAGGTGCCCGTACTCCACTGAACTGCGGCGTCGGCGAGTTCTCGGAGCGCAAAGAGGGTGCCGGTTGGTGGGTCCCAATGGAAGAAGTCGTCCACTGCTTCCCCCTCAGGGTCGAGGGCCTCCGGTCGCACTCCGGCTAGGGCGAGGGCGGGACGGGACACGGTCTGGCCGACGGTCCAAGCAACCGGCTTGAACCAATCTCCATTGACGGTGCTCAGCCGGTGCTGGAAGATCTGGGTTCCGCTGGTTGGCGCCGTGTCCGGCTGGTAGGGCTCACTACCGAATCGCAGACGACTGGCGTTGAACGCGCCGGTGACGTAGAGCCTGCGACTCGAGACCGCGATGCGCCCAGGTTCGATGGCGACTCCTTCGGAATCGGCAACCGCCTGCCAGGATTCGTCGTAGCTCGTACCGTTGAACTCCAGTCTCGATACCCGCAGGTTGGAGTCGTCTGCCGGTGCGCAAGCCGTGGCTCCGCTCGCTCTGCCACCTACCCGCCGACGATAGGAAAGGTAGTAGCGGCCCTGTTCGTCCTCCGCCAGGGATTTGACATCGGGAATGTCGTCGGGCGTGGCCGGCGCGCCAACGATGACTAGCGCGATATCGCGCCAGACGCCGGACCACTGGGCGGTTCCGTTGTTGCTGTTCAGGCGCAGGAGGCTGGCGGTTTCGCCCCCGAGGCAAAACGGGTACACGCTGCGGAAGGTGTTGTTGCCGTGCAGGACGGTGATGGCGGAGCCGTCAGGGGAGATGACGAGGTCCCTCAGGACCGCGGACTTGGCCGGCGTGAGGCTGGCGGGATAGGTGGTCCAGCTCAGTGAACCGGGGATTAGATCGCCGTTGCTCGCAGTGGTGCTGGGGCTCCACTTGGCGATGAAGGGGCCGGTGCCGTCGCGGCCCGAGAGCGCCACCACGGCTCCCGATGTCGGATTCGCTGCCTCGAGGTCGAAGATCTCCCCCGGGTTCGCGATCCTGGTGACCTTGTTCATACTGAGGTTGAGACTAACGCCGGATTCGATGATCCAGGCCCTGACGTTGGGATCACAGTCGTCTCGCATGCTGGCGCCGATGAAGATCGTCGGTTGGTTCTCGACAGTTGCCACGCCCATTCCACCGAGACGGGCATATTGGCGACACCAGCCCTGAGAGTCAGCGTCGGCGATGATCTTCACGCTGGCGACGGTCACCGGCGGGTCGCCCTCGGCGACTCCTTGGGTGAACTTGGCAACGTAGAGATTGGCGTGGATCGAGTCGTCGAAGCTGAAGGTCGGGGAGTCGATGTTGCCGGCCGTAACCCGGACGTTGTTCTTAGTCGCCGCGTTGGCGCCGAAGAAGCCCGCGACGTAGATCGACTTGTCACCGGGATAGATGGTCAACTCGCCCGCCTGTAGGTTCTGCTGACTCGCTTGGATCGGTTGGATCCAGAGGCATTTGCCGGCGCTGTCGAGCTTGGCCACAAACAGGCTGGTGTAGGTGATACCGGAGGGGCCGTGGACGTTGGGCTGGAGGGTTTGGGCGGTAGGACCTTCACCACAGATGATTTCGTTTCGCATCTCCGCGACCATGTAGGTCGATCCCTGATCGTCGACGATGAAGTTGTAGTCGGATGTACTGCCTCCATGACTCTCGAGGAACGGGAAGCCGTCGGCGATGAGGGGTTGCCCGAGCGATAGGAGAACGAGGCAACCGAGGATCGAGCGTTGGAGCGTCTTCGAGGGGATTCTCACGTCAGTTGCCTCCCAGGGTGGGGATCGTCGAGACACGGAACAGGTCGAGTCGACCGTTGAGGTGCAAGGGGGCTCGGTGCAGGCCTCGGAGCGTCTCCGCGTAGCAGCCGCTCAGCCGTCGACTCTGCCAGTCCAATTGGTTGGCGCCACGGGGGTCGGTGGTGTCGAAGACCACCTCGAAGTCGCGCTCGATGTCAAAGTTCTGGCGAGCGTCGCAGGCGTCGAGACAGGCTTGATACTGCGGGTCGAGAGGGCGACAGCCGCAAGTCCCGCCATGGTCGCGGTGGTAGGCGTGTCGGTAGGGGTTGGTCGGGTGCTCTGTGGGCACCAGGAGCTGCCCCGACAGGCTGCTGCCCGGTCCGAAGCCACTCGAGACGATCGAGAGGGCGCCGAGCGCGTCTTCCTGATCCGAACTGTAATCGAAGGATGCGGCTGACATGCGGAGGGGGACCAGTTGACCGTCGCGTGGAGCCACGCCGATCAACCCTGCGGCCTGATTGGCCTTGGCAAAGAGAACAGGGGTGAGACAGCGCGAACCGTCGGCCGGGTCGGGCTCACAGGCCTGAACCACTTCCTTGAGGAGTCGCACCGAGCCGGTAGTGTCGACGTGCAACAGGATTCGCATCTCCAGGCTCGCCGCGCAGTCGGCACAGGTGACGACGGACGGGTCCCCATCGTCGATCTCGCCGCAGACACAAGAGCACTCGGGCAGCTCCGACCCGCAGGCGCAGGGGGCGTAGCTCTCCAGTACCACCGGGTCGGTCGGGGCGGCGGGGTTATGGACTTCGCCCACGCGTTCCACTTGGATTGTTCCAACCCACAAGCCCGCTGGATCCATCGGGTCGGCGACCCCAGAGGCGAGAGCGACGCCGGGCTTAGCCTCCATGGGGATCCACTGACGAACTCCAGCGCCGCGAACCGTTACC
>JAIOJS010000494.1 GCA_019911795.1 Thermoanaerobaculia bacterium | reverse complement strand
CCCTCCTCGACATAGGCCCCGCAATGCCTGCGTCGGGGCGCCTTGATCTCGCCCCTGATGACACGCCCAACCACTAACCGTTCGAGGGTTTCAGTCCACTAGAGTCGCGGCTACTCGCCCGGTTCGCTGCGGTGGCCTCTCTCCTTAGCCTCCTGATCCTTGGCCCGTTGCCATAGCGCTTCCATCTCCTCCAGGCCAGCGTCGCCAATGGGTTGGCCGTGCTCCCTCAGGGCGGCCTCGATCGACTCGAATCGTCGGCGGAACTTCTGATTGGCGCCGGCGAGAGCGCCCTCGGGGTCGATGTGGAGGTGACGTGCGAGATTGGCCACCGCGAAGAGAAGGTCGCCGAGCTCCTCTTTCAGGGCCTCTTGGTCGCGTGACTCGCTCTCGAGCTCTTGCTCGACCTCGGCCAGTTCTTCATGGACCTTGGCGGCCACCGATGAGACCTCGGTCCAGTCAAACCCCACTCCCGCGGCCTTCTGACTCATTCTGTAGGCGCCGACTAGCGCCGGGAGGGACGCTGGTACGCCATCGAGGACGCCTCGCTTCGGATCCGCGACCTTACGGCGTTCCCAGGCCTGTCGCACCGCCTTGGCATCGGGGAGGGACTCGTCGCCGAAGACATGAGGATGGCGATCCACCATCTTGCGGTGGATGCCTTCCACAACGCCATCGAGGCTGGTGTGGTCCGACTCCTCCCCCAACCGAACGATGAAGGCGATCTGAAAGAGCAGGTCTCCGAGTTCCTCGGAGATCGAGGACCAGTCCTCGGAGTCGATGGCAGCGGCGACCTCGTGGGCCTCCTCGATGAGGAAGGCTCGAACGTCGGCAAGTCTCTGTTCGCGATCCCAAGGGCAACCGTCCGGGGCTCGGAGCCTTGCGGCCAGGTCGACGAGTCGTTTCACTCTTTGCTGTCCTGGAGTCGGCGAATTCGCCTCGAATGGGTGACAGTTCGCGAGGGCATGCTTCCAGTCTACTCCGGAGACTCGCGCGATGTGACGCTAGTGCCCTAGACTTCCCCTCTGAGGAGGGGCGGCTTGCCGTCGGGGAGGCCCCTTGCTACGATTCATCATCGCCATCTATGGGAGTTGGACGCGAAACGCGGGGTGTACTTGGGTTCGAACATCGAGGTAATAGGTCGAGGAGTGTTCGGGAGGCGTTGGATCGTCGTCCTCAGCTTTGTGCTTCTCGGGGGGTTGGCCACCGCCCAGTCAGCCACTTCTCAGGACGAAGTGTTGAGCCGACAGTCCCTAGGAATCTCCCTCGACCAGGGCGCGAGCCGGTCCCTTCTGCACCTTCAGGAAGGCTGGATCCAATGGATGAGCCTGTTCTACCAGGATCGACCCGAGGAGGCGAATCGGCAGGTCGATGAACTGCTGGCGTCGCTGGAGAACCTTGGCATGAAACGTCTACCTGACCTCGCACTAGGGGCGGTAGTGCGCGGCGTCGAAGCGGCTCGTCAGGGCAACTTCGCACGGGCAGAGCTGGCCTTCACGGCGGCCGAACGACTCGATCCCGGTCGCCCGGAGACCTCGTTTGGGCGAGCCATCCTGGCCGAGGAACAGGGTAGTGCCTGGCATGCGTTCACTCTCCGCAACCGAGGCGTCGCCAGACTGTTCCAGAACGCCTCCTTTCGGAGTCTGTGGCGCAACAATCTCGTGCAGCTCATCCTGACGGCCGTTCTCTTGGCCGGCGCCGTCTTTATCGGGCTGCTGATGGTTCAGTACGGCGAAGGTCTCTTCGGGGCCCTCGGCTCGGCTCTGGGCTCCTACCTACCCGCCGGGCTTCACCATTTGCTTTCCGCCGTCCTCTTGCTCTGGCCGATCGTCTTGCCAAGCGGTCTTGCGTGGCTCTTGCTCTACTGGTCAATCCTCATCTTTAGCTACTCGAGCGCCACCCAGAAGGCGGTCCTGATGGTGATCTGGGTGGTTGCTGGGGTCACGCCGATCGTTCTCTACTACCAGGAGAAAGAGGTCGAACTCCTGCTCGCACCGCCGGTGCGTGCCATCGATGCCCTGGTCGAAGGGCGTCTCTACGGTGGTCTCTTCTCGGATCTCAGCGTCCTCGGATCTCTCTTGCCCGGCAGTCCCGCGGTTCAGCAGGTGTTTGGTGACGTTCACCGTAAGATCGGCCAGTGGGAACGGGGACGTGATCGCTACGGATGGGTCCTCGAGAAGGAGCCCAAGAACGTCTCCGCTCTGGTGGACGTCGGCAACTACTACTTTCGCAAAGAGGACTACGGTCGCGCCACTCAGTACTACCAAACGGCGGTTCAGGCCCAGGTCAAGAACGCGGCCGCTCACTTCAACCTGAGCCAGGCCTACTCCGAGTCCTACCTCTTCGAGGACCATCGCCAGGCCCTTGCTGCGGCGAGGACGGCGGACGATCAGGCGGTAGGTCGCTGGATTCGAGAGGGTTTGGTCGAGCGTATCGTCTCGATCGATGGCGGCCTAGAGCGGCGTGACGAAATTCTCCAGCAGTTGGAAGCCAAGTTTTCCGAGGGTGTGGTCGGCGCCAGAAGTCCCTACCGTCCGCTGCTGTTACCGCTCCTGGCCTTCGCCTTGGCCGTCGCCTTCGTCCGACTCGGCCCCGATTCGGTGAAGGCTCATCAGATGGCGCGTCCTGGCTCCGCCTGGGACCGCTGGATCCACGTGGTTGTTCCTGGACTCTCCTCGGCCGAGGAGGGGCGGGGTCTTCTCGGATTCGCTTCCTTGCTCCTCGTCGCCCTGCTCCTGCAGCTACTGGTGCTCGGTCAGATCGGTTACGACTTGCCGTGGGGCCTGGATGCCGGTTTGACCATGCCAACGGTAGTGGGGCTGGTGGGGCTTGCCCTCTTCATGGCATTTCGATTGTGGCGGGCGCTGCGCGTTCAGAGGCGGTACTAGTGTTCCGCTCCGGAATTCCCATGCCGCTATTCTGGCCCCTTTTCACCTCTGGTAGCGTTGCGCCTCCTCAAAATACTCCCGGCATTCCTGCGTCCCCGTGCCTTGTCAGAGGAGAAAATGACCTCGGACAAGTGACATGGGACTTCCGGAGCGGAACACTAGTGCGATCGCAACAAGCTGAATCTCGTCGGAGGGCCAGCTAGGCCATGGCTATCGAGGGAAGTCTAGAGCTCTTCCAGCTGCCAGAGATCTTGCAGGTCGTGGCGGCGCAGAACAAGACCGGGATCCTGACCGTCCAGGGCGAGAACGACATCGTTGCTATCTCCTTCAAAGAGGGCCAGGTGGTTGCGGCTGATGCTCTCAATCAGACGGTTGAGGACGGCCTGGGACAGGTCCTAGCCAGCCAGGGACTGGTTAGCCCCACCGACTTTGCCGAGGTCAGCGGGGAGCACGAGACGACTGGCACCCGCCTGCTGGACCTGTTGATCAACAAGGGACTCCTCGATCGGGGACAGCTCCTCGACGCCCTGCGGACCCAGACATATCAGCTCCTCCTGCAGTTGTTGCGGTGGCAGGACGGAGAGTTCAAGTTCTACTCGGGCGACGAGGTCGCCTATGAGGAGGGCTTCTATGCCATCTCCGTCGAAGAGCTGCTGATTCGGTCGGTGACCGATCTAGGCGAAGACGGACAGATGGAGGGACGCCTCCCCGACCTCAAGAGCGTCTATGAGAGAGTGCCCGACGGCCCCATCCTGAAAGTCGTGGGGGTTGACGGCAATCCGGAGCTAGGCAAGGACGGCGTCAAGGGCAACGAGGTCTGGCTCGAACCGGATGCATGCGAACTCTTCGATCGTCTCGATGGTACGTCGACGGCGGGGGAAGTTGCCAAGGCTACCGGGCTCGACGCCTATCGTGTCCTGTTTACGCTCTACCAGTTACTGGGCGCCGGAGCGGTCCGCCTCGTGGCCATGGTGGAGCCGCCGCCGGTGAGCGAGGGTGGCCACGACCTCGAGTCAGATCTTGCCGCCCTCGATTCGTGGGGTAGTCTCGAACCCGCATCGTCCGACGTTCTCGAAGCACTGCCCGAAACGGAGTCCCGCGACGCCCTCCCGCCGGTGATCATGCCCGATCCCGAGCAGTATGCGCCCTACGGCGCCGCGGCTGTAGGGCGTGGATCCTCCAGGAGGAAGTCGCGCGACCGTTCCGAGGCCGGGGCTCGGCCTCTGCCCTCATGGGGGGCGACCGTCAGTCGCATCGTTGCGGTGCTCGCCATCGTCGTGCTCCTCGTCGCCTGGTGGGGAGCGCCACGCCGCCTGCTGCTACCCTTCTCGGCCGCTTCCGATGCACGCCTCCTCGAGAACCAGCGCCGCGCGCTCCTGCAGCGCATCGACCGCTCGGCACGGACCTTCTTCCTGGTCGAGGGACACTATCCGGACGAACTTCGGGAATTGGTCGATCTCGACCTGCTCCCGAGTCGAGCCTTGCGGGATCCCGAGGGCCGGGCCCTGGCCTACCACGCCGACGACGTGAGCTACGAGCTGCAGCCGGTGGAACGTGGACAGGCCATCAGTGAGCTGGCGGTCCGCGAGGCGATTACCGGGGACTTCCTCCTCGACGTCGAGTTCTTGGATCTCCCGGAAGGTGACGATCTAACCCCGCTGATCCTCCTCGATTGACGACGGCGCACGGCGATTCCTCGACCCCTTCCTTCTTCTCGCCGGGACAAGTAGGGAGCGGATTGGCTCAGAATGACCTGGGCTTAGTCACTTCATGGGCAGGTATCGAAGCCCTCGGTGTCCTGGATCGGTGCGAACTGCACTTGCTGATCGTTGTGGTAGACGCGAGTTACGTCTGTCAGGACGTCGCGTACCGTGAGGTCCACCTCGACATCGGTGAGGCCCCCGGCGAAGACCCAGTAACTGTGAAACTCCGAGTCGCAGGCATTGTGGAGTTTGACGACCAGTTCGATATTCTCCGGACCGAAGAACCAGAAGAGTCCAGAGTCCTCTCTGACTGAGACGGCGACGGCCTGCCCCTCTTCGCCCGCAGCAGTCCTCCAAGTAGCCTGCACCTGAAAGCGGTCGTGCAGAAGGCAGAGGGAATAGGTGTCGGCGACACACGGACCGCTCTCGACGTTGTCGAAAGTATTGCGGGCGACGACTAGGTCCTGGAAACGCAGCTCGACGTCGTAGGCGCCCGGTGAGAGGTCGGACAACGCCAAACTCTCGCGATGATCGAATGGGCCCCGGGGTGGCGGTGGGTCGCAGATTCCCCCGTCGAACAGATCGACCGTCACGACGCCGTTCTCGACGACGGTAGGGTTCGAGAAGATACAGCTGCCGATGCCGGTGGCCTGGATCTCGAGGAAGTTTTCAGGATCTAGCGCATTGGGCACGACGTTGATGGAGAAGTCCGGATCCAGGACATCCACGGTGGTGGAGGCTAGGACCTGACTGGCTCCATCGACGACCTCGACGAGGTACTGTCCGACCGGAGGGGGATCCAGGACCGAGAAGCGACTCTGCTGGACGGTAGGAAGCGGACAGGGTGGTTCGACGAGTTCGGTACGGATGGTCGATCCCATCAGCACGGCGGGCAGGAGGTAGGCGCAGGCGCCGGTGAATTCCACGTCCAGCACCAGGGACTGTCCCCGCTGTGGTGACTCGGGACTCACGCTCACCGTGACGTCCGTAGCGGCCAGGGTCAGATCAGCGGCCAAAAGGAGGAGGATACTGGTCAGGATGCTCGGTCTCATGGGGTTCTCCGTGCCGGAATCTTGTTCTCAGCGTTGCATCCTCGGCGGCGTCTGTCAATTGATGGATCGACTGGACTGAGGAGCCGCGAGTTAGAACCCGTAGCTCACTCCGGTGCGGATTTTTCCGGCGGCCGCTGTCCCTCGACCTTTCTCGTCGCCAACGATCGTGACGTCCGTCAGGGGCGAAACAGGCCGTCCAAAGTGGACGGGACTAGCAAAACGAGACCTAGGAGAGGACGGGCTCGACCGTCTTGCGAAAAAGCTCCGCCGACACGGGCTCTACCAGGGCCGGTGAGCAGCTCCGTTCGGTCACTCCGCGCAGGTAGCCATAACGAAAAAGTGAAAGGAGGAGCGGGTTGGGCGTCGTTTCGACCTCGTCGTTCCGATCGTCGAGCCGTTCCGCCTTGGCGAGAGCTCGGTCGAGTCGGCCCTCGAGCTCCCGCACTCGCCGGTCGTGGGTGCGACGCCGAAGATGAAGCCCCCAGCGAACCCAGCGTCGGGTTCGTTCGACGTCACTGACGCCGAGAAGCGGTTGGGTCTCGGGAGACTTGTGGATCAGCAGGGTAGCCATGCGTCCGCAGCGCACCTGTCGGTCGAAGAAGCTTCGGGCGGTGTAGCGGTGGTAGTGGTAGGCGAGGGCTGAGGCCTCGTAGTAGATCCGCAATCCATGGGGGACCAGCCGGTAGGCAAGCTCGGCATCCTCGAAGGCAGCCGCCGGGAAATCGGTGGAGAAGTACTCTGGTTCGGTATCCAGGAGCACGCGGTGCAGTGAAATGTTGGACGTGTAGAGGTGTCGGAAGTCGTACTCGGCGCCGTCCTTCATGTAGTAGTAGCTGAACTGCTCGGCCCCCGGTCCCGCGATGTGTCGCATCGTCGCCGTCTGTTCGAGGTCGTCGGGCCACTGGATCTGTCCCAGGATGGCGGTTCCAGGATCGGGGCGTTCAGCATGAGCCGCGAGGTGGCGCGCGAGGAGATCCGGGGCGGGAACAATGTCGTCGCCGGTAAAGAGGATGATGTCACCGGAGGCGAGGGCGAGGGCCCGATTGCGCGCGGCAGCGGGTCCTTGATTGTCCTGGCGTTGGGAGATCAGGTTGAATCGCTCGCTGCGAAATTGATCCAGAAGACCCCAGGTGTCGTCGGCGGAGCCGTCGTCCACGACGATCACTTCGAAGCTCAATTCGGCGGGTTCTTGAGCCACGTACCCGGCCAGGGTGCGCTGAAGGTCTTCGCGGCGCGAGAAGGTGGGGATGATGACGCTGATGCTAGGTTTCATGGAGTTCCTGAGTCGCAGTGCTCTGCGGTTTTGGAGACGGGTGACGCCGACGCTGATTGCGGCCGGAGCCATCCCGCGAAGAAGGCTCGGCGACTGTCGAGGTCCCACCGTTGCGCCTCGGTCCGGGGACGTCGGAAGGACCGCATTGCGGTGACGATAGCCGGTGCGAGGACGACTTTCCACAGCATCTTCGGGTGGAGACCGACGGCGCGTCGGGCGGAAGCGCCGGCCCTACGCTGGCGCTCGAGGAAAGGGGCGAGTTTCTCGTAGTGATGTCGGTGCCAGGCGCCGGCGAGTGGGGAAAAGTGCACCGGCCATCCTCGTCGGTGCCAGCGGAAGGCGAGTTCGGTGTCCTCGAAGCTGGCGAAGGGGAACCCCTCGTCGAAGGGCTCCGCGCGGAACCAGTGAGTCGGGGCGGAGAGGTTCGACCCGAGGACGCTGCAATAGGGAACCTCGGAACCCTCGGTGAGACCGGCGAAGTAGAACTGCGGTCCATTGGGAGCGAGGAACTGCATGAGGTCGGTGATCGGTAGCTCCGGATCCCAATCGATCCGACCCTGAACTCCTAGTTCCTCGCGCGCCGGGTCGAGATGGACGTCGAGCGCGCCGGGTCGCAGCGGGGTGTCGTCACCGAGAAGGAGGACCCGGGGAGCGCGGGCGTGGGCGATGCCGAGATTGCGGGCGGCCGCCGGTCCTCGCGGCGGCTGGCGCTGAACCGTGAGATCGAGTCCGGCGGGCAGCTGGTCCCGTAGCAGTGGAGTGGACGAACCATCGTCGACCACGATCACCTCGACGCGGGGTCGCTCGACTCCTGGCCCTTCGACCGGTCTGTCCACCAGGACAGCAATCAGGTCTTCGAGGGTCCCCCGAAGGGTCTCCACGCGATCGCGGGTGGGGATGACGATCGATAGGTCGTGCGACGTGCCGAGGGTGGCTCTCGCACCACTTGGAATGGCACGGACCCTCAACGGGTGGTCCAACTCGAGAAGTTCCCAGAAAGCCGGGGGGATCGTGTCTCCCTCACCGCGCAGGTGGAGGAACTGAGCAAAGCGTGCCTCGGTGACGAAAGGGGGCAGGCTCCGCCACTGACGGCGCGCGAGATCCTGGGCCGAAGCGTCGTCGTCGGCGTGGCGCTGCCGCAGGCGGTGGGAGTGACTCGCCAGCGTCCATAAGATCTCGAAGTGCATGGCGGCCACGCCGGCCTCTCTTGAGCCTTCCTCGTTGTCGCCAGCGCCCTCCTTGATGGTGTTCTCGGCGTGGACGCGGTAGTCGACGAGGGGTTCGGGAACGATCTCCAACTTGCCGGCCGAGGCGGCGGCCAGCGCAAAGTACCAATCGTGGGTATAGCGCAAGGAGGGGAAGAGAAGCCCCTGCTCGTCGAGGAGCCGCCGACGAAAGGCGAGGTTGGAGGAGGTCGAGATGTAGTTGGTCTCGAGCAGCGAGAGGGCCGGGTCGTGCAATTCCGCCATCCGGCCTCGGGAGTAGCGTGGCTCCCACGGGGGGAGGTTCTCGTCCCCCCGCTTGATGCCGAGCTCCTGGCCCGAGTCGTCGATGAGGCGGATCCACGAGGTCAGGGTCAGCAACTCGGGGTCGGCATCGAAGCGCTCGACGAAGCTGGCGATCCGATCGGGAGCGAAACGATCGTCGGAGTTGAGGATGAAGAGGAACTCACCGCGGCTCTCCGCCAGGCCCCGGTTGAGCGCAGCGTGAGCGCCCGAGTTCTCTTGCCGGTGAATGTGAACCTGGGAGTGGTCCTGCCAGCGTTGGAGGAGGTCGCACGTTCCATCGGTCGAGCCGTCGTCGACGATGACTAGTTCGAGGTCTAGCGGACTGGAGAGCACGCTCTCCACCGCCTCCGCGAGGTAGATCGCGTGGTTGTAGGAGGGGATGACGACGGAGACACGCGGGGTCATGCGTTCTCCGCTCGAGGAAAGATGGCCTCTCGGTACTGCTCGACGTAGCGACCGAGCGAGTAGTCCCGCTCGATCCGGCGCCGCCCCGCCTCTCCCTCGGCACGCCGTGTCTCGGGATCGCTGAGCTCGAGGATGGCGGTGGCGAACGCTTCGATGTCCCCGACTCGGACCGTACGTCCGCCGCCCTCCTCGAGGAGGTGGGGAATGTCCCCGACCGCCGGCGCGACGCAGGGGATCCCGCGGGCCAGTCCCTCGAGCAGAAAGAGGGGCAGCCCCTCGTACTCCGAGGTCATCAGACAGAGGTCGATGGCGTCGAAGAGTTCGGAGACATCCTGGTGGAGAGGGAGGCGAGTCAAGTGGGTCAAGGGGTGTCGGCGCAACTCGGTGTCGACGGCGCCGTCCAGGGGCCCGCCCCCGACCAAGAGAAAGTGGACGGGCCGGTCCGCGAGGCGGCGGGCGGTAGCGACCACGTCCAGCGGACGTTTCTGGGGGTGCAACCGTCCGAACGTGCCCACCACCACCGGGTCGAGGGGAATCCCGAGCCGGCCTCGGATGGCGTGGCGTCGTGCCTCACGCTCCGCGTCGGCAGGCGGCTCCGGCACGCTGACCGCGTGATCGATCTGGACGACGTCTGAGCCAGGAAGCTGCCAACGCTCCACCAGCGCCCGACGGATAGGACCGTTGATAGCGACGTGAAGGTCCACCGCATCGATCACGGCTTGCGAATAGTGCTCCATCCAGCCGCCCTGGTGGTTGAACAGCTGGTTCAGGATCCGGAGTTGCGGCCAGGCGCAGCGGATCTCGGTCAGTCGGTCGTAGAAGTCGGTGGCGCCATTCCAACCGAAGAGTGTTTGTACCTCGTAGCGTCGGATGAGGTGACGCAGGGCCGACATGCGGGCCTCTCGAGGCAGCCAGTCTCCGAGGGTATAGACGTGGTCCGTCAGGAGGCGAGCTTCATCGAGCGTCTGTCCCCGATCGGCCAGATGGGGCTCCAGGGTGACCACCAGGGATCTACAGGACGAACCCAGGCCGGCGAGGAGCTGAAGGAGAAGCCTCTCCGCCCCACCGACCGCAAGGTAGGGGAGAACGAAGAGCACAGTGGGTGGGCCCGGCATGGCCGGCAGTGCGGCGAGGACCTCGTGGACCGGTTGGACCGGACTGAGCACCAAGCGGGATTGGGATTCGCGCTGGAGACCTGCGCCGAGCCACGGTCGCAGTTGGTAGGGTCCCGGCTCGCCGGCCGCTGATGGCAAGGACGTAGCGGTCAGATGAGGGACTCGTCGAGCGATGATCTCGGTGGAGTCCGCGGACGGTTGCGTTGCTACCAGGGTCGCGCTGGACGCCTCCGGTCCGGAAGGAACCCTGAGAACGAACCGGTCGATCTCGGTAGGTAGTGACGACCAGCCGGAGACGGCGTAGGGGAGGTCCTCGGCCGCCAAGGCCATGAGAAGGCTCTCGAGGTGGGTAGCAGGGTACGTGCCGAGGTCTCCGCCGTCACGCAGCCAGTAGGGCGCGGTGGTGTTCGTTGCTTCCGTCGTCACGGAAGTCTCGGTCTGATGGTCGAGAGAGGAGTGGGAGTCGACCTGAAGTCGGTCGGGGTTGGCACCCTCTCGAGTGACCAAAATGGCTGGATGGGGAATCCGCCGTCCGCCGGCGGCGCGGTCGACGACGACGCGGGGGCCTAGATCGAAGCCGAGGAGAGCCCTCGTGCGGTACCAACCGATCGAGAGGGTCTTGCGGGCGCTACGGAGTCCGCGGCGAACGGACGCCGTCCGCAGGAGCGCGGGCGGTACCCTCACGTTGCGGTCCTGGCGGAGAAGACTGCTGCGTATCGTTCGGAACAGGATGCAACGCTAAAGGGTGCCGCCGCCGCCCGGGCCAGGGGAGCGAGGCGACTGCGTTCCTCGGGAGTGGCTAGCCGTCGCACGGCGGCCTCCAAGGCGTCGAGGTCGCCGGGCTGATCCACCACGAGTCCGGCTCCGCTCTGTCGCAGCACTCGCCCGAGGTCGCCGACATCGGTCCCGAGGAAAGGACGCCCCAGCTGGAAGCACTCCATCATGAAGACCGGGAGTCCCTCGTACTCGGAGATCAGGCAGCCCACGTCACTCGCTGCGATGAGGCGGGGGATGTCGGTGCGGAACGGGAGCCGGCGAATGTTACCGAGCCGATGGTGGGCGATGAGTTCGTCGACCTCCGTCTCCAGCGGTCCCCCTCCGACGACGAGAAAGAGGACCTCCTCCAAGTCAGTGACTCGCTTGGCGAGCTCCACCAGGTCGAGGGGGCGCTTCTGCTCGTGCATCCGGGCCGCGGTGAGGAAGATCACCGAGTCCTCTGAGACCTCGAGTTCTGCGCGGACCTCGGACCGGATGAGTCCGACGGTGTCCTTCGGCGGAAGCGCTTCGGGGTTGCGGCCGCAGGGCCAGATCACCGGGACTCGATCGCTCGGCCAGGCGAACTCCTCGACCAGTCGTTCCGCGATCTGGTGGTTCTCGGCGACGCAGAGGTCGACGGACCCGAGCAACTCGGGGTCCTCGTAGCGTTCGATATAGCCAACCTGATGATCGTACAGATGGTCGAGGATCCTGAGTCCTGGGTCGAACTGCTTGAGTCCGGGCGCGAAGTCGTAGAACAGGGTCGTGCTGTTCGCGTTGTAGACGGTTCGAGTTCCGGTCGAGGCGAGCAGGGACCGCAGGATCCCCGGCATCGCCGCCGGATGGACAAGGTCACCGAGGCACAAGATGCGGGATGTCACCGCCAGGAAGTCCTCCCGACGGTCGCCCAGTTCCGGTCGATGAGGAGCCAGAGTGACGAGGGTGAAGTCGAATCCATCCCGAAGGTAGAGGAGGGTCTCGAAGAGGGTGTGCTCGGCGCCGCCCCGCGCCAGGAACGGGGTCAGGACCAGCACGGGCTCTCGGGCGGGATCACGGTCGGGTGGTCGGCGCGTGGTGAGGGAGAGATCGTCCAGCGAGATCGTCCCGTTGGCTCCTGCCCCGGCGGTTCGGTAAGGCAGGTCCCGTTCCGGGCCGGTCGGTGCCAAGGGTAGTAGTTTCGCCTGCCAGGACCGATTCTTGGCGCGCACTGTCCGTCCCGTTGGCGAGGGCTCTTCGTCGAACGCGTCGCGCGCCAAGAGCGTCGTCGCCCGCAGCGGTTGGCGCAGCAGATCGGATGCCTCGACCTCCGGTGCGGCCGCGTCGGTCAGGCCGGGGGCGAGGAAGACGGCGTCCACCCCTTCGCAAGCTGCGACCAGGGCCGCCGACTCGAGCCAGGCGGAGTGGACGGTCGGAAGATCCTCGCTACTGAGGAACCATCGCGAGGGTTCTTCGGGACCCTCGGCGGGACCGGCGCCGTCGACTCGCCAGAGCTCACTCCCGGTCGGCTCCACAGCCACGACATGGGCTTCCTCGAGCGTTTGGCCCCGGAGCCACTCGATCGCTTCCTCGGCCGAGGTTCGTCCGGCATCGACTCGGACCTCGACCCAGGGAGGAGACGTTCGCTGGGCGTCACCAGCTAGGAGTCGATAACCGCCTCCGCCGCGACGAAGGGG
>JAIOJS010000493.1 GCA_019911795.1 Thermoanaerobaculia bacterium | reverse complement strand
GGTGTGACCTCGTTCGAGCGTCGCGTCGTCGACCGCACGGGAGGGCAAGGCCTGAAACGTTAGTCCGCGAGCTTCCGCCGCTTCGATACCCCGGCGCACTCCCGCCAAGCGACCGGGGCGCTCCGCGTGCTCGCCGGGAGCATGATGGCGATCCGAACCCTCGTTCCAGACCAGCCAGGCCTCGCATCGGGAGTCCGCGCCAGTCACAGTTTCAGATCGATCCATGGATGAGCGCGAAGCCCCATCGTCCCTCCCACCTACGCCGCCTTCGTCTTCTCCTCACGCTCCGAGGCCTTGCGCCCCAGCAGGGCGTGGTCGGCCCGCTTGAGCGGATCGCGGAGGCCCGACTCGTCATCGATACTCTGCAAGTCCTCCAGGACCTTCTTGGGAGGCTCTTTGAGGTCCCAGACAATGCCGAACAGGGAGAGCGTCTTGAGAACGTAGAAGGTCGGATCGATCTCGTACCAGTAGAAGCCCTGCCGCGTGGAAGCCTTGAAGTAGTGGTGGTTGTTGTGCCACCCCTCTCCCATGGTCAAGAGGGCGAGGAGCAAGCTGTTGCGGCTGTCGTCCTTGGTCATGAAGCGACGGCGTCCGAACATGTGAGTAAAGCTGTTGATGGCGAAAGTCGCGTGCCAGGTGAGGACGAGGCTGACGAAGATGCCCCACACTAGGGCGGGGAAGCCGCCGGCGAAGAAGACGATCGCTCCGAGCACGACCCCAGGGACCCAGTGGTGCTCGTTAAGCCAGCGAAGCTCGGGATACTTGGTGAAGTCGGCGATACGCTCGTACTCGGTCTCGCGGTAGTCATCGACCAGCACCCAACCCACGTGAGCCCAGAGGAAGCCCTCGAGCCCCGGGGAGTGAAGGTCACCGTGACGATCGCTGTGCCGGTGATGGTGACGATGGTGGGCGGCCCACCACAAAGGGCCCTTCTGATGGGCCAGGAGTCCGATGATTGCCATCACCGCCTGAAAGAAGCGGCTGGTCTTATACGAGCGGTGGGAGAAGTAGCGGTGGTAGCCACCGGTAATGCCGAACATGCGTAGTGCATAGAGCCCCAGGCAAAGTCCGACCATGCCCCAGGAAAAGGGAACGACGAAGGCCAGCAGAGCTAGTGCGTGCACCGCGAAGAACGCTACGGTGGAGCCACTCCACTGAATCTCGATCTTTCTCGGTTCGCCCATCGGTTCGATCATCTAAGACTCCTTTCCACCTCAATAGAGAGTATGGGCTCTATCTCGCGGAAGTGCGGTCAGGCGTGGGTCAGACATCTGTCATGCTTTTGTCAACTCTGATACGTCACTCTGATGCTTCTCAGCGAGACGCCTCCGAGAGGCGTCCCCGTTTGACGCGCTTCGGGCCAACTGATTTACTGGACTCCCTTGGCAAAGAAACACTCCTCCGGTCCCCTCGTCACGACCTACATCCTGTCGCTCGTGATCACCGTCGCCCTCCTCGTCCTGTGGGTGATCTACGTGGTGCGTTCGGTCAACCAGATCCGAGCCGCGGCGGGACGCGTTGGGTTGTCTAATCCCAATACCCACTGGATGATTCTCACCGTCGGAGCCGTCATGCTCGGACTCCTCCTCGGCGGTCTCATCTACCAGCTCGCTCAAGCCCTGGCCGCCAATCGCTACACTCGCAAGCAGGAGGAGTTCGTTTCCAACATCACCCACGAGATGAAGTCGCCGCTCGCTGCCATCAAGCTGCACGCCCAAACTCTGGAAGAATCCGGTCTCGAACCGGAGATCCACGACAAGAGCGTCGCATTCATCCTCGAACAGGCGAACCGACTGGGCTCGTTGATCGACGACGTGCTAGAGAGCAGCCGACTCCTGTCGAGGAAGAAGGTCCTACGCTTGAAGCCGGTCAAACTGACTCCCCTGCTGGAGGAATACCTCCCTGCCATGGCGGAGCGAGCCCAGGAGCGCCATGGCGTCTCGCTGGTCTGGACCCTCCAGACATCAGCTACCATCATGGGATCTCGAACGGCCCTCGAGCGCATCATGACTAACCTCCTCGAAAACGCTCAACGCTTCTCCCACCGCGGAGGTGAGGTGCGCTGCCGAGTTACCGACCGTCGCCTGGTGACCCGCATCGTCATCGAGGACGACGGTATCGGCATCCCCAAGACCGAACTAGGCAAGGTGTTCGACCGCTTTTATCAGATCGGTCGGGAGATCGACGGACGCCGCAAGGGCACCGGACTGGGCCTCTCGATCGTTTCCGGCCTAGTCCGCGAGATGGGAGGGACGGTCCGAGCGTTCTCGCACGAGGGCCGACCCGGAACTCGCTTCGTGGTCGAGTTGCCGATCCTGGAACGCACGCCATGACCGCCCGCAAGCCCCGAGTTCTGGTCGTCGAGGACGAAGAGGCGATTGCCCAGGGGCTCGTTCTCAACCTCGAACGCAAGGACTACGACGTTAGTCTCGCCACCGACGGCGCCCAAGCCCTGAAGATGACGGCCGAAGAGGACTTCGACCTGATCCTCCTCGACGTGCGCCTTCCCGAGGTCGACGGATTCGAAGTCTGTCGCCAGCTGCGAGAACGGAGCGACTTCACCCCGATCCTCATGTTGACGGCGCGATCGCAGCCCGATGACATCGTCTACGGCCTCAAGGTCGGTGCCGACGACTATGTGATCAAACCCTTTGATCTCGCCGAACTTCTCGCTCGTATCGAAGTTCGCCTGCGACGGCAGAGCTGGAAGACCAGCGGCGAGGAAAGTTCAGAGGGTGACCACCCTACGCTTCCGACTCGGGTTGAGTTCGGAGAGTTCTGGGTCGACTTCTCCACCTTCCAGGCGTTGACTCGCGAGGGAATCGTCGAGCTGTCGCGTAAGGAGATTGCCGTGATGAGAGTCTTCCTGTCGCGGGCCAACCAAGTGATTACGCGACGCGAACTCCTGACCCAGGTGTGGGAACTCCCCAACCATCCTAATACCCGCGTCGTCGACAACGTGATCGTGGCCCTGCGCAAGTCCTTTGAGGAAAACTCGTGGCGTCCCAAGCATATCCATAGCGTGCGTGGCGTCGGCTACCGCTTCACTCCCTAGTCCCCGACCAAGCTCCCTAGTCCCCGACCAAGCCCCCTAGTCCCCCATCAAGCCCGCTAGTCCCGACCAAGCAAGCTCTCCCC
>JAIOJS010000492.1 GCA_019911795.1 Thermoanaerobaculia bacterium | reverse complement strand
AACCGAAGCCCAATTGACCGCTCGAGTCCAGCATCCCAACATCATCACTTTGTACGACTATGGCACCACCGGAACTGGCGCCGCTTACCTCGTGCTCGAACTCCTCGACGGCGAGACTCTCGCCCACCACCTAGCGGCTCGTGGCCCCCTCACACCCCGCGCTGCCGCACCGCGCTTTGACGAACTCTGTTCGGGAGTCGCGGCCGCTCACCTGCACCAGATTGTGCACCGGGACCTCAAGCCCGCCAACATCTTTCTCGCCCACGGTGCGCGGGGCGAAACCTCGGTAAAGATCCTGGATTTCGGCGTTGCCCGGGCGCTCGATGAGGCACTCTCCGACGAGGAACGCACCACCCCGGGCTCCTTGATCGGCACTTTCCGCTATATGGCGCCCGAGCAGCTTCGGGGCGAGAACGCCGACAAACGCAGCGACATCTTCGCGATTGGTGTCCTCCTCGTCGAGTCTCTTACCGGGACTCTCCCCTTTCCCGGCAACGCACCACCCAAGCTCCTGCATGGAATCGAAGAGGGGTATCGCTACCCAGGGAACTCGAGCGCCGCGGTAGAGTTCGATCGTGTCCTGCAACGATGCCTCCACCCTGATCCCGCAAAGCGCTACTCCACGGTGGAGGCGCTATCGATTGAACTCATCCCCGCCCTCTATCACTTGAGCGAAGGCATTCCCACCACGGAGACTTCCCCATGACCCCTTGGATCGAACGCGGCGATGCCGCCCCTGATTTCACCCTCGACACCGACGACGGCGCCACCCTCACCCTGTCCGAACTGCAAGGACAACCCGTGGTTCTCTACTTTTACCCCATGGATGACACCCCGGGCTGCACCAAAGAAGCCTGTGCGTTCCGCGACCGCAAGAAGGAATTCGAGAAGTTGGGTGCGAGGGTCCTTGGCGTCAGTCCCGACGGCGTCGACAGCCATGGCGCGTTCCGCGACAAGTACGGTTTGAACTTCACCCTCCTCGCCGATCCCGACCACCGTGTGGCCGAAGCCTACGGCGCCTGGCGAGAGAAGACGCTGTACGGGAAGAAATCGATCGGCATCCAACGATCGACGTTCGTCATCGACTCCCAAGGTATCGTACGCAAGGTATGGAAGCGCGTAGCCGTTGACGGTCACGACGAAAAGGTACTCGAGGCCCTCGCAGCGCTGTGATCAACCTCTCCTCGACGCCAGCCGCGAATCCACTGCAGCGGGCGCGAGAGTTAGTGCTTCAGTTCGGACGCAACGCCACCTCCTACCAGATCCTCAACCCCGGCCTGGAACTCTGGTTTTCGAGGCAACATCCAGGTGTCGTCGGATTCGTCGAAACGGCCGGGGGTCGGGTGGTGGCCGGTGAGCCCGTCGGTCCGTTCGACGACGTCGAGGAGATCGCCACTGAGTTCGAGACGGCGAGCGAAATGCATGGGAGCAGGGTCTGCTACTTCGGCGCCGAGGAACCTCTGGCTCACGGCCCAAGGGTCGATCGGCTTCTACTCGGAGCGCAACCGACGTGGCGTCCCACCTCCTGGCCCGGAATCCTCCAGGGGAAATCCTCGTTGCGGGCACAGTTGGCTCGAGCCCGCAACAAGGGCCTCGAGATCAAATCGTGGTCCTCGACCCTCGCCGCTGGCCATCCCGAACTGGAACGTTGCCTCGGCGAGTGGTTGGCGACCCGTGGCTTGCCACCCATGCACTTTCTCGTCCAGCCACGAACCCTGGAGCGTCTCTTCGACCGCCTCGTCTTCGTCGCCACCGCTGACGCCCGACCGGTCGGCTTTCTTATCGCCTCGCCGGTGCGACCAAGGAACGGCTGGCTAATCGAGCAGATCGTTCGCGGAACGGACGCCCCCAACGGGACCTCGGAGCTTCTCATCGATGCGGTGATGCGCCATCTGATCTCCATCGATGCACAGTACGTCACCCTTGGACTCTCTCCCCTGTCTCGGCGCTCAGGGCTCAAAGAGACGACGGCGCGCTGGTGGATACGCTTCCTCCTTGGCTGGGTTCGTGCCCACGGTCGGCGCTTCTACGACTTCGAGGGACTCGATTTCTTCAAGAGCAAGCTCCAACCGGAGTCCTGGGAGCCGATCTACGCCGTCGCACGCGACCGGCACCTCGGGCTTCGCGACCTCTATGCGATCGCCGGCGCCTTCAGCGGAACCTCCCCGGTGACCTTCTTCGCTCGTGGCTTGGTGCGCGCAGTCCGTATCGAGTGGTCCCGCCTCCACAAGTATCTATCCCGACGCTGGTCTTTGTCCTCGCGTACCGTTACTTGAGGTAGCCCAGACTCCGCAGCGTCTGCTCGCGCTCGGCATCGGCCTCCCGCTGTAGTTCGCGGGGAATCCCTGTTGCCCAATCCTCCACCGCCGCCCCGAGGACCTCGGCCACCCGACCAAAACGCTGACTCACGTCGACTCCCTCGCCTTCCCCTCGTAGGTCATAGAGCTCATTGCGGTAGCCGCCTTCGAGGCGGGGGAACTGCACGAGCTTGAAGCGCGCGGTGCGAGCGACTCTCTGCCGAGCACTCTCGGCCGGCCAGGTCTGGAGCGCGGCGGCCAGGATTTTCTCCTCCTCGGGAAAGCGACCGACGATGTCCACCGTCAGGGCCGGGTCCTCCCGACGATCAAAGACCGTGCGTTGTTCGCCTTCGATACGGAGGGTCAGCCATTCTCCGTTGGCGCACACCCTGCCCCCCAACCGCCCCGTAATCAGTGGCTCTCGAGCCTCGTTCCACAAGGCGGAAGCGCTCTCGGCAAACACGATGCGATCGGCCGCAGGGGTCGGGGACGCGCCCGGCGAGAGTCGCGACAGAAGGTCGTCACCGTCCAATTCCGTTCCCTCCTCGACGCTCACTCCGAGCCAGTGCAATGCGGTGGGAAGGACATCCACCAGACTGACCGCAGTCGCATCGACGCGACCAGCCGCGACATCGGGACCCGCGAACACGAGAGGAACCCGCAGCCCCGCATCGTGGGCATTCTCCCCATGTTCGAAGAAGAGTCCTCCCTCGCCAAAGTTCTCACCGTGGTCGGCGGTAAAGACGACGAGAGTCTCCTCGAGGAGACCCCGTGTTTCTAGCCCCTCCAGGAGCACGCCGATCTGGCGATCCGTGTAGGCCACCTCAGCGTCGTAGAGACGACGACAATCGGCAAGCGCGTGGGAGGAGACCCCTCCGATGTCGGCGAAGACCTCGCCGCCACGCTCGGGCTGCGACCAGAACTCATCGTAGAGGTCCCAGCATCTCGAGGCCTCGACGCCATCCTGCCAGGGCGCGGGTGGTCGGTAAACGAAGTGCGGATCGAAATAGAACACCCAGAGGAAATAGGGTGACTCCCTATCTAGACCGGCGTCGTCGACCAGTTGCAGAGTCCTCTCGGTCGTCGCCGTCGCCCACCCCTTGGACGATGGTGGGGCGGGACTCCGCTCCTGGTAGAGATCGTCACCATAGTCCTCCAAGAGATCGCGGTAAGTGGCGAAATAGTCAAAGCCTCGGGCCAATCCCTGCTTGGGCCCAGCACTGTCGTTGATGCTGACACCTAGCGTTGTGTAGCCACCCCGCCGGAGTTGCTCAGCCAGAGTTGGCACTGAATCGAGGATCGGATCCCCCACTTCCCGAGAGCCGTGGTGCTGGGGCCAGCGACCGGTGAGGAGGGATCCCAAGGACGGAGTGGTCCGCGGGATCGGCGCGATGGCGTTGGGGAACCAGGTTCCACGAGCAGCAAGGGCATCGAGGCTGGGAGTCCTTGCCGCCGGATACCCGGCAAATCCCAACGCATCGGCCCGCAGCGTATCGACCGATACGATCACCAACCGACGTCGCCCGACCTCCGACTCCACTCCCTCGCCCGCGCTATCCAGCGCGGTCCGACAACTGGATCCAAGGGTCAGGACCAAGACGAGGAGAAGACCTCTCAGCGCCCAATGCAGCGTCGATCCGGAGGTGCCCTTCATCCCTTGACCACGACCTCGGCCGGCACCCAGGTATGAGCGATCCGGGTCAAGCCGATCTCATATTCGTCTCCGTGGACGACGAAGGCACGCTGCAGGATCCTCTGGTCGTACGGATGCAGTCCCCTCTCGTCCATGAGATAGACGAAGACACTGAACTCACCCTTGACGATCGGCAGAGCGTCGAGGTGCAAGCGAACTCGATAGCGCGAACGCCCAACGAAAGGCTCTCCCTCCTTCCAGGTCGAGAAGCTGGCGACTTGCACCGCGTCGACGCGGTCGATGCCGACCGCTACGTGGAAGGGCAATGAGGGTTGGTTGGTCTCCCATTCCACTTCTAGGGTCCATGGATCTCCATAGCGGAAGACACGCGGACCCTCCTCGAAAGCCTCAGAAGAAGGGGCCAACAAGCGGGCCCCAACAATGCGAGCCGCTCCCGGAACTTGCCTCTCCTCGATCCCCGCTGAGGGTTGCACCGGAAGGGCCACCACCTCGTCTTCTCCCTTGGTGAGCAAGAAATTCTCGTAGTTGCGCACCACCTCAGCCGCCGGTCCCAGTTCCTCGACGCGACCACCGCGCATCCACAGAGCACGCTCGCAGAAGGAGCTGACGTAATACATCGCATGCGAGCAGAAGAGGAGTGTCCCTCCCTGCTCGGTGAACTCGGTCATGCGGTCCATACACTTCTTCTGAAAGTATCCGTCGCCGACGGAGAGCGCCTCATCTATCACCAGAACGTCGGGCTCGATCTGGGTGGCGATGGCAAATCCCAGTCGCATCGCCATGCCGCTGGAATAGACCTTGACCGGCTGGTCGATGAAGTCGCCGAGTTCGCTGAACTCGATGATGTCCTGCATCTTGGCCTCGACCTCGACCTCCGATAGGCCCAGCATGGCCGCGTTCAAACGGATGTTCTGGCGCCCGGTGAACTCGAAGTGAAAGCCCGATCCCAACTCGAGGATCGAGGCTACCTTGCCGCGGACCTCCACCGTCCCCGAGGACTGCGTGGTCACTCCCGAGAGAATCTTGAGGA
>JAIOJS010000491.1 GCA_019911795.1 Thermoanaerobaculia bacterium | reverse complement strand
GGAGACATGGCGGCGACCGGGTAGGCCCTGAGGCTCACCCAGCCGCCGTCGATTGGACCGCTGCAGTCCTTTAGTTGCCCGTCGCCGACGACCACCCCGTCAGATCACCGGACTCGAAGCCGTCCGTGAAGAAGGGGGGCTGACCGCTGCCGACGGCGAAGACCAGATCGTCGGCGTCGTCGTAGTTACCAGCGCTGCAGGAGCTTTGTGATCCGGTGTAGCGGAAGTTTGCGCGGACAGCCTGCAACCCGCCCTCGGGGAGGACGTACTGCGCCGTCAGGGTCTGAACACCGCCGCTTGGAGGTTGCTGGGTTCCGAGCGGGATCCAGACCGGATTTGTCGCATCCGCGGCGTAGTAGAGGTCGAGGTGGTCGGATGATCCGGTCGACCAGGCGTACACCGTGGCCTCCACCTGGACCGTCGCTCCGGGCGCGAAGTCGAAGTAGTCGAGGGTGCGCACGACGAGACGGTCGTTGGACTCGTCACTGTGATAAGTGCCCGAGCCCCCGTCCGTACAGCTGTCGGTGGTGTTCGGCTGATTGACCTCCGGGCCGAGATTGCCTCGTCCATCGAGGAGGCCGAGCGAGTCACAACTGTTGCCGGATGTCGAACACTGCGGAGCGCCAAGACCGGCGTCGTAGGCGGCATCCTGAGGACCATTCTGGCCAATCGGAGTCACCTGGACGGTGATCGGCGCCACCCGGTTGGTAGCGCCGTCATTGCCGACGACGTCGAAGGTGTAGGCGTCCACGGTTTGTCCGGCATCGACCGTCAACGTCAGAGTGCTGTCCATCGTACCGTCGGCCGGCAGGACGAGAGTTGTGGTCGAGAAAGCGCAACCGATACCGGCGGGATTGCCGGAACAGGAGAGGTCGACGCTTCCGGTATAGCCGAAGCTAGAGATTCCGGTACAGGTGATGTCCACCGTGGTGCCCTGTTCGACCAGCAGGCTCGAAGGCGTGCAGCTGAGGAAGAAGTCAGGCTGTCCGACCGGGGCGTCGGTGGCGCAAGCCGAAGCCGGCCCCATGCAGGCGGATGACGCCCCGATGGGGATCACCACGTAGGAGTAGTCCCGGCCGTTCTGGAGGCCGTTGTCGTCCCAAGTGAGACCGGCAGTCTCCCCGAGTTTCACCTTGCCGAAGTCACAGGCCGCGATCCCTTCCGTCCGATAGACCTGGTAGGCGGTGGCGTCGGGCACCGAACCCCAGCTCAGGGTGACCAATTGGTTGCCGTTCCCGGTCGTCACGACGGGAGCCTGGGCTGGAGTTGCGGCACAGCCGGACTCCTGAACTGCCGGCGTGGCACAGGCGATCTGCTGGTCATTGAACGCGGTGTAGATAGCGTTCATGTGGGGAGTGCCGTCGTTGAGGTCGCCGTTGTCGTCATCGGCGGCCAGGTAGTTCATGTAGCCACCCGACGCTGCACAGCCGCCATTCGGGGGCCCGCCGGAGAACCAGGTCGAGACCGAACCAGCGCCGATGAAGGTCAGACGGCTGACGATCTCCTGGGCGGTGTTGTTGTCGTAGCTATACGGGGCCGTCTGGAGCAGACGCTTCCATAGCGACCATACGGCCTCGGAGTAGACGGAACCGACGCAATGAGTGCTACCACTGCAGTTGGCGTTCGACCACGTATAGTCGTGGGGATTCCCCGAGACTCGTTGCAGGTAGTCGATATCTCGCACACCCGTACAGGTCAGACACGCGTCGCCGAAGCCGGTACACGGAGTAGCCCGGAATCCACGGCCGATGCAGGACGTGTTGAGACGGAGAGCGGTGTAGATGTCGGCGATGCCCTCGCCGGAGGGACCGGTAACCGATCCTTCGACATCGTTGTCGTCGAGCCCGTGGCCCCACTCGTGGTCGAAGACCCCGGCGATCTCACCGGTGTTCGCGCAGCCTCCACCCGAGCGGTAGAAATTGACGGAACCTCCGCCCCAGAAGGCGTTGCAAGTCTGATTGATGTTCATGTTCGAAGTGAGCTGCTGGGTCAACCAGACGTTGGCCGGCAACTGACCGCGGCCCATTTCGATGATCTTGTTCAGCTCGTAGAAGCCGGTACGGGACGCGTGGGTGTTCCCGGCGCCGCCGAAGCCCGGGGTAGTGCAGTCGGTCCCCGCTGAACTTCCAAAGTCGAGCATGTCGTTCTGGGTCAGACTCACCGCGCCGCAGTTGTCGCTGATCTTGACGTAGGGCCCGGACAGGGTCCCGGTCAGGCTTCCGAAGAGTGGCACATTGCCCCCGGTATCGGTCGTGCTGCCCCCAACCGTCATGAACGGCATCGGATACCCGTCCTGCTCCATGCCGTCGGCCCCGTTGCCGTCGTTGGAGACGGGGAAGACCCCTCCCTTGACGTCGGCGTAGTGGTTCTGGTCGACGTGGGCGAGGACCTCGCCGCTACGGGCGTCGACCAAGGTCTCCCAGTGTCCCCCTGGGTCTTCCACCAGGGTGCTGTTCACGGCCCATACGAGGCGGTAGTCGTAGCGACTGGCCGGAGTTGTGTGGTCGGCCATCGGAACATAGAGCAGTTCGGTCTTGGCCCACGCTCCGGAGACTTGCAGGGGAGCGAGGTAGTTCCGGGCGGCCTGGGTAGCTTCTTCTGAGGTGAGTTGTCCACCCGTCGCCGCCGGGGTGAAGTCGCCCCACTTGTCGAAGCCCATGAGCACGAGATTGCCGCGATTGATGAAAGCGGAGATGGCAACGCCGCGTACCGGAATGCCGTCGAAGGTGCGCGGGACGTGGATCTGGTAGATCTCACTAGGGTGCGAGGCGATGCGGTAGTCGGGGGAGAGCTCCTCGAGCTTCACGCCCAGGTCACTGGCATGGTCCGCCAGATAGCTATGAAACGCGTTCCAGGCTGCGGCTTCTCGCTCGCTGCGATCGGCAGGAACCTTGCCTGCGACGGCATCCCAAGTCAGGGAGTTTCCGACGCCACCACCGGGAACCAGGGGCTCGGTGGGGAGCAGGGTCGCAAAGCGACCGCTCCGGGCATCGAGTCGACTCGGCGCCTCGCTAATGGCGAGTCGCTGGAGCCGGCCTCGGGTCGTTGCCATCTCTCCGGCCGGGAGCTCGGATACCTCTTGGCGCTCAGCGTTGATCTGGAGGTCGGCGTGCTCGAAGGCCTTTTCGGCGACAGCGGCAGGCCGCGATGGCTCCTCCGCAGCTTGCAGGGGGAAGGCGGCGGCCGCCAAGATCATCAGACTCCACGAGGAACGGATCCATCGACTCATCAACAGTACTCCTAGATTGGAATTGGCAGGATCGATCTGCGCAGACCGCGATTCGGTTGGCTTACTCCGAAGGGTGCTCAGAGCGCTGAAATGTGCTCAGAGACGGGAACGGGCGTCGAAGTTGGCAGAAGGCTTGGCTGGCGTATCAGGCAGCGGAATACTACCTCATCGAATTTCAGAATGGTCAACCCGTCACCGAGAGGCCGCGATTGAGTCACAGCGTTTCAAGGGAAATTGAGGATCGCAAGTGAGCATGCTCGGGGGTTCTCTCGTTTCTGGCGCAGGCCTACTCGTCGCCGCAAGGTCCACGCCGCTCAAAGGCCACCCCGCCTTGGAACGCCACTTCCCCGTTGGCTCTTCGCCCCAACTCGGACGAAGTAGCCATTGAGTGACGACGCTCCAGGCCCCCACAGGGCGATCATGGTCTCTTGACAACTCAGGCGGCGCGCCTTAGTCTTGGGTTGAACTAAGACAAACCGCCTGAGGATGCCATGACGCTGACGCCACGCAACATCACGGACACCGAGCTAGCCCTTCTTCGACTGCTGTGGAAGGACGGTCGTTCCACGATCCGTCAACTCACCGACCAGATGTATCCCGAGGGCGGACACTCGGAGTACGCCACGGTGCAAAGCCTCCTCGATCGTTTGGAGGGCAAGTCGTGCGTGCGGCGCGAGCGGGATGGGCGGGTCAACGTGTTCACCGCGACCGTGACCCGGAGTGAGCTGGTCGCGAGACGGTTGCGGGAGACGGCGGATGCCCTGTGCGACGGATCGTTGGCGCCCCTCCTCTCACAGCTCGTGCGAGTGTCGGACCCGACGCCCGAGGAGGCGGACGCCCTCCAGGGTTTGGTCGACCGGCTCGAGACAGCGGGGTCTTCAGGGAAAGAGGAGGCCTAAGTTATGGAATCATTCCTCTCCGCAGTCGCTAGCAATTCGCTGGTAGGCGTGGTTGCGGCGGGTGCGCTCCTCCTCCTCGGACAGCGCCTCCGCCGACCCTGGCTCCTTCACCTCCTGTGGCTCGCAGTGTTGGTCAAGCTACTCCTGCCACCGCTATGGTCCTTCGGGGTTCTTCCCGCCGTCGAGGTCTCCGTGCCCGTACTAGCGAGTTCGTTGAGCCCCTCGCCCGGCGCTGTCTTGCCTGTCGCGGTTGAGATGGGATCGTCGCTCAGAGAGCTGGCCTTACCGGCACTCCTCGCGCTCTGGTGCCTCGGAACCGTGGGTTTCCTCGCTCTCTGCGCAACCAGGCTCCGTCGTCTCGATCGACAACTCGGACCGGCCGGCGCGGTCCCCGCTGATCTGCAGGTCAGGGTACAGGAGTTGGCGGGAATCCTTGGGCTTAGTCGAATCCCCAGAATCTCGATGACGGAGGCTCGGGTCTCACCCTTGGTCTGGAGCTCGTTCGGCGCGCCTCGACTGGTCCTTCCCGGGCGCCTCCTGGAAGCACTGAGCCCGGGTCAGCGAGACACCATCCTCGCCCACGAGTTGGCTCATCTCGAACGCAGCGACGATCGTCTGCGTTGGCTGGAACTGGCCGTGCTGGCGATCTACTGGTGGAACCCCGTGGCCTGGATCGCCTCGCGCCAGCTACGTGAGGCGGAGGAAGCTTGCTGCGATGCGGTGGTCGCGCATGCCTTCCCTGATCTCGTGTCTGAATATGCCAGGGGGCTGGCGGAAACCGTCCGCCACCTGGCTCAACCGACCCCTCGCCTCGTCCCGGTCAGCGGACTGGGGCGGGTCGACAGCCTCGAAAGGAGAATCTCGATGCTCTTTACCGCCGATGCAGTTCGAACCCCTGGACCCTGGACTCGGGTCCTGGCGATCGCAGGTGTCCTGGTGATGTTGGGGATGAGTCCCATGTTGAGAGCGCTCGAACTGCCGGAGGTAGCGCCGCAGGTCGCTCCGCCCGAGTTCGTCGGTGACCCCATTACCTTTACGCTCAGAGATGCGGACATTCGTGAGGTCCTCGACACCTTCGCCAAGATCGGAAGACTGGAGATGGTCATTGCGCCAGATGTCTCGGGCCTGGTTACCGTGCAGATGGAGGACGTACCCTGGGACCAGGGCCTCTATTCCGTGTTGCAGGCCAACGGACTCACCTACGAAACGAAGGACGGCGTGATCCATGTGCTGACTGGAGGGAACTTGCCTCCCATTCAGGAGGTGACCGAGGTTGTTGGCGAACTGGATGGTGAGAGTGTCTATCGCGTGGGCGTTGGTGGAGTAGTTCCTCCGAGGTTCCTCCAGGGCGGTGCTGTCGACTATCCGGACGAAGCTCGGCTGGGTGGAATCAATGGCACCGTCG
>JAIOJS010000490.1 GCA_019911795.1 Thermoanaerobaculia bacterium | reverse complement strand
CCTTGGGGGTTGGTGTGAGTGAGATAGCCGCCGTTCTGGCGAACGTAGAAACCCACTCCCTGACGCGCCACCTCCTCGAAGGAGAAACTGAAGCGGACGTCGACATCGCGGGTCGCCCCCGGAGCGACGGTCCGACCCGGTTCCAGCGGGCTCGGCACCGCGGTCAGTCGACCGCGACCCCCTTGGATGTCGGCCGTGGTGATCCCTCCGACGACGGTGAAGATCGGCGGCCAGGCACTACCGTCCGGGTCGCTAAAAGCCTCGGCGAGTAGTGGCGATCGACCACTCCAGCCGCACGTGTCACCGCTCTCGAAGCCATCGATGAGGAGCGCAACGGGGCCGCTCCCGGCGCTCGCCGATTGCGCCTCGGACGGGACGATTGCGAGACCGCCTGCAGTCGCGACGATGGCGCCAATCATGAAGAGCTGTCGCAGTAGGTCCGATGCCATATCGTTCTCCCAGTTAGGTCCACTTTGGACCCTTTAGTCCACTGTGGATCATACGGTGAGTTAGGTGCGAGCTAGATTCCGAGACTACCTGAGGAACCACATCACGGCGCGCTCGTTGTCCATCCTGTGACGTCACCCGACTCGAAGCCGTCCTCGAACAGAGGCGCCGGGATCGAGTACAGCTCGAGTATTTGAAAGCTGTCCTGGTCAGCCCGGTAGACGATCGACCCGTCAGGACCGATGGAGAAGGAGGTCACCCCTCCAGCCCTGGGGAAGACGGACTCGTCGACGAGTTCCTCGGTAGCGAGCGGAGCGACGAGGCGCATCTGCCACGGCCGCACGACGCTCCCGAACGCGGAGGAGAGAGCGATCACCCGGTCGCCTCGGGGATCGATCCGCCAGTGGTCGGCGTTCTGGACCGGAAGAGTCGACAGTGGCTGGTCGGCGCCGGGCGGCCCCACCACTGGGGCACGGAAGAGCTGGGGCACGACGGCAGCGATCTGACCCGCGCGGTACACCACCCAAACCCCGTCCGGGGAGAGCTGGAAATCGAGGATGTCGGCATTGTCCGGGAGCTCACCGTTGAGCTTGACCGGGGGACCGCCGCCGGTACTGCGAACGCCGTAGAGTTCGAAGACTCCGTCGCTGTCGTGGTCGGCTCGATAGACGACTCGGCCTACCGAGTTGATCAGAAGGGGGCCCGTGACGTCACCGCCGGCGACGGTATTCGCACTCAATTCCACCCAGGAACCGCCGGCGATTGGAACGCCGAAGAGGTCGAAGGCGTTGTCGAGGAGCTGATCTGCGATGTACACCACTCGGTCGCCCGCCGGAGTGATCTGAAAAGACGGGGAGACGTCGCCGCCGGCGGGCAGGGTTCCATTGAGTTTGACCGGCGCGCCGCCCGTGAGCGGAACGCTGAACAGTTCGAAAAGGTCGTCGGTCTCCTGGTCAGCGAGGTAGACGACACGGCCTCCGTTGCTGTCAATCGCGAAATGGGGTTGCACGGAGCCTCCCGGTACCATCGCCTCGTTGAGTTGGACCGCCATGCCACCGGTGATCGGGGCGCTGTAGAGGTAGACTTGACTGGATAGTGGGTCCTGCACCGCCGTGTAAACGACGCGGTCGCCCGCCGGACTGATCTGGAGATCGAGCACCACGGTGTCATCGAGTGTTCCGTTCAGTTTGATCGAGGGTCCTCCGTCAATCCCGACGCTGAAGAGGTCGAAAACTTCATCCACCTCGTGGTCGGCTCGATAGACGACGCGATCACCGGCTGGGCTGAGCTGGAAGTTGCCCCATACGTTGCCGTCAGCGGCCAGGGTCCCATTGAGCTTTACTGGCAGCCCACCCGCGATGGGCACGCTATAGAGTTCCCAGACACCGGGAGTGTCTTGCGAAGCGGTGTAGACGACGGTGTTGCTGTCGGGCGCAATTTGAAGCCCGGTGACGGCTGCGAGCGGCGACAGTAGACCACTGATCGCTACCTGCGGCGCCGAGCCATCGACCGGAACGCTGAAGATCTCCAGCGAGCCGTTGACGGTGTGGTCCTGGAAAAACACGACCGTACGACCGTCGGGAGAGATCTCGTAGGTCGAGTTCACATCGCTGAACAACTCTCCCATGCTGAGCTTGCGCCATTCGGACGCCGCTATCGGCTCCGGGGCCGCAACCACGCTGGCCGCGATCAGTAGGACTCCGACGAGGACTCTGTTGCCCGGTTCTCTCCAGACCTCTTGGAGTCGGCCGAGGCCCGAGGTTCGGCAGGAACTCCGGCAAGTACTGCGGCAAGAACCGCAGCATGAACTCCGCGTGGCTGTCGCCGTCGCTCGCATCGTCCTCATGGTCAACCTCCTCCTTCGTTTCGGCGTCTTTCGCTCGATGAGGTTCGCACCGGCGAGGCGCCGTGTCCTGAGGAACGCAGAAGGTCTGGCTTAGGATGAGATTAGATGCTGGCGGAAGCTCCCGAGATTCACTCCCTTGGAGGCCCGCTGCCGGAGCGCCGTCAGGATCCGTTGCGGCGAAGGCGGTAGAAGCGAGGAGTGGCCTTCTGGACGAAGCGGGGGGCACCGGTCAGATCGGAGGGTTCCTCGTCGGTGATCGTCCAGTCCGGATAGGCCTGTTCGATCTCCGCCCGATCGATCCCCCGCGGCAGGGGGCCCCGACGACCGGGGGAGAAGGCGTACATCAGGAGCGTGGCGTCCTCGGTGGCCACGGCGGTGACCTCGCGGCCCACCGCCTGCACCTGAGCCGGTGAGAGGCCGTGGACGACGCCGAAGTCCAGAAAGAGGCGAAACCCCGAGCCGATGGCGGCGGTCAGCGCCGTGATGCTGCCCTCGACGAAGTCGATCTCCACTCCGGCCTTCCGGGCGCGGGCGCGAGCGCGACGAAGCGCCTTCGGCACGATATCGACGCCGGTGACCTCCCAGCCACCTCCAGCCAGGCGAACCGACCAGAAGCCGGTGCCGCATCCGAGATCGAGCAGGCGTCCGTAGGGCGGTTCCCGACCGGTCTCCTCGCGATCGAGAAGCGCGGCGGCCTGTTCGCCAATGGGTAGCGACGGCATCCGCTCCCACGGCGTCATGCCGACCAGATACTGGAACTTGTAGAAGAGGCTCATTTGCAATCTCCTCGTGGCCCCTCGGCGGTTGAATACTCGGGTTCTGAAGCCTAGCCAGGCGCGAAACACGGGTTTTGGTCCGCAGCAAGGATCTTACCGCCTAGCGAGGTCGGGGAGGGTGGCCACGTGCATTCCGAGTGGGCTGGGGTTCCCGTGGAAACACTCGGGTGGGAGGTATCGGTGAGGTGCCTAAAGTACTCCCCTCCCGACCGAAGGCAGTCGGCCGCGCGAGTTCCAAGGCCGTCGACGCCCATGGAAGTCGCGCTACGTCGTGGACGGGGTGCGAGGGACTCGGGGTTCATGGGACTTTGTCGCATTGTTTTGCGCATGTTCATGCTCTACCTTGGCTGTCTTCCGCCGACTAGATTCCCCATCGAGAGTGTCACGGAGTCCGGAGCTCCACTCTTGCGCCCAGAACCTTTTTCGGTAGGAACATACCGTGGAGAACATGATGCACGACATAGAAACCCTCCCAATTGACGCCTTGCACTTCTCGAGGCTCCGTTGAAAGGCTTCTGGGCTCTCCTCCTAGTCGGTATGGCCCTAGCCCCTTCGTGGTCGGCGGCACAGATCGTGGGCGACGCCAACGGCGACGGGCTTTTCGATGACCAGGACGTGAGCTTTGTCGCCACGCTCATGCGGCACGGCTCGCAGCGTCCCTATCCGATGGCCGACGTCGCCGCTCCCTGCAATGGCATTCCTGACCCGGCCGATGGACTCTGGCTCCAGGGCGCCCAGATCCTGTTGCGACAAGGGCGTGGCCCCGTCTCGCGGTGTCTTGGCGAAACGGTAGGCTCACCCTTGCCGCCGCCGCCAGAGCCGGTACCCTGGGTCACCCTCGACGACCTGTTCTTGGCGGTTGCCGACCAGGTGCCTGAGTTCGGCGGTTTGTATATAGAGGGCGACCAGCTCCATCTCGTGCTCACGGATCCCTCTGCGACCGTTTTACACCATGCGATCTTGGCAGTCGAAGAGGTGTTTGGATCTGATCGCTTCGAAGGGTTGGAGCCGGTCGCCACCCAGGGTGACTTCGGCTTCAATGAGCTCCAGCAATGGAAAGAAGCCGCGACACCGCTTCTGACTTCTAGACAGGTCGTGACTCTCGACGCGAATGAGCGGAGCAACCGCATCACCCTGGGGATCGAAGATCCGGGACAGGAGGCACAAATTCTTGCCCACGCCGACGATCTGGGCATTCCCAGAAGGGCAATCCAGATGCGGCCGGGCCAGCTTACGATTCCCCACGCCGATCAGTTGATCCCCAACCTGCAGAGCAAGCAGCGCCCATTGGTGGGTAGCCTCGGCATCGGACTCACCGACGCCGGCACGTCCCTCTGCACCCTTGGCTTCCTGGCCAAGTGGTACGGTATCGCCCGTGGCTTCGTGACCAACGCTCACTGCTTGGCTCCGATCGGACAAGAGCAGTTCGTAGAC
>JAIOJS010000489.1 GCA_019911795.1 Thermoanaerobaculia bacterium | reverse complement strand
CGCAGAAAGACCTCGCCTGCCTGCACGATCGCGTCGCACCGCGCACCGAGGTCGTCGGGCGTCGCCCCCTCGCTCGAAGCGGACAGGGGAGATCCGGCGAGGACGAGAGCGAGCCCGAGGCTCGCTGCGATGGCGGACGGTCCAGGCATGGCGTCGGTCTCCTATTCCATCACCATGAAGACGAACGAAGGGTCAGATTCGGTCGGCCCGATTCTGCCGGGCGTCAAAGCCTTTGAGACAAATAGGGCCTGAAAGGCCATTTTGGTCAAGGATACTGAGTCTAGGTTGCAGATGGTCAAGGTCTTTGAGACTAGATTCAGGCCGCTTCGAGTTTCAGCGTTCCGTGGGGGCGCCCCTGCGGAGTGGGCGGTTCGCTGCCATTCGCCCCGACGAGCACTCAACCCGCTGTCGCTTGTCTCTACTGCGGACCCGCGCGGGGACTTGCGCAGGCTGGGGATGTGTCTAAAATCCTCCAGCTTTCGAGATCGACACTTGCGTGCTCGGCGCCTGCGTCCAAGGGGTGGCGTCCCCCTTGGCAGTCGAGAAGCGCGTGCTGGTGTTCATGAATCAACCCGCCCGATGTCGGGCATTCTGCTGGGAGGTCAACATGAGGCGACGTTCCGTAACGTGGTTGTGGCTGCTCGTTCTGGTCGCCGTCAGGCCGGCCGCGGCACAGGACCTGTGCTCGGACATTCTCCAGCACGGGATTTTCGAGAAATACGAGCTCATCGAGGAGAAGTACCTCGTGAGCCAGGCGCAGAGCCTCTACTGCTCATCGCACTACTCGAAGGAAGACTCGGAGACAAAGCTCGGCCTGGATGTGGCCATCATTGCCGATGGCGTACCTCTCGAGCTTGGCGGGGAGTTCTCCGAACGCCACTCGAAGGAATGGCGCGACGAGGCGTGCAAGTACGACTGGCACAGCGTCAGAGATTGGAGCTCGCTGAAGGTCGAGATCGCGAAGGCAAGCGACTCGATCGTGAATGCGTGGAGCAAGTGCATGTCCGAGCGCCAGGGCATCGCTGCGGGTGTGACCTTTAGCAGTCCGACCGACTTCATTCTGACCGTTCAGATCAACGGACTGGATGCCGTCGGGAAACTGGAGTACGCGAGTACCGGCATTCGAGTATCCCCCCTTGGAGCGGCCGAGTTCACGCCGGTGAATGAGTTCAACGAAGTCAAGAAGACGAAGGTGCGAAAGCACGCATTTCGTATGAAGCGGGCCGATCCGCAGAAGGGCTTTGATCTCCTGATCGCGTCTAAGCCCTCGTCGGTGACGCTAAGGGTTCCCACTGCTCGTCCAGAAAACCCTGACCCGGTGCCGCCGTTCAAGACGACCTACTTGAACACAAAGACCCCCACAAAGATCGACGGCGTATACAGCATCACGAAGTGCGGTCGCGGGACCAATGGCTTCACTTTCGCCAACGGCAAGGTGTACCCGAGCAGCGTCTATCTTCATCCTGGGCCGGGTGGCTTCTCGCGCGTGACATATCGGGTGCCCGTCGGGGCGACGAAGCTCGTCCTCGATGGCGTCGGCCTCTGCCAGGACTCCTCCTCGGGAGAATGCAACCAATTCTTCCCGCACGCCGGCTGGTCGGTTGTGGCCGATGGACGAATGCTGGGTGAGGGTTCGATCGGGTGGCCCCACGACGACGCCCGGTCGGTTGACGCGCAATCGCGTGTCTACGAGATCAAGGACGCCGATACGATCCAACTTGAGTCCAATGACCGCGGGAACAGCGGCTGGTGTGACCACCTCACCTTCTTGAATCCACGCTTCGAGCCGTAGAACCTCAAGTCTCGCGCCACGGGGTGTGGCCCGTTGAGGTCACACCTCTGTGGCGGACTGCAACTGGATCGTGGACCACGCTGCGTTCCAGCGTCGCTGCAGCGGGTAGAGGCGACCACCTAGCAACAGGAGACGACTGTGCACTATGGCAAGGTGTTCCAACTAACGAGGGTATGCCCGCCGTGGTTCCTTTGGATCGCTGATCAATCTGACGAAGGCCGGTACCTCGATTCGCCTGGAGATCTTCGCCAAGAAAGAGAAGATCGGCGACTTGGTGATCGGTCGCGGTTCGGTGAACTGGTGAGGCGCCAAACGGCAACGGTCGAAGACTCTCTCCCGGTCGCAGTTCGCGGACCAGATGAATGCGCTGGCTTACGGCGAGTAGTGCCGGTCGAACACACCCTGCTTCAGGAGTGATTGGGGAGCTGCAGATGAAGAAGATCCTGCTGCTATGGGTCTGCTGCGCGGGCCTGCTGCCGCCAACGACCCGGGCGGGCTCCAGGCCGATCTCGAGCGACCTCTGTCCAGGCAACAAGTTCGCATTCATGGAGTCCACTCACGTAGCGATCGTCAGCGACTGCGGCCCGGAGCCCGCCACCCTCTGGAAGGTACCGATTCGGGGAGGTCCGTTGACCGCGCTCTCGGGAGCAGTCGTTGGTATGGGCGTCGAGGAGATTGCGACCGGAACCCTGAGCCAGAGCGTGGCCTACGTCGCCCACATTTCGGGCTCGGCATTTCGGGAGCTCTTCTGGGTACCCGAGGCGGGCCCGCCGGCCATCGACGTTCGCGGTGGGGCGGGCGCCTCGGATGTGACCTGGTTCGCGATGGACAATCCCGGCTCGCTCATTGTGTTCCGTGACTCCACGGGAGCGCTCTGGACGTTCTCGACCGCGACCCTCCACCTGGAGATGCTCACGCAGAGCCTAGCGCCCGAATCCACTCCGGTTCTGACCCCAGACGGCCAGTGGATCGTCTTCGACGAACTGAGCAACCTGAGCCAGAGCATCCATACGCTGAGGTCCGGCGATCCCCGAGTCGGGCCATGGCTGGACCTGGATGTCACAGTTCGTCAGGACCACCCGGGATGGGACCTTCAGGTGTCTCAACAGGGTGGACTCGCCACGTTCATTCGGAGAGTTGATCCGGGGCCGTTGGATAGCAAGCTCTACTCTGTTCCCTTGGGCGGGGGAGAGATTGTCCGTCTAGACGAGGAGCACGCTCTGGCGGAGGTTTCCGAGTCGGAGCTCAGCGACTCCGGGGCCTACGTTGCATACAGCGGTCGCGGAGGCACGGAGACTGGGCCGAGGACGCTCTATGTGACACCCACGGCATTCTCCGACCCGGTTCAGGTGGCGCCGTTTGTCCCCCACGAGCGCAGCTTCGGCCAGTTTCGCTTTGCGGGGTCTGACGCGCGGCTGCTCTACATCGCCGACGAGGAGACCGACGGAGTCAAGGAGCTCTTCTCAGTGGGACGCGATGGCACCAGCCACTCGAAGCTGAACGGACCGGTCGATCCGCAGGGTATCGCGTGGTTCGTGGAGGATGAGGTAGCCGGAAGAGTTGTCTTCCCAGTCAGGCTCGGCGGAGTTCTGTCCATCTACTCGAATCTAGTCTCCGGCGGAACGCCTATCCGCTTGCACCCTGAATTAGCTCCCGGCGAGGAAGCTCGGCTGGGAGACCTGGGTCTGGGTCCCGGATTCGCGTTGCTTCGGACCGGAACCACGGATGTCCAGCCCGGATGGAATCTCTTTGCCGCCTCGACGTCTGGCACGTTCTTCCAGCAGCTTAGCGGGCCGCTGGTGAGCGGCGGGGGCACCTTCACCCCTGCGCGGGTAAGCCCTGATTCCCAGCACGTCGTGTATGTGTCGACCGAGCGCACTCCGGGCGTGTACAAGCTCTTCGTCGCCGACTTCTGCCTGCTCTGCGACGACTTCGAGGCGGGCGACACGCTCTGGTGGCATGAGGCGGTTGGGCTTCTGGCCGAGCAGAGCAAGTAGGTCGAGCGGAGTCTGGCTTCGGTTCGAGCGGGCCCCTTGCTCGCCGGACCTGCCATTCGCCATCAGGTTCTTCGCGCCCACTTCATTCGCTTCCGTGCGCCTTCTGAGGGGTCGGTACCTTTCAGGCGCTAGGCTTAGTGAACAGGGCGCTCTGGATAAACATGAACGGGTTCAGGCACGAAGAGACTCTCTTGCTGCGCCGGCTATGGCCACGTCCAGTCAAGTGGTGTACGAGGGCGACGACGCAGCACCTGGCAGGCCTCAGGCTGCGGGTAGGAGCTGAGGTTGCCGATCGTTCGGCGGCAGGGGTCTCAGCTCGGGGTTGAGTTGCGCGACGGATTCGAGGGA
>JAIOJS010000488.1 GCA_019911795.1 Thermoanaerobaculia bacterium | reverse complement strand
GGCGACCTCCGTCGGTCCCTCGACCCGAGAAGGATCTCCGGTCGCCATCGAGGGCTGCCCCTTGCCAACCCAGACTCCGCCAAAGAACGCGGCGAGAACGCAGACCAGGAGAATGACAAACGCCACCATCACCTGACGATTGGTCAGGGCGATCTCGTAGTAGCTCGACTCCTCGACGTTGCTCACTCCGGCGACTCCTACCCTTCTTCAGACCGCCGCGGGTCACCCTCGGCCTTCGCCGCTGGGCGGGCCGGGGCTTCGGGTGCAATCGCTCTTCCGATCTTCTTGAACGCATCGAACATGTCGATCGGCAGTGGGAAGATGATGGTCGAATTGTGCTCGGCCGAGATCTCGGTCAGGGTCTGCAGATAGCGCAACTGCAGCGTGGTCGGATTGGTCGAGATCACGTTGGCCGCCTCGGTCAACATCTTGGACGCCTGGAACTCACCATCGGCGTGAATGATCTTCGCCCGCTTCTCGCGCTCGGCCTCCGCTTGACGGGCCATCGCGCGCTGCATCTCCGTCGGTAGATCAACGTGCTTGACCTCGACCATCGCCACCTTGATTCCCCATGGATCGGTGTGGCTATCGATGATCTCCTGCAACTGGTCGTTGAGCCGATCGCGTTCCGACAGAAGGTCGTCGAGTTCGGCTTGACCGAGAACCGAGCGCAGCGTGGTCTGAGCCAACTGGCTGGTGGCAAAGAGGTAGTTCTCCACCTCGACAATCGCCCTCAGAGGATCGACCACCCGAAAGTAGACGACCGCGTTGACCTTCACCGAAACGTTGTCGCGAGTGATGATGTCCTGGGGTGGTATATCGTGGACCACCGTCCTCAACGACACGCGAATCGCCTTGTCGATAAAGAGGAATACGAAGCAAACCCCTGGCCCTCTCGGCGTGCTGGCCAGTCGGCCCAGGCGAAAAACGACCAAGCGTTCGTACTCTTTGACGACCCGGATGCTCAGGAGCATGTAGCCCACGAGCATCATGATGATCACGGCAAAACAGCCTACTGCAGGTCCCATCCATTCATCCTCTCTCTGCGTTAACTGGGCTAACTCGGGTTAACCGGGCGAACTCGAAGGGTCAGGCCATCGACGGCCACGACTTCGATCTCCGCACCAGAGTCTATCCCCGATGGATCGTGACCGACACCGGGTTCGAGTTCCCCCACGATGGCGTCCCACAACTCACCGTGTACGAAGACTTTGCCACGCGGGTTGAGATGAGTCCGCACGCGACCGATCTTCCCTACCAATCCCTCCCGTCCGGTCGTGACCCGGCTGCGATGGGTTCGAATCACCAGTGTCATCAGGAAGAGCGCGGTACAAACGATCGCCGTGGTGACTCCCGCGATCACCGAGAAACTCACCCTCATGGCTGGGTCCGGGCTCTTGAAAAGCATCAGGGATCCAAAGACCAGGGAAACGACTCCACCTAGGGTCAGGATGCCCATACTCGTCACTTTGACCTCGGCCACGAAGAGAAGGATCGCCAGGAGGATGAGAGCGACGCCCGCGAAGTTCAAGGGCAGCACCGAGAGAGCGTAGAAGCCGAGAATTAGACAGATCGCTCCGACTACTCCGGGAAGAATCACTCCGGGATTGGCGAACTCGAAATAGATACCAATCATGCCAAGGCTGAGTAGAATGTAGGCCACGTTGGGGTGGGCTACCACCGCCAACAAGCGTTGCACCGGGGACATCTCGAGACGTCGAACGGAAGCCTCAGCCGTCGACAAGACGATTGCATCCTCCCCGGGGCGCTTGACTTCCCAGCCGTCCAACTCTTGGAGCAGGCGGTCTAGGGAGGGAGCCACCAAGTCGATCAGTCCCTGTTCCAAGGCCTCGTCGGCGGTAAAGGACCGACTCTCCAGCACCGCCGATTCCGCCAGCTCGACATTACGTCCGTTGCGCAGGGCGAGCGACCGGATATTGGCAGCCGAGTCCTCCTCGACCTTGTCGCCCATGTGGCCTTCGATGTCCTCACCCTCGCCGCCGACCGGATGCGCAGCGCCCGTATTGGTCCCGGGCGCCATGGCGGCCACGTCCCCGGACATCAGGATGAAGAACCCCGCCGACGCGGCATGGGCGCCGCTTGGAGACACGTAAACCACCACCGGAACCTTGGACTCTAGAATCGAGGTGGAGATCCGGCGGGTGGAATTGAGGAGTCCTCCCGGAGTGCTCAATTCGATCACCAGGGCCGCGGCGTCCACGGCATTGGCCTCGGCGATCGACTCGGCGATGAACTCTGCCGCCACCGGATGGATCACGGTGTCGACCCGTAGCACCAGGACCTCGGCGGCATGGGCAATCGGAGCGAGTAGCCAGAGGAGAACCAGCGTCGCCGTCCAGACAACGCCCCGACGACTCCCCAGGACCCTGAAGGCCCCTGCGCCTATCGTGTCCCGGTCGTTTGATTCACGAACGATCTTCTCATCTCTCACGAGGAGAGTATAGAAGAGTCAAGGCAGGGCAAGGAGGCGGGTTACCGGTGGTAGGCAGCGGGCGTCATCACAGGCCTGGTACGTCAGCTCGATCGCCTTGGCCGAAAACTCCTTCGGCAAGCGCCCCTGGAGGTCGATCCGCCCCTCGTAGACGCTCAAAGCGTCCTCGGCAAAGGCGAAACGCATCACCTCGCCGGCGGGATACGCGACCTCGACCGATTGTCCGTCATCCGTCGCCAGTGAGGTCGGAATCAGGAAGTCGAGACTCGCCGGGTTCGCATTGAGGTGCCATCCCTCGGCGATCTCGAGGGTTACCGTGAAAGCGCGCTCCCCGTTCGAGGTCTCGGCATCAACTCGGAGGTGGCTCTGAACTACGCTCTCGGCCTCACTCGAGAGTCCGCCCTCGGCGCTCTTTGCGACGCTTCCAGGCGTGGTTCCGGGCCACCCGCCGGCTAGGCGGACCGCGCCCAGCGAGAGTGACCGCGCCCCGCTCGGCTGCCTCTCCAAGACGTCGGCAAAGACCCTCAAGGAGTCTCCAGCTCGCTTCCGGTACTCGGTCGCGGCGCTTCCCTTGGTCACCTCCGCCAACTCGAGGAGATTCCACAGGGCCACTCCGTTGGCAGAGGGCACCGCACCATCGAAGGGATCGCGACTGCGGAAGAGGACGTCCTCGCTCTCTGCCGCGACGAAGAACGCTCCCAGCGAGTCCCCCAATCGGCGCTGCTGCTCGCGAGTCAACTCCTCGGCCGCCTCTAGCCAACTAGTCTTCCCCGTGGCTCGATGGAGCGCCAGTAGCCCATGGACCAAGTAGCTGTAGTCGGCGAGAAACGCCGGAATGTGAGAGCGTCCCTGGCGGTAGGTGTGCTGCAGCTCGCGCTGCCCCTCGACCTCGATCCACATCGAGTCCAGCACGAATCTAGCCGCGCGAGCCGCCATCTCGGTCATCTTCGGGTCCTCGAGGACCCGGCCCGCGGTGGCCAGACCAGCGATGGTCATGCCGTTCCAATCGGCGAGGACCTTGTCATCCGTCAACGGTCGCTCTCGCTCGGTGCGGGCCGCCCGTAATTTCCGACGCCAGGGGCCGATCTCCTCGAGGAGCTTCTCTCGGCTCTTCGTCCGCTCGGTCGCCAACTCCTCGACCGGCGCGGGAAAGTGCAGCACATAGCGGGTCTTCTCGAAGAATGGCCCACCGGAAAAGCCTAGAACCGGAGCCAGAGTCTTCGCGTCTGCGGCCCCTAGTACGGCCTCGATCTCAGCCCGGGTCCACACATAGTAGGCCCCCTCATGACCGTTGGTCTCAGCATCGATGGCACTCCAGAATCCGCCCTCCGAATCGAGCATCTCGCGGCGGAGGAAACCCACCGTCTCCTCGATGACCCGACGCCACTCCGGGTTCGGGTGGGCCTCGTAGGCCCGAGCGTACACCTCGAGCAGCAACCCGTTGTCGTAGAGCATCTTCTCGAAGTGAGGGACCTTCCACTCCCGGTCGGTGGCGTAGCGGTGGAACCCACCCCCCAGTTGGTCATAGATTCCGCCTCTCGCCATCTGGTCCAGGGTGGACTCGAGCATATGTCGGGCCTGCCCCTGGTCGCCCGCTTCGAGAAGGAAGAACAAGTTGGAGGGCGAGGGAAACTTCGGCGCCCCTCCGAAGCCACCCCAGAGGGAGTCGAACCGGGCCTCCAACTCCGTGAGCGAACGCGCCGCGCCTTCCGGTCCCGGAATCTCGGCACCGAGGGTCGCGTCGCCTTGCAGATAGAGCCCCATGCGCTCGGCGATCTCGTTCGAAGTCTTCACCACCTTGTCGCGCTGCTCCCGCCAGACCCGAGAGACCCCTTGGAGCACCGAGGGGAAACCCGAACGTCCGTAGCGATCCTCGGGAGGAAAGTAGGTACCCGCAAAGAAGGGCTCGAGGTCAGGGGTCAGAAAGACTGAGTTCGGCCAACCTCCTTGCCCGGTGAGCATCTGGGTCGCCGCCATGTAGATCTCGTCGAGATCCGGTCGCTCCTCCCGGTCGACCTTGATGCTGATGAAGTCCCGATTCATCGCAGCCGCAATCTCGGGATCGGAGAACGATTCACGCTCCATCACATGGCACCAGTAACAAGAGGAGTAGCCGACCGAGAGAAAGATCGGCTTGTCCTCCTCGCGGGCCTTTTGGAGCGCCTCCTCTCCCCACGGATACCAGTCGACGGGGTTGTACTGGTGAAGCAAAAGGTAAGGACTCGAGGAATTGGCCAACCGGTTCTTCCGGGTTTCGTCGCCGTGGGGCGAACTGGGTGGGCGATCAGCGCCAGGGGTCGAGGTCATGTCACTCTCCTGATCATTGGGTGAAAGGGTGGTTGCCGACGGGGGCGCTAGTAGCGCCCACCCCACGAAACCCGCCGCCAAGACGACAAGGATGCGGCGCTTGCGGAATCTGTCATCGGGAGTGCGACTCATCCCGACAGCGTATCAGTGCCCCGCTTCGGCGGATGTGGCTGATCAAAACTAGAAAAGCAGGACGCGACAGATCAGGGCGACCACCAGAGCGGCGACGAAGTTCAGCCACAAGCCTTCGCGAGCCATCGTCCGCGTACTCACTAGACCGGTGCCGTAGACGATGGCATTGGGAGCCGTAGCCACCGGCAACATGAAGGCGCAACTCGCGGAGATCGCGGCTGGAATCATCAGCCGGGCGGGATCGATCGCCGCCGCCAATCCGGCCGCGGCCAGGATGGGCATCAAAAGGGTCGTGGTAGCGGTATTGCTCGTCACTTCGGTAAGGAAGGTGACACCGACACAGAGACCCAGCAGCATGACGAGAGGTGGCGCTTCGGCAACAAAAACCAGGGCGTTGCCCAGCGAGGAAGAGAGACCGCTCGCCTCGAATCCGCGGGCGATGGCGATACCACCCCCGAACAGAATCAGCAGTCCCCAGGGGATTCGCTGGGCGGTTTTCCAGTCGAGAAGCGTATCGCCCTCTCCATCTGGGAGCAAAAAGAGCAGCACGACCGCGGTGAGGGCGACCGTGCTGTCCCCCGCCGTGTCGATACCGAGACTCCCGCTCCAACCTCCGAATGGTGCGCTTCGGGTCATCCATGCCGCTGCGGTGGCAGCGAAGACTCCCAGAACTCTGATCTCGGCCGGCCGCCAGGAACCGAGGACCGGCAACTCGAGTCGGTGCCCCTTTTCCAGCCCTCGAGTCAAGAGCAGCCAAGCTATGGGCACCAGCACTGCCACCAGCAGTACCCCGATCTTCATCCAGTCGAGGAAGCCAAACTCGATACCGGTAACCTCACGGTAGATACCGAGGAAGATAACGTTGGGTGGGGTCCCGATGGGTGTCCCCAACCCTCCAAGGCTAGCGGCGTAGGCGATCCCCAAGAGCAACGGTGTCCTCAGTTCACCGCTACGGTCCTGTTCCAGTACCGCCAACGCCACCGGCAGAAGCATGAGGGTGGTCGCCGTGTTGGAGATCCACATACTGAGGACGGCGGTCGCCAGCATGAACCCCAAGACGAGGGAGCGGTTTCCGCCCCCGCCCACTAGACGCACCATCCCCACCGCAACTCGGCGGTGGGCCCCGCACTTCTCCATCGCCGTCGATAGGAGAAAGCCTCCCAGAAGTAGGAGGATCAGAGTGTGTCCGTAGGCGGTAGCGACCTCCCGGTGATCGAGCACGCCCAGAAGCGGAAAGAGCGCGAAGGGCAGCAGGGAAGTGACCGGGATCGGAATCGGCTCCGCGATCCACCAAACGCCACACAGCGTGGTGACCCCAGCTGTCCGAGCCGCCAAGGGCTCGAGCCCAAACCAGGAACCCAGGAGGGTCGCCGCTACGGCAAGAACCGGCCCCACCCACAGAGCGATGCTTCGGTTCAACCCGTTTCGATCCGCGACCCGCGGTCGGCCACCGCCACCCCTCCGCGATCCTCCCGTCGGGCGGCGAGGAAGATCACGAGGTTCCAAACATTCCACACGGCGACCGTCGTCCACGAAGGCCAGATCACCAACGCGGTATAGGTCAGAAGACCGATCGAGAGCAGCGCCGTCACGATGGAACCGCCCTTGAACTCGGGCAAGCGCACCGTCGAGACCATCGACACCGCCATCAACAGGACCACGACCGCTGACGCAACGGGCGGAATCTGATCCCTCATCAGGGCGATCGCCATGAGGTATCCGGCCGCGGCGGGAACGGGCAAGCCCATCGTGCGGCCGCTCTTGGCCTCGTAGTCAGAGAGGACGTTGTAGCGTCCCAGGCGAAACACCGCAGCGAGAAGATAGGCGATAGCTACCAGCATGCCGACAGCACCTAACTCGTGGAGAGAAGCGCGGTAGGCGAGGAATGCGGGTGCGGCACCGAAACTCAACGCATCGCTGAGACTGTCGAGTTCCATTCCCAGTCGGCTGGTTGCCTTGAAGTGGCGGGCCAGTCGTCCGTCGGCCATGTCGAGCCAAACCGCCAGGTACAAGAGGTACACCGCAATCTCCAACCGACCCTCGGTGGCGCTCAGAATCGCTGCGAAGCCAGCCATGATATTCGCCGCCGTCACCGAGCAGGGAATCCACGCCCGCGGTGGTAGAAGTCGGTTCACGCCTGCGACCCCGGTTGTCGAAGCCAAGAGACCACTTGACCCTCCAAGCCCTTGGGTCCGGGGAAACCGAGATCGACATCGTCCGGAAAGGAGACGTGACCGCCACCATCGACCCACTCCACCCTCAGCCGGCCGACGTTCTGGGCAAGCACCGGCTCGAGAGCCTCTGGAGGCACCATCGGATCCCCCTGGCTGGCCACGAGAAGGGCCGGGGTGGCGAGTTGGTCGAGGCGCTTGGAGACGCTCATCTGGGTGTAGTAGTCGTCGGGGTCGGAAAAGCCGAAACGAGGCACGACCGTCAGACGATCCCACTCGCGCAACGTCTTGGCGGCGACCACTGCCTCCAGGGAGGAGGCGAGGTCACGGCGCATCGCGATCGGACGATAGAGCCGTCGCAGCCGTCCGAGGATGTACTGTCGATAGAGCCACCGAGCCGGTTTGTCGAACGCCTCCTGCGCCGCGTGGAGATCGAGAGGAGAACAGACCGCGGCCACCGAGGCGACGCGTGGGTCGGGCTGCAGGGTTGCGTAGCGCAGGACCAGGTGCCCCCCCAACGAATAGCCCAGGAGGTGGATCGTCTCGTAGGAACGGAGCTCGGAACTGGCCACTGCCGCGACCAGATCTGCCGTCAAACCGGCGTGATAGAGGTCCTCGCCGGTGAGGTCGGAGCCTCGGGGTTCGAAGAGGAGGTAGGACATCCCCGCCTCCACAATGCCGCGTGCCGCGCCGGCCATGTAGTGACTGTTGCGCGCACCGCCGAGGCCTGGCACCACGATCACCAGACCACGGGCGCCGGCTACCGTACCGAGGAGACCGCTAAGGCGCACGCTACCCCACCGATCATCGGCCACCTGCGTGCTCCACTCGGAGTCGACCGCGGCATTGGATTCCGTAGGGTCCTGCCGTCCCAGGGCGTGGCGAACCCGCGGAGCGATGGTCCAGAGATGTCCTCGAAGCACGGCGCTATCTTACACAGTCGGCGATCTCGAACGCTCGGACGCAGTTCGATTCCGGAAAGAGTTCTCCCTGGATCTCAGACTCCCCGAGCTCCTGAGTTCTACTGTCTCAGCGATTCTCGTTGCCACCCTTCCCTCCCTTCTTCTTTCCCTTCTCCTTCCTCCGCACCGAGGGGATCGCCTCCTGTGGAGCCAGCGGATCGGGAGAGTGCAGAATCCAGGTCGAATCATCTGCCGCCCACCAGCCGGGATCGGGTGGTTGCTCACTCGCGGACGATCGCCTCTCGGGCAACTCGCCGATCTCGACAAGATCGTGGCGACGGGATCGAGAATCGAGGAAGCCTCCGTCGTGAAGGCCCCGACGACGGCGCCGCGCCTCGCGTTCTGCCACGCAGATCGCGTCAGCATGACGGGAGTCGAAGGCGGTCGTCCGGTCGCAGAGAGCCAGCCCCTCGAGGGCGAGCAGGACTGCGAGGTCGACCCGGTCGAGGGATAGACCTGCCGTCGGGTCCAACGACCCAAGGGCTTCCGCAGGGACAGGGCTCGGAACCAGAAAGCCCACGAAGGGCTCGCGTCCTCCACGCGGATTCCAACGCCGAGAGATTGTGGTTCCCGGATCCTCGAGGAGGGCGCGCACCCGATCCCTCGCCTCGTCTCCCCGGTAGTCGCCCGGCCAGCGCCCATTCGACGGAGAGGGCGTCCACACCCCTCCCAGCGCGAACCCTTGCGACTCCGACCCGGTGCCCAGCACCATTCTCCCGGCACTTGTCACCCTGAGTCCCCCGGGTACCCGAGTCTCCCCTCCTCTAGGGAGGCACCAGGACGGGGCTAGAATGCCCCATCCAAGGACGACGACCACCCAAACTCTCCAACCGCTGCACAACATCCGTCCCTCCTCTCGTCGACATGCCGGAAATTCCCAGCATGCTGACTAGAACGAGAACGGAGTGAAGAGGCTTACAGGCGCCTCCGGACGGACTCTCGGTGTGGATCAGATTCCTCGAGGCGGATCTCTAACTCTTCGCTACTTCTTAGTCATGCCAAGAAGGAACAGCAGAACGACGGCGCCTGCGGTGGCCGTTACCAGAGAGCCCATCAAACCCGTAGAGGCCAAGCCGAGGAGACCGGCGAGGAAGCCTCCAATGACGGCGCCGACGATGCCCACGAGGAGGTTGCCAAGGAGCCCAAAGCCGCCACCCCGCATGATCTTCCCGCCGAGGAACCCGGCCAGCACTCCGATGATCAGAAAATAGACAATTCCCATGTTCGCTACTCCTTGTTGGGTTCGATGGCGTCGGTTCGATTCGGAGGGCGGGGCAGGAAAGCCAGCGCGTCTCCTGGACGAGGGCTAGCGATCCGGCAGATCCCCTCCGACGATCCGTTTCATCACCTGCCCTTTTTCGAGCACGTCCTCCGCCGAGACCCCGTTGATGATGGCCAGCGTCGTGCGGTCCACGCTGGAAGGATACGCCTCGGCGAAATCCGAGAGGCTCATCGGGCGCGGCAACTCAACCAATTCCAGCCGTTTCGGTTGGACATCCAGGTACCTGGGGTCGGAAAGGGATCCAAAGCTGTCGACCGAGTCAACCAGCGGTTGTTCCGCGTTCCGCCAACGAGAGTCGAGGGTGTAGGCAAGGAGTCGGAGGGTGACATCGCGGTGTTCGACGAATCGCACGACCCCGGTCAAAACTTGATCATTCGGGTTGTCGCTCACCGTCTCGAAACGTTGCATGTTCCGCCCCATCGACGATCCCATGACGATTCCACCGACGTTTCGGAACTCGGCCGCCGCCTGATCGGCACTGCCCTGGACCAGCGAGAGGACCACGATGGCGTCCTTTTCCGGACTCAACGCGCCGACCTGAGACCGCTGGTTGACGATCTGCCAGCCGGAGGGAAAATCCAATCGGAACGCCAGGTCGGGGTGATAAAAGGTGCTACCCACCGTGAACCCTTCGCGGGGATTAGCACCGAAGGTCATCCCTTCGAGATGAGCGAGATAGATCTCTCGGTTGAGAGTACCGCGCTGTTCATCCGGCGCGAGCTGCGATACGGCACGGGCGATCGTTTGCGAGCGAGCCCCGGGATCGGGATGGGTGGATTGCCACGTCGGAATTCGACCGCTGCCAGCCGCCTGACTCACGCGGTCCAGAGTGTGGAAGATCTTAGGCATTTCGGTGGGGTCGTAGCCGGCGCGAACCACGTAACGGAGTCCCAAGGAGTCCGACTGCCGTTCGTCGTCGCGCCCGAACTTGAGGAACGCCACCTGGAGACCGGCGCCCGCAAGTCCCCCCCACTGCCTTACGTCACGACTGGCGACGCTGGCCACCCCCAAACCCAAACCGGCGAGTTGCGCACGGCTCATCTGCTCGACGCTGTGGCGAGCCGTCACGTGCCCGACCTCGTGGCCCAGCACTCCCATCAGTTCCGCCTCGGACGCTACGTGAGCCAGAATCCCTCGCGAGACATAGACGAAGCCGCCCGGTAGCGCGAAGGCGTTGACGATCGAATCATCGACGACCGCAAACTTCCACGGCAGATCGGGCCGTTCCGAGACTCGAGCCAGCTGCATTCCAAGGTCCTGGATATAGGCTTGCAGTTCGGGATCGTCATAGATGCCGTACTGTTGGGCAACACTCACGTCGGCCTCTCGTCCCATGGCGATCTCCTGCTGCTCTCCAATCATCGCCAGCTGTGGCTTGCCGGTCGCAGGATTGGTCGAGCAGCCGAGGGAGGCCAGCAGAACCAGACCCAGACCAAGGCCAAAGATCTTCGGAGCGAAAGCTGAACAGCGAGAGGGCACGGCAAGACTATATCTCGCCCCTCTCCCGGTCGCACCCTCGAGGGAGTCTGCCGGCGCCGGTCCCTGGGGCACGTCGATGGCCTTGGAACCCGGGCGGTCAGCTCCCAGGACTCAGCCAGCGACTCCACTCACCGACAAACAGCGGCGGGTGAACCGGGGTGGAATTAGCTCTCGCTAGACGTTGCGACTCATCCGATCGCTTGCTAAACCGCTCTGGGAATCGGACAATTCGAACGTGTCGAAGATCTATCGAATGTTCCAGCACCAGGTAGCCGAACGAGGCTCGGAGATTGCGATCGTGTCGCAGACGGAAGGCCTGCGACTGAGTTTCGACCAGGTCCTCGCACGCACTCTCTCCTGGCAACAGATCCTCTCGAACACTCAACCTGGATCGGTAGCCCTGGCAACGGGGAACTGCTCCGCCTTCCTCGAAATCTTCCTCGCCCTGTGCAGCCTGGGAAGATCCCAGGTAACCCTCGACGGCGCGGGTAGTCGCGAAGAGAAGCTTCGGCTCAGCCGCAACCTCGGGTGCTCGCTCCTCATCGACCGCTCGAACGAAGACGCTCCCCCCGTCCCACCCCTCGAAGGCGCGCCCGACTCCACTGTCCGGTTTACGATCGTCGACGACCGACAACCGATCGAGCCCCCACCGGGCACGGTCTTGATCAAGACGACGTCGGGTAGCACCGGACATCCCACCGGGGTCTGCCTCAGCGAGGACGCCCTCGTCGCGGGTGTCGAGCAGATCGGCGAGGCGATGCAGCTCACCTCGGCGGACCGGGTCCTCATCGCCATCCCGATGAGCCACTCCTATGGCTTCGACAACGGCGTCCTCTCACTGGCGATCCTCGGAACTCCTTTGATCCTCGAGTCTCCCACCTATCTCCGCCGGCTCCTGCAAACTCTCGTCGAGGAGGGTGCGACCTTCCTGCCCACCGTGCCTCCCCTCGTCCACTTCCTCAGCGAGAGCGAGTGGCCCACGCACCACACGCTCCGTCGCGTCATCTGCGCCGGCGGACGACTCGACCGCCAGGTGGCCCAGCGCTTTCGCGAGACGACCGGACTCCCCATCCACCAGTTCTACGGTTCGACCGAAACCGGCGGGATCACTTTCGAGGCCGATCCGACCGACCCCGACGCCGAGGGCTCGGTGGGACACCCCCTCCCCCGCGTCGATATTCAGCTCGGCCCCAACGGCGAAGTCGAGGTGAGGTCCGCGGCCAACCACGGTGGAAGACTTGGCGAAGCTCGGGAGCTCATCGGCCAAGCGGTGCGGGTAGGCGACCTCGCCGAGTGGACCCCCGGAGGACGGCTACGGATCACGGGACGAGCGGTCGACTTCGTCAACGTCAGTGGCCGTCGGGTTTCGATCCCCGCCGTCGAGGATTCGCTTCGCGCCATCGAGGGAGTGATCGAGGCGGCGGTCCTGGGTACCGACGACCCTGTCCGCGGTGAGCGGCTCGTGGCTTTTGTCGTGGGAGACCTCGACCGCATCGACGGTACCGCCCTACCAACGGGTCTCGGCCCCCGCGACATTCGACGACTGGACGCCCTCCCCTACACCGAGCGGGGCAAGCTGGACCGCAACTCCCTACGCCGGATCGCGACGGAGGGATCGTGAGCGGAGGAGAACGGATCGTCGTCACCGGACTCGGCGCCGTCACCGGTTGGGGCGTGGGGGTCGACGAACTCTGGGAGGGTCTCCTATCCCCTCAGCCCGCGATTCGACCGGTGGTCCGGTTCGACACCACCCAGCACCGAACTCGCCTTGGCTCGGAGGTCCCACCTCCTGAGGGCACGCCAAGCGATCCCCGAGGTCGAGTGGACGGCTTCGAACGCCACCTGCGCCTCTCGCTATCGGACCGTTTCGCTCTTCTCGCGACCCGCCAAGCTGTCGCCCAAGCCGGCTTCCCGGACACTCGGCGAGCGGGTGTGTTCTTCGGCAGTAGCACCGGAGGCATGCTCGAATCCGAGGACTTCTACGCTCGCCTGTGCGGAGTCATCCCTGGGCGCGCTCCCCTTTCCTGGATTCCTTCCCAGCAGTACAACGGACCCGGCGATGCGGTGGCTCGCGAACTGGAGGCTACCGGCCCGGTGACGACCCTGTCGTCGGCCTGCACCTCGGGTGCCCTGTCGATCGCCGATGCCCTCGACAGCCTCAGATCCGGCGAGATCGACCTCGCGGTGGCAGGGGGATCGGACTCGCTCTGTCAGCTGACCTACGCGGGGTTCAACTCATTGCGTGCCGTCGACCTAGCCCCGAGTCGCCCGTTCCGAGAAGACCGCGCCGGGCTGACCCTCGGCGAAGGAGCCGGGGCCGTCGTCCTCGAGACCCTGAGTTCGGCGCGAAAGCGCGGCGCCACTCCCCTCGCCGAACTCCTCGCTGGAGCCTCGACCTGCGATGCTCACCACATGACGGCGCCGTCGCCCCAGGGAGCGGGCGCGGCCGCCGCGATTCGCCGAGCGCTGTCCGAAGCGACGCTCCAACCGGAACAAGTGGATTTTGTGAGTGCGCACGGCACCGGCACGCCTCTCAATGATGCGGCCGAGTGGCAGGCCTTGGCCGCCGTCTTCGGCGAACGCGCCGCCGACCTGCCCGTAACGTCGGTCAAAGGGAGCATCGGTCACCTCCTTGGAGCGGCCGGCGCGGTCGAAGCAGTGGTCACGGTGCGATGCCTGCTCGAAGGGGTGATCCATCCAACTCCGGGTGATGGAGATGTCGACCCCGAGGCACCGGTCCATCTCGTCCGTCGGCCCGAGTCCCCTCAGCGCCTCCAGGTCGGTCTGTCCTTGAACCTCGCCTTCGGTGGCTCGAACGCAGCCCTCCTCTTCCGGCGCTGGAGCCCACCATGAGTCGTGAGTCAGTCGTCGTCACCGGCCTGGGGACGATCCTCGGCTGTGGGCCCGGAAGGACGGCCCTGGCCGAGGCCCTCGCCTCCGGACGCCCGCACCTCGCAGCCGTAGACACCTCGTCTGGATATCATCTTCCCGGCGGTCCACGGCTCGCCAGCCTTGCCCACCACGTCGACCTATCTCCCTGGCTGCCGCCGCGCGCCGCACGGCGATTGAGTCAGCCGAGCAAGTTTGCGGTTGCCGCGGCTCGCATGGCTCTCGAAGGGGCTGTGCTGACCGCTGACGACGTCGCCGAACAAGGCACTGCAGTCGTCCTTGCTACCGCCTTCGGAACCGCTCGTTTCGCTGAAGCCCTGATCCGCGACATCCTCACTCAGGGTCCCGAGGCAGCGTCCCCCTTCCACTTCTCGGAGAGCGTCGCCAATGCACCCGCCGCGCAGGTCGCGATCGCGCTGGGTGCGCACGGGGCGAATGTCGCCGTCACCCAGCGCGAGGCCGGGCCAATCCTGGCGGTCGCCGCGGGAGCTCGAGAGATCGAGTTGGGCCGCAGTCGACTGGCCCTGGTCGGCGCTACCGATGAGATCAATCCGTTGGTCCATGCCATCCTTGGCCGCTTCCGGGCGTTGGCCATGCCCGACGCTGCGGGTCATGAGCAGGGCCGCCCCTTCGACCCGGAACGCAATGGTTTCCATGCCGCCGAGGGATCGACGGTCCTGGTCTTGGAAGGGGAGAGATCCGCCCGGCTGCGAGGGGTCGAGGTTCTGGCTCGCGTACGCTCCTCGGTACGCGCCTTCGACCCCACCGCGCCGCCCCACGACTGGGGCCACGGCGCCGAGACCCTCGCCGACCGACTCCGTGCCCAGCTGCAGCGCGATGGCCTCGAGGCGAAAGACTTTGACCTCGTCGTTTCGGGAGCGTCGGGTTCGCGCCGCGGTGACGCCCTGGAGTCCGACGTCCTCAACCACTTCTTCGCGGCCGGCCGCATACCCCCGATTGCCACCCCGAAGTCGGTTGTCGGCGAGTACGGTGGAGGCGCTCTTGCCGCAGCGATTCTCGCCCTGTCCGGCGAGGGACTGCCTCCCGGCTTCGGGGGTCGGCCACGCCGGCTCCTCACCTCGGCTCTGGCCGCCGGTGGCGCATCAGCCTGGCTCGTGCTCGAGTCGCCGTGACCAGCCCCTCGGGCAACTCCTGTCACGCTCTGGAAAGTGTCCTAGGACAGCCCCGGGCCTCCGGGGTCCTACTCCACCCCACCTCCCTGCCTGAGACCGGCGGTCGAGGCGACCTGGGCGCCCCCGCACGACGCTTTGTCGAATGGCTCGCCGCCCACGATCAGACGGTATGGCAGATGCTACCGGTGGGACCGACAGGCTTCGGTGGCTCTCCCTACGACAGCCCATCGGCGATGGCCGGAAACACCCGTTGGATCTCACCGAGCGGCTTGCTGGAGCTAGGGCTGCTGATGCGCTCCGACCTGCCCGACCTGGTGACGCCACTCAATCAACCCGAGCTTCTGGCATTGGCCTGGGACCGCTATCGTCGACTCGA
>JAIOJS010000487.1 GCA_019911795.1 Thermoanaerobaculia bacterium | reverse complement strand
TTCCCAGGCAGACCTGGCCCACCCGGGTCGGATCCTCCGCAAGCGCTTCGGCGAGCGAGGGCAGTCCATCGCCGAGGTTGCCCTCGGTGAGGGGACAGATGCAGGCGCGTCCCCCGGCCGCGAAGTAGCGGGCGAGTTGATCGGCGGGAGTGTGGGTACAGTGGACAGCGGTCAAGCCGTCGAGGCCTCCACCAGCTTCGGCGAGATCGCCGAGCAGGATCTCCATCGGTGTCATCCCGAAGGCACTCTTACAGTCCTCGATCTCACGTCGCTGCTCTTCCACGTGCATGTGGACCGGCAGCGACCGTCGTCTCGCCTCCGTCCAAAGCTCTCGCAGAGCATCACGCGGCACCGCGCGGATACTGTGGGGAGCGATCCCGAGGCTCTGCCGCGAACTCCGAAGCTTGCCTCCGAGGCGGTCGATGTGACGCCAGAAGCTCTCCACATCCGGAGTAGCGAAGCGCCGTTGCGCCGGACCCAAGGGCTGTCCGATGCCACCGGTGGCGTAGTAGACGACGAGGAGAACGATGCCGATCCCGGCGTCGTGGGCCGCGTCCAGGACCACGCTGTCGCCTTCGAAGTCGAGCCCATCACTCAGGTGGTGGAGGTAGTGAAACTCCCCGACGCTGGTGATCCCGGCGGCGAGCATCTCGTCGAAGGCCTGCTTGCTCGAGGCGTAGAGGCGGTCCGGGGTCATGCCCGTCACCAGTTCGTACATCGCCTCGCGCCAAGTCCAGAAGCTGCCCTGTCCACTGGGGAAGGTCTCACCGTGGCCTCGGAGGCCGATCTGAAAGGCGTGGGAGTGGGCGTTGACGAAGCCTGGAAGCAGGGCCTCTCCGGGAAGTCGGGTCCCCTCGGCCCCTTCCTTGGCGACTTGGCGCAGTTGCCGGCCCTCGGAGTCGAGGACGATCGCGCGATCATCGCGGAAGGCGTCTCCAGACCAGGCTAGGTCCGGCACTAAGGTCTGTGGACGAGCTTCGACCACGACGTCAGGGCTTGCGGCCGATGGCGATCAGCCCAAGTCCGGGCCAGGGCAGGAAGCGGTCGACTCGGCGGATGACCGGCATCAAGGTATCGAAGATCTTGAGCTGCAACTTGTTGAGGTTGCGCTTGCGCAGGATCTTGCCGTTGAAGAACCAGCCGGGGACGCCGGTCTTGTTGAAGTACTGGATCGTCTCGATGGTCAGGCCCGCGCCCTCCATCTGTTGGCGAAGACTGGCCCGGTCGTAGCGGACCCGATGGTCGAGCGCCTCGTCGAGACTGCAGTACAGCCACGGTCCCTGCGGCACGTAGAGAACCAAACGCCCCCCCGACGCCAGGGTCGAAGCCATGTTGGAGAGTGCACGGTTGGGATCGGGGACGTGCTCCAGTACGTTGAGGCAAACGACGCTGTCGAACTTCTCGTGCCAGTCCTCGAAGTCCTCGGGGCGATCGAGGTCTGCCTTGTCCACCGTGAGGTAGGGCCGTCCCGCGCTCTGGTTCTGCAGGACATGAAGGTAGTGCGGGTTGATGTCGGTGGCGAGGTAGCGGTGTCGCGGAACCAGCCAGTGGGTGATATTGCCGATTCCCGCCCCGATCTCGAGGACCCGATCGCCTACCCAGGGGCGGATAGCGTCCGCCATCCAACGATTGAAGCGCTGCGCACTCTCCAACTCGGTGAGGATGTGCGAGCCGTACTCGTCCTCGACGTAGAGGTCGTCGACCACCCAGTACTTGACGATGACGTAGAGCGCCTTGACCCCGTCGCGCCAGCCGATCTTCTTGCCCTCACGGTAGGTGCGGCCCATGTAGCTGATCGGCACTTCGAACACGCGAGCGTTGCGCTTGGCGATCTTGGCGGTGATCTCCGGCTCCATGCCGAAGTCGTCGGAGCGGATGGGAATCGACTGCAGGAACGAGGTCCTGAACATCTTGTAGCAGGTCTCGACGTCGGTGAGGTTGAGATCGGTGAAGAGGTTCGACAGCAGCGTGATCAGCCGATTTCCCATGGTGTGCCGGAAGTACAGGACCCGGCGACGCTCGCCGCTGAGAAAGCGGGATCCATACACCACATCAGCCCCGTCGTAGACGAACGGGCGGATCAGTCGCTCATAGTCCGCGGGGTCATACTCCAGGTCGGCGTCCTGGATGACGGTCAAGTCTCCGGTCGCCTCGGCGATCCCCCGGCGCACCGCCGCCCCTTTGCCGGCGTTCTCCGGCTGCAGGATTAGTTGGATCCTCGGATCGCTCGCCGCAAAGCCCTGGAGCAGTTCGCGCGTTCCGTCGGTGGACCCGTCGTCGACCACGATGACCTGGAGGCCCGCCAGTTCGGGACACTCGACGTCCAGGACCCGTCGGAGGAGCTCCTCGACCAGGTAGAGCTCGTTGTAGACCGGGATGACGACGCTAAGGGTCAGCGCACCGCTGCCCTCGCGAGTCACGGCGCTGTGACCTGCTCGGTAAGCTGGGCGGGAATGTCGTCGTCGCCATGCGCGGCGAAATCGAGGTACTTGGCGAGGACCTCGTGGATCGGTCCGTCGGCGAGCAGTTGACCCTGCTCCAACCAGATGGCGCGGGTACAGAACTCGGCGAGCGAGGCGTGGTTGTGCGAGACCATCAGCAGGGTGCTGCCGGCTTCACGGTAGCGCGCCAGCCGCTCCTCACAACGCGGTACGAAGCGGTTGTCGCCGACCGACAGCGCCTCGTCCAGCACGAGTACCTCCGGCACCCAAGCGGTGGCGATCGAGAACCCCAGACGGGCGACCATGCCCGACGAGTAGTTGCGGATCGGTGAGCGCACGAAGTCATTGAGGCCCGAGAACTCGATGATGTCCTCGACCTTCTCGTCGATCTCCTTGCGACTCCGCCCGAGGAGCAGACCGTTCAGGTAGATGTTCTCGATCCCGCTCAGCTCGAAGTCAAAGCCGGTGCCGAGTTCCAAGATCGGGGAGATGCGCCCCTGCCGGCTGGCGGTTCCTTTTGTCGGCTTGAGGACCCCCGAGATCACCTTGAGCATGGTGCTCTTGCCGGCGCCGTTGCGTCCGACGATGGCGACCGTCTCGCCGCGGCGGATCTTCAACGTTACATCCTTGAGAGCCCACAGCTGCTCGTAGACCAGGGCGCCGCGCATCCAGTGGATGGCGTAGTCCTTGATCGACGGGATTCGTTGCTTGGCCAGACGATAGCAAAGGCTGACGTGGTCCAGATCGACGATGTAGCCGTCGGCAGTCGTCGCGGCATCCGAGGTTTCGGATACCGGCTCGGTAGATGGGGGAGTATCGGACATCAAAACAGCCTCACCATTGATTGCGGAGAGCCCATCAAACGTAGAGAGCGATGCGGTCGCTCATCCGGCGGAAGGTGAAGACACCGATCGCCAGGGCGACCAAGGCGAGGCCGCTGGCGAGGAGCAGGTGGTTCATCGGTGGGATCTTGCCGTAGTAGATCGGGTCGCGGAAGACCTCCATGATCGACCGCACCGGGTTGTAGCGTACCGCCCAGAGGAACTTCTCGGGCACGATCGTCATCGGATAGAAAGACGGCGTCATGTACATCAGAAGGGTCATGAACACCCCGACCAACTCGACGATATCGTGGAAGAAGGCGGCGAGCGGCGACAGGATCAACCCGGCCCCCAACGTAAAGACGGCCGCAATGAGAATCGAGACCGGTAGAAAGAGGATCGCCGGCTTGATCGGATGTCCGGTGATCAAGACGATCGCCACCAGAGGCACGCAGGCGAGGAGCAGATTGACGACCCCTGACAGCACGGTGGAGATGGGAAAGACGGCGGTGGGCACCGGGAGTTTGGTGATCAAACCCGCATTGCCGCGCAGGCTGTTCATCGAAGTGATGATGCTCTGCTGGAAGAAGTTGAAGAAGAGAATCCCGGCGAGGGCGTAGACCGGGTAGTTCCGGATATTGAAACGGAACAGGCTGGAGAACACCACCGCCAGCACCGCCATGGTGAGCAGCGGCTGCAACATGGTCCAGACCAGTCCAATGACGCTCCGGCGGTACCTCACCTTGAGGTCGCGAGCGACGAGGTAGAGGATGAGGTCTCGATGACCGTACAGTGTCTTCATAGTGACAGCTTCATAGTGACAGTGTCTTCATAGTGACAGTGTCTTCAAGTAGTTTGCGAGTGGGCGAGGATCTGGTTCTATCGTGGATCCGACCGGAACTCAAGTCCAAGCGGACGCGGGTTTCTTATCAAGCCGTGGAATTCTAGTCGTTTACAACAACTTCCGCTGGGCTGGTCGCGGCCACAATCAAAGAAGTTGTTGTTGGATAAAGCCCCCTAGGGCTTCCCGGGCGACGTTGAGGTCCGCCCGGGGCACGAACTCATTGGGACGGTGGGCTACCTTGATCGACCCTGGGCCGTAGAGCACGCACTCCATGTCGAGCTCCTGGAACCAACCGGCGTCGGTGGCAAACGACACCGCCGCGGGATCGGTCGAGGTGGAGTCGCAGGATTCACAGCTTGCCGACAGCTCGGCAAAGAGGGTCGACGCCTCGGGGAGTTCCATCGGCGGACTCAGGGAGAGGATCTCGAGGCCATACGGGAACCCTCCGAGAGAAGACGAAACAGCGTCGCGAATCCGATCGAGCAGGGCAGTGACATCGACCCCGGGGAGCAGCCGTACCCCGAAGCCCACCGCGCAGCGGTCCGGCACGATGTTGATGGCGCTACCACCGTGGATGGTCGCCACATTGAGCGACTGGAAGGGCACTTCGGGAAACCACACCGAACTGGGGAGACGCTCAGTCTCCAGCTCCAAGCGCAACGA
>JAIOJS010000486.1 GCA_019911795.1 Thermoanaerobaculia bacterium | reverse complement strand
ACTCTGGGTCTGGAAGCAGTCGTTCTTCGACGATCAGCCGGGCGTGCTGGGGATCGTTCCGGTTGAGTTCTTGGAGTGTTGAGGGTGGGGCAGGGGTGATCAAGGTATTGGTCCTTAGTGCAGCTTCAGGGGGTGCCAGGTCGGGCCTCAGCTGGCATCGGTCCGCTGGTGTTGGCCGATATATCCCACGACAACTCTCTCGCATCGTTCGTCCCAGTTGAAGGCGATTCGCAGGGAGTGCTTCGGGTCTTTTGCGGAGCGGGTTGCGATGTGTGGACCCAACCAGAATATCTTCCCATCCACGGTGGTCGTGTATTCGCTTCGGTACTTCTTCATGGTTTGCTCACTCTGGCTGGACCGGTACTTCCAGCCACAACGCTCTCTCAGTTCGATATCAAGATCGACACTCTTTGCGCTCGTACCAAGCTTCATCGGTCGCCATACATGGGCCAGGAACTCGAGCGCTTGTAACGCTTCGAGCGGTCTCTCAAAGGGATTTCCCCGCACCTCAGAAGCGCCGTTTAGGGCGAGGGTCAGCTCAGCGGGATACAGTGCCTCAGCCCTCGCAACCGCCTCTGACAGATCTTCGGGAGCCAGTTGCTCATCGAGCGGTTGAGCACGTGTCTTCTGGACCTCGATCAGACTCGCCTGTAGGCCTTCGCATCTTCGCTCTAGATCATGTAATTGGCTCTTGGCTTCCGACAGCGCTGCCTCCAGATCCACATTGGTCTTTGTCAGCTGTTGATTTTCCTGCTCCATCGACTGGGCTTCTTGCTCGCAGAGTTTGGCCCAGGCACCAGCGTCCGCACCCTTTTTCTCGAACTCACGCCGCCGGACAGATCTCTCGAGGGTCGGCCAAGACGGAGCATTTCGCTCAAAGACTGGAGCGGCAGCGAGCGACACGGGGTGGAGAATTTCGAAGTGCATACGCGCACGAGAGGCCTCCACAGATCTAGGCGACCACATCCGATGATGGTAGGGGTCGTCTTGGTAGGAAAACTGGGGCCAGTAGATTCGAACCGCCCCATCCCAGGCGTTGAGGTGGTGGGGCAGCAGGTGCCGGTCTTCTAGGGTTCGACTGGTGAAGCGAGTCGTCGCGTGATAGCAGTGAGCTAGGCCTCCGACCCAGCTAGCAATGGCTTCAGGATCAGCTAGTGGTCGGTCACCGCGGTTCTGAGCACTCAGGAAGATGATGGGGAGGCGACGGTCTGGAGAGCGTAAGAAGTCAACGAAGGCCAACGTGTTCTCCGGCGCGAGCGGCCTCGATATCATGGAGAGCTGTCGATCAACTCGGCAGGGAAAGGAGTGAATCAACTCCCGGACTATTTTCGGGGCGGCGGGATCCCGATCGATCGGTGCCACACGTTGCCCGTCACGGCCCACGTAGACCACGCAGAGAAAGTCGACGCGGCCATCCATCTCGCGCCGTGCCGACAGCTCGGTTGTCCAGCGGATGTCCTCATCAACTCTATCCACGTGGGAGAGCTTCAGGCCCCACTCCGTCGGGGCCTCAGTATCGTCGACTAGTGCCTCGAAGCGAGACCCCTGCGATTCGGTTCTAGGAATCTGGCGAAAAGGGGTCCCCGCGCCACCGCTATCGATCTCGCCCGGAAAGCGCCTTGGGTCAGTGCCCCACCTAAGGCAAGCGTCGGCTACGGTGCGAAACCTCGGAGCTGCCCCTTCCTCTTCGCGATCCACCCAGAACCTGACCGAATAGAGCCGCCTCATTGGCTCGCGAAGCCCTGCGAGGTCAACGTCAGCGTACGGCTACTCTCAGTCCCGGTTTGCAATACATGATCGCGCGCGCCATCGGGCACCCTCACCTGAGCCTGCACCTACCTACGCCCCAGCACGTCATCCACCGAGCGAGCCACGATGTACTCAGCAGGCTCTTCGCTCACATGCAAGGCTCCGAAATGGGCCTTTCCGCATTCGATCTTGGCACCTTCCTTGTCTCTGAGGTCTTCATGGAAGAGGCTGCTCTTGGTCTCGACCACGAAGTACAGACGCTCGCCTGCTTCGGTCCGCAGCAGCACGGCCCAGTCGGGGTTGTAGGGCCCGAGAGGCGTCGGGATCTTGAACCAGCCTGGGAGCTTCGCGTAGACCCGAACAGCGTCGTTCTTCTCGAGTTGGTCGGCGAAGGTGCGCTCGGTGTCGGAGTCGTAGACCACCTGCTCGTAGACGGACTTCTGGGTCTCCTCGAGCATATTCTTGAGGTAGCCCGTGAGTTCCTCTTGCTCGAAGAGCTCTTGGGCGTAGTACTCGTCGCCGAGGCGTTGGTACTTGATGCCGTCAACGAGAGCCATTCTCTTACAGCGGTTGATGGCGTCCGCGGCGAGTTCGATGAACTGTTGAGGGTTACGCTTGAAGTCATCGAGGCGCTCACTGCCTACCAGAATGCGGTAGATGCTTCGCCGGGTGAGCTGCGTGCGATCTTGCAGGTCCGTCAGGATGTCGGGGAGAGAGATGTCGCCTTCGTCGAGGAGTACAGTCGCGGCTCCTTCTCGCTCTGAGGCTTCAACGCCAGCTTTGCCGATGGCGAGGTCGGCCTTGCGCCACTGAAGACGCGTCTTTGGGATGTGTGGAGCATTCTGAAGAGCACGCACACACCGCTCGAGGAGCTTCTCGTTGTCGAACTCGACCCGGTAAGTGGTCTTGTGTTTGATCCGCTCCCAGAGCGCCTTGAACTCCTCGCTATGGAGGACAGCTTGACGGGGCCGCACGGGGCGGCGCTCGTCGGCATTCTTGATCTCGAGGCGACCCGCGAGTTTCTTGAGCACTTCAGCAATCTGCTCGAGCTGCGGAGCGAAGTCCTCGGGGACCTCGAGGGTCCCCTGCTTGAGGGCCTCTCGAAGCGAGTCCTGGACGCGACCCTTGGCATCGATGTGGCCTTGATCCTTGAGATACTCCCAGATGAGCCTGGACTGGTCAGACCCGAGTGCGACGGCTTGGCCTCCGTCGCCTAGGGTCGTGATCGCTGCAAACTGGTGCGGTTCCACGACGCCGAAGCGGATGCCGGTGTCGGCCTCGATTTCCTTCTGGAGGTTCTCGGCGAACTGTTCGTAGCTTTCCGTGGCGATTACGGTGAGCGTGTTGACTTCGAACCCGCGAAGACGGACGCCGTCCTGATTCACGCACAGGCGTAGGCCGCGACCGATGGTCTGGCGGCGTTCGCGCTCGCTGCGAATGTCGCGTAGGCCGCAGATCTGGAACACGTTCGGGTTGTCCCAACCCTCTCGCAAGGCAGAGTGAGAGAAGATGAATTTGAGTGGGGTCTCGAAGCTTAGGAGAAGCTCCTTCTCCTTCATGATCAGGTTGTAGGCCCGCTCAGCGCTGTCTCGGTTCGACTGGTTGTTCTCGGCCGTGTCGGTCCAGCCGCCCTTCTTGTCGATGGAGAAGTATCCGTTGTGGACCTCCTGCGCCGCTGCATCCAGGTCCACCTCTCCGAAGAGCGTGCGGTAGTCGGGGTGTCTCGCCAGGCGGCGATACTCTTCCTCGAAGATAAGCGCGTAGTCTCCCTTGACCGGGTTGCCGTCGTCGTCGTAGCTTCGGTAGCGGTTCACCGCGTCGATGAAGAAGAGAGATAGGACCTTGATGCCTTGAGGCCGGAGGCGCTTCTCCTTGTCGAGGTGTTCGCGGATGGTACGACGAATCATCTCGCGAGCCATCGCAAGTGGATCGATATCGCCCCAAGCTTCCCCTTTGGCGAGGTAGTGTTCACCGCCCGGGACGCGAAGCTCGAGGGACTCTGAGCCCTTCGGAACCCGAATCTCCCCGATGCGGCAGTCCTGGTAGATCGCGCGGCCGGTCGTCTGCTCGAGATCGTCGCCGTCTTGAACGCTGACCTCTTTGCGACGCACGCCGGTCCTGGTTTCGACGTCAAGCTCAACCCTTGCGGAGATGGTGCCTCGTCGGTTGGCGGCGGAGATGAACCGAACGTAGGGTTTGTTGTGGGCGTCCTCGACGGTGGCCGCGGCTACCTCGATTTGCTTCACCAGCTTTTGCTCGTAGGCGTCCACGGCGTCGAGCCGATAGACCATGTGGTGCTTTTCGACATGAGTGGCCGAGTAGCGGAGCGTGCAGAGCGGGTTCATAGCCTCGAGTGCTTTGCGCCCTTTGCCCTTGAGGCCACCGTCCACGGACTGAGGCTCGTCGACGATCACGATGGGCCGCGTCGCCTTGATAAGGTCGATAGGCCTTTCTCCGCCGGTCTTCTCGCTCTCCTTGTAGAGGTTGTTGACATCCTTCTTGTTAATTGCGCCAACGGTCACCACCATGACTTGAATCTGCGAGCTGGTCGCGAAGTTGCGGACCTGGCCGAGCTTCGAGGAGTCGTAGAGGAAATAGTCGTAGGGAGTGCCTGCGTAGAGCCCCTTGAGATGGTCCTCGGTCATCTGGAGCGCCTTGTAGACCCCCTCCTTGATGGCAATCGAGGGCACGACGATCACGAACTTGGTGAAGCCGAAGCGCTTGTTGAGCTCGAAGATGGTGCGCAGGTAGACATAGGTCTTGCCGGTGCCGGTCTCCATCTCGACGGTGAAGTCACCGGATGCGAGGGTGCCAGACTGAGCCAGGCCGCCGCGGAGCTGGACGGCCTTGAGGTTAGCGAGAATCTCGTCGTCGAGCAGCGACAGCCGGTTGCCCAACCCCAGGTCACTCCCCGTCCCAGGTATAAGGGAAGCGCCGTCGGTCGAAGGGCGAGTTACCGTGAACTCCGTGCGACAGGTCTCCTGGCCGCGGAAGAGGTCACAAACCGCCTCGATCGCTTGGAGCTGATAGTCGAGGTTCGGTTCGAAGTGGAGCTTCATTGCCACGGGCCTACAAGCTCCTCACAGTCTCGAGGCCATGTTGCTCGAGGATGGCTGCGATGTTCGTCTTGGCAACGTCATTGGCGAACGCGCTGTCACGAAAGACAACAGTGGTGTCGCCTGCGGGGCACTGCTCTTCGTGCCAAGCGGCCATACCGAGCGCCAAGGCCTCAACCTCATCTGCTGCAATCTCCTTGGCCAAACAGACCAGTAGAGTTCCTGCACCGATAGAGTGAACGGGCTTACCTGAGATGGTGCGTTCCTCGATGGGAACACAGAGGTCGAGCCCGAGCTTCAGCAGGAGCTCGTAGAGGACGTCTTGTTCTGTGCGCCCCTCGAGAAGGTGATCCACCCCATCAAAGAGAGCATGCTCGAGGTCCTCGGGCTGGGGGTCCCAGGCACGGATGTTGGATCGGTCGAGTTTGAAGACCCGGAAGCCGAGGTCTCCTGCAAACATCGGCGACTTCTTCCTGGCTCTTTGTCCGGCGCGCCGCAAGCGCTCCTTGGTGAGCTCCGCAATGTTTCGAGGCTTCTCTAGCCGGTCACAGAATTCACAGGCAATCTTCTGGTCGGACGACCTTGCATCGAGAGGCTCTGGGAGCTGAACGAGAATGTAGCGCCGATGCCCTCCATCCTTAGCGTTCTGCTCCATTACCGCCTGCCCTGTGGTGCCAGACCCGGCAAAGAAGTCGAGATAGATGCCGTCCTTCTCTGATTCTTCCCCGATAACAAGGGCAACGAAATACTGAATTAAGGCCGCCGGTTTCGGGAAAGAAAAGACCTTCTCAGAGAACAGTTCGGCGATATCCTTCGTTCCCTCTTGGTTGAATGGTCCATTCATCAGCGAAAGAGGCTTGCCTAAACGCTCAACCCCATTCTCATCCCGTAGATACTGCTTCGAGCGCACGCTGAACTTGCCACGACTCTCATTGATGACAAGCTCGTCGTTGGACTGTGCCGCTTCAAGCCGCTCACGCGACCAAATCCACTGTCTTTCCGGCCAAATCTCGCTGCCTTGGTGCATCACCGGATAAACAAGATTGGGCCGTGGGTCCTTGCTCGTTGTGGCGAGTGGCTGAGTAAGGTATCCGCCGCGCACCGTATACTTTTCATCGCGCAACTTGTAGGCGGAGCGTTGCTCTTCATCCAAGGGGGCGGCCAGGTATTCAATTGGAGATGATGAGTATACGGTGATGTACTCATGGACATTGGCAAAGCCCTTTGTGAGCGCTCCGGAACCGTACTTGTTCTTCCAGACAACACGCTCAACAAAGTTCTCGGGCCCAAACAACTCGTCGCAGATGCGCTTGATGTTATCTGCTTCTGTTTCATCCGAAGAGATCAACAAGAGGCCATCCTTGCGCAAGAGACTCTTGGCGAGCCGCAGGCGTGGATACATCATGTTTAGCCAATGGGTGTGGAAGCGGCCCGAAGACTCCGTATTGGACGTGAACTTCCCATTCTCGCCATCGACTTGCCCTGTGAGCGCGTGGTAGTTTCGAATACTGTCGCGGAAATCGTCCGGGTAGACGAAGTCCTTGCCGGTGTTGTACGGCGGGTCGATGTAGATCAGCTTGACCTTGCCTGAGTAGCTCTTCTGAAGCAGCTTCAGCACCTCGAGGTTGTCCCCTTCGATCATCAGGTTCTGCGTCGTGGCCCAATCGACGCTCTCTTCGGGGCACGGCCGAAGCGTCCCTGTGCTTGGTGTCAGGGCGAGCTGCCGTGCTTGGCGTTTCCCATGCCAGTTGAGGCCGTATTTTTCCTCGCGTTCATCGACGAGGCCACCAAGGAGTTGCTTGAGCACCTCGAAGTCGACCTTGCCTTCGGTGAAGGCCTCGGGGAAGAGCGAGCGCAAATGCTCGACGTTTTCAGCGACCACGTCGGCCGAATGAGTTATGGGGTCCTCTGGGGTGAGCTTCTTCATGCAGACTTCCTTGTCATGATTTCATTCGTGCCCGAGCGGCTGCATGCGCATCACCGAGGCGTTTCAATTGGAGGTTGAGTTCGACTCGCCGAGGGAGCTGCTTTTCCCGAGCAGCCGCGGCGCGCAGTGAGGCCATCTCCGACTCCAAGCGCACACACTCCTGCAAGGCGTTGCTGCGGGCGTCAGCGTGCTCCCGCGAGCGCGGTAGGCTAAAGTCCCCTAGGATACAGGCCGCTTGCAGCGCTAGCACGGTGTCGAGCCAGCCTTGATAGAGTTCGTACAGTGTGTTGCGGGGCTGCTTGGCCAGCGATAGCGCTGCGAGGAACTCGGCGAGAGCCTCTGATGGAACGCCCTCGTCAATGCGGAACGTGACAATGTCACCATCTACAACGACATCGCCGCTCGTCGCCTGAGACCAGCGCTTGTGGGCCAGTGAGAGCCCAAAATGCTCTTCGTCTGAGAACAGGAGCAGGATGGGGTACGGAATGGTACGGTGAATGAAGGGCAGGAGTTGGGAGGCCTTGGCCACCGGCCGCAGAAGCAGATGAAGCACGGCGATCTCGAGGTACTCGCGCACAGCGTCGGCGTGGGCGGGAATGCCGGCCGTTGACGGCTTGAGGGCTGCGACCCAACGAAGCGATTCGATACCTTCCTGGATGCTGCGGCGTGATGCTGCGGAGGTAGCTCCGTACTCGGCCAATGTCTTCTTGGGAACGCGTTGGTCGACGAGCGCGCCCAAGGGCAGGTCGAGCGCTGCAATGCAGTCAGCGGCGTTCATGACGAGGCCTTCTGAGCTGCTGTCTCTGGCAACACAACGAAGAAGGCTGCGACCTCGAAGTCTTCGTTGCCCGCGAATTCTCCCTTCATCGCGTGGGTGCCCCCCGGGGTGAAGAGGCTGGAGATGGCACGCTCTTCGGTCTTGCCAACGACGGACGCCACCGCGGTTGCCAAGAGCTGCTGGGGGCCTCGCATGTCCTTCCCGTCACGAGTGTCCTCGTCGAAGCGCGCACAGGCATCGGCGTCGGGGAGATCCCGGCCCACACAAAGGCGCTTCAGGCGGTCGAGGATCTGCTTGGTCTGGGAGTAGGGGAGCACGACACTCCCGTCTTGGCCCACGTGGACAAGGTAGTAGGGGGCTAGGGAGTAGCCGGGCTCCGCTGCGCGGGCCGCGGCGGGGCCTTCGGCTCGCAGGCAGAAGATGATGCCGGGCTCAACGTCGGCGTCCCTGCTCGTGGTCACGCCGCTAACTCCAAGGGGTAGGGCATCGAGCACGTTTGGGTGCTCTCGCCGGTACTCCGCAAGGTCGATGCGGAAGTCGGTAAGCGTGAGGTCTGCTATGGAGACGCCGGTCGAGAGATCCTCGAGGTCGATGACCGCGTCTTGCAGCTTCAAGAGTTGCTTGCGCCGGTATTCGAGGTCGTTCATCGGGTCGCCGGACTGCCTCTCGATGAGGTTCTCCTCGCCGGTCGCGGAGATGTCGAGCAACACCATGCGCCCGCTCACGCGTTGCTCGAGGTCGAGGTACTCTTCGAGCTCCATGTTCGGCCAGAAGTTGACGAGCTGGATGCGCTCGTTGGGGGACCCAAGGCGATCGATGCGGCCGAAGCGCTGGATGATGCGCACCGGGTTCCAGTGGATGTCGTAATTGATCAGCCAGTCACAGTCCTGGAGATTCTGCCCTTCGGAGATGCAGTCGGTTGCGATGAGAAGGTCGAGGTTGCCTTCAGACGCGAGCTCTTCGGGTCGTTCCTTGGCCCGTGGTGCAAACGCGGTGAGGATCGAGGCCAGATCCTTGCGGAGACCAGACAGCGTGCTCTTGTTGCGCCCGCTCCCCGTGACCAGTGCAGCCTCGATACCGAGCTCCTGCGAAGCCCAAGGGGCAAGCTGGGCGTAGAGGTACTGTGCGGTATCGGCGAAGGCGGTGAAGATGACAATTTTCCGGTTGCCTGGGTTGATAGGGCTCAGGCACTTGGCGCAGATCACCTCCCGCAGTGCGATGAGTTTCGCGTCCATTTCCGGTTTGACACTACAGGCAGTCGAGTGAAGTGTCGCCAAGCGGTTCCGGTCCTCGATGAGGTCCTGTTTCCAGCGCACAAGGTCGACGTCGTTCAAGAGCACCTTGACTTTGCGGCCCACGAGAAGGCTCTCGAAGGCGGGGTCCTCGAGGTCAATGTCGCTGATGTCGATCTCATCGAGATCCTCGCTCTGGGCGTCGATGCGTTCGATGGTCGCCTCAACGTCGCGAAGTTGGCGCTCGATCGTGAGTGCGAAGGATGAAACGGCGCTCTCCATGCGTTTGAGAACGTTGATGCGAATCAGGTGAATGAGGCTTTCCTCGCGGTCCACCTGGCGGAAGAATCCCTCGCCGCCACGTATCTCGGTGCTGTACTTCTCGTCGTATGCTTTCTGGCGGTGGGGCAGGACGTAGCGAAGCGGCGCGTAGGACGCCAAGTGCAGACGCCGAATCTCCTGGTTGATGTCGCGCACGGCCGGGAAGGCGCCCGTGCTGTCGACATCGGCCTTGATGTTGACGGGCTTCAGACGCTCGGGGAACTCCCCGGTCTCCTCGGTGCCGTAGTACTTTTCGATGTGGCGCCGCGAGCGGGCGATGGTGAGGGTGTCGAGCAGGGTGAAGTAGTCGAACCCGAGCATCTCGACCAGGCGGCTCGGCGTCCGCGTGGCCTCCGGCATGTCCAGCCATCGGTTGAACTGCTTTTGCGCAAAGCGAGTTGTCCCAGCGATGCTGGCAATACCGTGGTCCTCGAGGGCGGCGTCGTTTCCTTCCGTGGCGAAGGCAATCTGGTTGCGCAAGTCGGCAAGCCGGTTGTTCACAGGGGTTGCTGAGAGCATTAGCACACGGGTCTTGACGCCTTCGCGCACGATCTGACGCATCAAGCGGTCATAGCGGGTTTCGCTGCCCTGGCGAGGCGTGCGCTTGTTGCGGAAGTTGTGAGACTCGTCGATGACGACGAGGTCGTAGTTGCCCCAGTTCACATGCGCAAGGTCGATGTCGCCAGAGAGCCCACCATCCCGGGAGAGGTCGGTGTGGTTCAACACGTCGTAGTTGAAGCGGTCTGAGGCCAGAATGTTCCGGCGATCATTCGCGCGATACAGCGTCCAGTTGTCGCGCAAGCGCTTGGGGCAGAGAACGAGGACACGGTCGTTGCGCAGCTCGTGGTACTTGATGATGGCTAGCGCCTCGAAGGTCTTCCCAAGACCCACGCTGTCCGCGATGATGCAGCCGCCAAAGCGGTTGAGCTTGTCGATGGCACCAACTACCCCGTCTCGTTGGAATTTGTAGAGCTTTTGCCAAACCACGGTGCGCCGGATGCCAGTGGCAGACTTGACGACTTGCTCCTCGTCGAGCTCGTCTCCTCGAGAGCCGAAGAGGTGTTGAAGCACCAACGAGTAGATAGCGAATGGCGCTCGGTGCGATGCCACCTCGTCGAGGGTGTCGAGGACTGTGGGGGAGCTGCCATCGGTCGGGGGCAAGCTAGACCAGAGGGAGTCGAACCAACCTGAGAGGGCCGTGCTCTCGACCTGGTTCTCCGAGGCTTGAATCAGGCTCATGGGGTTGCCCGGTGTGATGCCGAGGCCCTCCGTACTGAACGAGAAGGAGCCAAGAATAACCTGAAGAGGGTTCGCGGCCGTGTCGCGAATGACCATGGTCCCCTGGGGGATCGGACCGGAGGCGTGGCGCAGCTCTGCCTTCGTGCGGAGCCAGGACGCACATTGCGCTGCGAGCCATCGAGCTTGGAGTCGGTTGCGAGCTGAGCGATCGGCTGTGGAGCCAAATAGCCCTAGTTCGTCTCCAGGAGTCGGAAGTACCATCCGCACACCCTGGACCTTCGCGAGTTCATCGCGGAGCTCCGCAAACGCAAAGAGGGAAAGCGTGGGCGTCACGACGTCAAGCTTGGTGTCCGGCGCGAGGATCGGGCGAGCGAGGTCAAGAACACGATCCGTGCCGGTGTTGTGAAGAATCCTCATGCGCTCCCCGGCGGTACGCGAAGCCGACAGCGTGCTGGGCCGAGAGTCTCGGGCGTCAGTTCAGCGAAAGCGAACAATGAGATCGCGACCGTCATGACAGGGAGCAGCCCTTTAGGCCAAGTGCCAACTCTAGGGCGTCAAGCACTCGGCTGGATCTGTTGTTGCTGCTGAGTTTCATCGTTCGTGCTGCTTCTGATCAATCCCCAAGAGTGACTTTCGAGGCGTGCTCCAGGTAGTAGCAGAGTGCGTTGGCCAGTTCGATCTGCCGCGGGGTCCGACAATCTGGTTCGAATAGAGCAGGGCTGCCGACGAGAACACATAGACACCTTGCGCGGGAGGTTGCCACGTTTAGCCGACTGCGGCTGTATAGAAACTCCATGCCCCTGGGAGCGTCCTGAGGGGTAGAGCTCGTCATCGAGTAGATGACTACCGGGGCTTCTTGGCCTTGGAACTTGTCGACCGTGCCGACCTTGGCGTTGGGCAGCCTTTGGGAGAGCAGCATCACTTGTGCATTGTAGGGGGCGACGATCAGGATGTCGCCTAGTGTCAAGGGCTGGTGCGAACCGTCTGAGGAGGTCCAATGGGTGTCGGCAACCAGTGTCTGTTCAACCAGCTTTGCGATGATGTCGACTTCTTCAGGTGCAGAGCTCTGGTTGCCAGCGTGGATTGTGGGAAGGTAGGTCAGTCCGCTTCCACTCAACGGTCCGCGCCCGACGATAGCCTGGTGCTCTAGTCCGGGACGGGCGTGGAGGCGGCCTTCGTAAAACATCTCTGAGGTGAAGGAACAGATCGAGGGGTGAAGGCGCCACGTGTGATCGAGAAAGAGGCCTCGATCGGGGAGGACAGTCTGCCGACCATCCAGCAGATGGTCGAGGGCAGCTTTGTCGGCACCTTCGGGGTGGGCGCCTTGGGTTGGTTGTTCGAGTTGCTGGGGGTCGCCGACGAGGATGATGCTCTTGGCGGCTTGGGCGGCGCCGAGGGCAATGGTAAGCGCCATTTGGCCGGCTTCGTCGACTACGAGGACGTCGACGCTGTTCGCCAGATCGGGCCGGGCCCACAGGAAGGCTGTTCCGGCCCCCACTTGAGCCTCCCCCGAGGCGAGCGCACTGGCAACTCGATCGTTGTCTTCGGTTTCGATAATGGGGCCATCCTTGGCTAGTTCGCCGTGGTCGCCCCCCACTTTCTGGACGGCACGGAGGTCGACTTCGCCTTCTTGTGAGGCGACGATGGTTTCGTCGAGCAGGTGTCGGATGACCTTATGGCTTAGAGCAGTAATCCCAACTGTCTTGCCCTGACGTACCAGTTCAACGATCATTCTGGCCCCGGTGTAGGTCTTGCCGGCGCCGGGAGGGCCTTGGATTGGGAGGACTCCGCAGTCTAGGGCGGATGCGATCCGACTGGCGGAGGCGATCAGGTTCTCTTCGGGGAGCCTGAGATGGCCGTTGGAAGCCGGGACGCCACGAGGTGGCCGGCGCAGGAGGAGGTCCACCGCAACCTGGTGAGGGCCTGGGTCATCCAGTCCGCGTTCGGCAATGTACTCGGCTAGACGCAGAATGGATTCCTCGATGGCTCCCCCTCCTATCAGTCGATGGAAGAAGAGAGACTTTGGGTGCAGCTTGGCTGTTTTCTGTGTCTTCTTGACATCGAGAGTTCCTCGATCGCTATCAACTGCAACCACGGTGCCCAGTCTGGTGTCGGCGTCGACGTAGGCGACTCTGTCGCTAGCGTTGAAGTCCTGAAGGGGAAAGGTATAGCGGTCGACCGGATTCTGCGGAGTTCCCAGTTCGTTTCGGCAGGAGAACTCGAGACCACCAATTGCTCGGGGCTCGTCAAGCCTTTCTAAGTCAGAGAGTTCGGAGAGCCGATATTTCTCCCAGACTTTCACCTTGATCTCGCGGCGGTGCCATTCGATCATGTGAGCTAGTAACCAGAGTGCCTCTTGCTTGGGGTTCCTCTCTTCCGCGATTGTTGGTACATCGCTGAGCAGTTGGTCTCGAATGGCTTGAGCTTGTCGAAGCTTCGCGTCTAGTTTCTTAGAGGGCTTGCCAGATTCTTGCGCGGGACGGGCGATCTCTTCGCCATCGACTGTCAGTTGGTATCGGAGCTTCTCCAGCCAATCGCGAAGTCTCAGCGTCGAAACGCAGTCGTCGCGGTTGTAAGCGTTGAGCTCGGCCCGGCGCTCCCGTGTGATTTGTTCTGGCCGGCCCATCTCGAGAGCGGTTTCGACGACGAAGCGAGCAGTAGAGGCTTCGCGGAGGGGGAGTTCGCGCTCGAATCCGTAGAGCGGCTCCAGGTCCTTGATCGAGTAACGCTCGACCCCGGCCCTCAGGCCCTGCCGGACGACAGCGTAGAGATCGACGAACTTGCCGCCGCGCAGCAGGGCATCGACTCCTTCTTCGTGCAGGGCGTGCTTGCCCATCATCCGCTTGAAGGCGGAGGGCTCGTAGGGGGCGTAGTGGTAGATGTGGAGGCCTGGGTAGTGTTGCAGACGGTCGATGACGAACTGCATGAACTGGTCGAACGCGCTGCGCTCCTCGAAGTCATCGAGTGACCAGATCGTCTCGTAGTGGGGTTGCCCGTCGTTCTCGACCACCCAGCCGATGACGTACTCGAGTCCTTGAGGTTCGACGAAGGCATCACCCTCGAGGTCGAGAAAGATGTCGCCGGGCGAGGGTTCGGGGAGGCGGCAGAACCCTCGCTCGGGTTCCATTGCGAGGAGTTCGTAGAGTGGTACTGCAAGGCCGCGGGACTCGAGCTGCAGCCGAGCTTGATGATGGAGCTTCTCGTAGGTCGATTGAGAACCCCGCTTAGGGCGGTCGAAGGTTGAGTCCGCGTTGGCTAGGGCGGTGAGAGTCGGGATGTCCCAATCCTTCAACTGAGTCTCGTGGTCGCGTCCCAGCCCGGCGACGAGACAGAGGTGGTCATCCGCACGGCGACGATCGGTGCAGTTCTTCCACCACTGGCAGATGTCGCAGTGGGCGGTGGGCGTGGGGTAGGTCGTTGCACTGTCGGGATCCTGCTCCACAGCCTGGGAGAGCCGGCCGCGGACGAGTCGGTAGTAGGCGAGGTAGTCCTTGACTCGGTAGGACTCCGGTTCGAAGTCCCGCCGCGGAACAACGACGTGCATCTCTCGCGGGAGCAGGTCCTGGGCCTCGCCGAGTAGTTCGGAGTAGAGGCAGAGCTGAAGGATCGTGCCTGCTTTGGTGGTCTGTGAGAGCTTGGTGTCGGCGACTTCGTACGACCAGGGTCCGAGGGCGCTGGGGTGGTTGACGCGGAGTAGTACGTCGGCGCGGCCGAACCACTCGGCGGTGAAGAAGGTTGCCTGCGCGATGACGTCGACTCCCCGCTTCATGGCTTCGAGGGTTGCTTGTCGATTTGCAGGGTCGCTCCCCGCCTCGGGAAGTTCGAGGATCTCTCGCCCTTCCTTGCGGAGATGCTCGAGGTACGCCTTCTCATGTTCCATCCCGCGGTGCTGCAGAACCTCTGTGGCCGGGCGGTAGGCTGGCTTCTCCAGGCGGTTCAAGGCGAGCTGGTGGTTCAGCGTGGTTAGATGCCGACATCCGAGGTGGTTGGAAATGTCGGACGCGGAAAGGCGTACCTGGCCGTTGGCAATTCTCATGCGCTGGCCTGTAACTTGGCCTTCGAAGATACTTGGTCGCCGGCCAATCGCCTCACCTCGCCGGCAAGGGTTCCGATGGCGGCCAGAACCTGGTCTGGTGATCGTGTCAGGTCGAGATTCTGGACAATCAGCGTCTTGCCAGCCAGCGGTATCCAATGGGAGTTGGTACTGCCCTTCCCAGCTGCATAGACCAGAAGCCCGCTGGGGAGGTTGGTCGCGGTCAAGTAGGCCAGGAGTTGGTAGAGATCGTTGTGTCGGATTTCCTTGGAACTGAGGTCCTTGTACTTGGCGTCGCCCACGAACAGACAGCGGCCCTCCTGCCACCAAGAAAAGTCTGGTTCGAGTCGGACGGTTCGATCTTCGTCTAGGTAGAGGCGCTTGGTCTTGGCATTCTGGGGGAAGGCCCGAAGGGATAGACCGAGGGTCTCACGGAGCGCTACTACGAGGAAGTCCTCGAACAGCTTGTTCATGTCGATCAGGAAACCCGAAGACCGGACCCTTCCATGGGCAAGATCGAATGAGGTTGCGCGGAGGATGAGGCGAGCTAGTTCGACGCTGGGACGATAGTGCTCGTTGAGTCTCGAGTAGCTGATGTCTGGAATGGCATTTCCCGCCAGGGGGAGATCCGCAACCCGCTCAAATGAGGGGAGTAGACGGTTGAGAGAGATACGGTGTTGTTGGTTTCGGATCCGGAGCTTGGTTAGCCTTTCGATGGCGGCTCGCAGAATCTGGTTCTCGGTGATGTCTTCGGTGTAGTCGTCGTAGGTGACTTCGATGGGCGGCACGATACCGAACCGCTTGCGGAGCTGGTCGTCAAATCGAATCCGCCCCTTCACGCCGGCGAGTGTCTCTTCTCGGGATCGGTAGCCTTGGAGTAGACCTCGGCGAATCGCCTGTTTCACCTGGAAGACGAAGCCTGGGATGATTGCTTCGAGGAGGAGATGCCGTTCCCCGTAGTCGAACTTCCAGTCCCGCCATGTTTTCGGGCTTAGCGTGTAGGCGGCAAGAAACAGGAGGCGATCGATGGGTATCTTGGGGCGGATTTCGATGGAGAGGTCACCGACGGTAACCGAGCCGACGGTCGAACCTGGAGTCAACAAGTAGTTTCCCTGAGGGCCGCTCCCGGGAGCTACGCCGAGACTTGGCACGAGGTTCTGCAACGCATCGCGCTGCTCCGCCGAGAGGTCTACGGATGTCGACTCATATTCACGAAGGGATACCTCGCGTCTCAGAGGCTGTCCTCCTTGAAAGGGTCTTGGATGCCTCGCAAGCGATCGAGCGTGAACTCGGCCGCTCGATCCTCCTCACCGAAGAAATGCTCCTCGATATAGGGGAGGACGGAGTGCTCCCAGATAGTCGCGAGCCACTCGTCGGTCAACCGGTCCTTGTCCATGAAGTGACTCGGTCCGATGGATAGGTGGCGGCTGGCCAGGAGTTCGTTGGCTCGGTCGAGAGTGTCAGCGAGGCCCGCCATCTCGGGCTTGTGTCTGGCTAGCCAGCGGGCGAGCAGGCCCTGAATAGGGGGCCTATCTGGGAAGAACGGGAAGAAGTGGAATCTGCGTCGAAGAGCGGCATCGACCAGCGCAATGGAGCGGTCAGCGGTGTTCATCGTGCCGATGATCTTGAGGTTGCTCGGGAGCGAAAACTCCTCATCACGCGAGTACTGGAGGCGAATCCTGTCGCGCCTGTACTCGAGTAGGTAGTACAGCTCGCCGAAGATTTTGGCTAGGTTGCCGCGGTTGATTTCGTCGATGATCAGGACGAAGGTTTCATTCGGCTTGCCTGCGGCTTGGAGGGCGATCTGTTTGAGTGGGCCGGGTTCCAGTCGGAACCCGGGTTGGCGCCCCTCGATCAGGATTGGACGATAGCCCTCGATGAAGTCTTCGTAGCTATAGGAGGGATGGAACTGAACAATCTTGACGTTGTTTTGGTTCCCGGCTAGAACCCGGGCCAGGGTTCTCGCTACGTAGGTCTTCCCTGTGCCGGGCGGGCCATAGAAGATGATCTGTCCGCGGTGTTCGATGAGTTCGCTAATTCGCTGGAGGTGGCTCAGATCGATGAGTAGATCTTCGGCGGCTTGTTCCAATGAATCCTCGGGTTGGTCGGTTGTTGACGTGCCGTCGTCGCCGCTTCCATTCTCGTCATCGACGTGGTCTCCACGAAACTTCAGGAATCCCTTCCAGTCGTTGGCGGACCAGCCATAGTCGTTCTCATCCGAGCTGCAGATCGCCCAGACGAGACCCTGGCCATCGAGACGATCCCGAAGATCGAGCCCTCGGTTCGAGGCTTCCTCGACGAACCGGTCCAAGAAGGCGATCGCGTTTCCATAGACCTCACCTCCCTTGGCTCCTTTCGGTGGCGCCTCGAAGCCAGTTAGATCGTAGGCACGCAAGAAAGGGGTTCGGCGGTAGGGTGGGTAGTCGCCGGCATCGCTCGCCATGTGTAAAAAGACGGCCAAATTCAAGCGAGTGCTGATGCCGGTAGCAATAGTGTCCGGCATCAGGTCTAGGAAGCCCTGGATGCGATCGAGTCCGCTCGTATCGCCGGTCCACAGGCAACGAAATGCTCTTCCTGCTTCCTGCGGCATCTCGGTGGCCCACTTGAGTAGCTCGCCGTGGGCTCGCCAGCTCGTAATGTTGTTCCTCTTGTGCTGAACGGCCTTCTTCAGGAGGTCAGGCCAGTCTCGGCCGCCCTCGAGGAACGACTTGCGACACGCGGCGAGAGCCTCGGCTACTTCGAACTTGTAGTCTCGTTCGTCCGCATCGAACTGAGGGTTCTCGAAGAATCGTCGCGCCCAGTAGACGAAGAGCCCCCACTGAGAAGTGTCAGGTGACCAGCGGTCCCGAATCGCCTGATCGTAGAAACTGAAGTTCTCGCCATACTCTTCGCCGAGCTTCTGTCGAATTTCGAAGACTTGCCTATGAATCTCCATGGTGGGGTCTGTGACGAGGCTGGAGAAGCGATCGGCGATCTTCTTCAGAGACTCGCGGGAGATGTTGTCTTCGAAGGTATCCGGGTGGAACAAGTAGAGGATGGCTTCGCGCTGACCGTACCCGCTATGGGTGGGGAACGTCCAGATGATCTCTCTGAACTTCCAGGGATCTTGAAGAGCTTGGGTTCGCTCTTCGGCCGGGAGGGCCTTCCAGCCTTTGCTGAACTCAAAGAGGAACGCCAGGCTGTTGAATCGTTGGGTCGTAAAAACAAGGCCCCCGCGAACGAAGCCCAGGTCCATCGCAGCGGCCACGGAAGCAGGCATTGACACTGGGCGATCAGAGAAAGCGAGAATCTGATCGATAATCTCCCGCTTTCTGTCCCCGCTGGTTCCAAGAGGCGAAAGGAAGTGCAGCCAAACGAGCTCAGCCATCAACTGGATCGTGGTGTGTGGGGCGTCCTGGAGCTGTCGCTCGAGCTTCTCTAAGAAGCTGTCGGAGGAAGTGTCGGGTTGGTCCATGAAGCGCCGCTCGAGATCGGCGATCGCCGCGCCTGTCCAGACCGCTTTACCTGGCGTGAAGAGTGAATCGTCTTGTTCCAGTGCGGCCTTTCGAAAGGCCGCCGCTGCTTGGAGGGTCGTGGCGTTCTTTAATCGCATGTCGGCTATTCCTGGTTGGATTTTTCGAGGAGGCCCCCGCGGGATGTTCTGGGTCGTTGGAGGTTATCGGGGTGCCAAGGCAGGCGAGCGGCATAATGACCCCAAGCTCTCACGGCGACCCCGCCAGAAACGCTTCCATCCGCATCGCCAAGAAATCCCGCGACGGTTTCCAATCAGCCCGCTTCGGAGCCTGAATCCGATGCCCATGCAATTCCTGCAATCCATGCTTCAACATCGGTCCATCAACCTCCTCCAAAATATCCGCCCGAATGATGATCCGATAGTCCGGATCCACTGCAACGATGTGGCGGTCAAACGCGGCGTGGTGCAGCTTGCAGAGCGCGAGCCCGTTGGGAACCACCGGCTCACCGAGCGGATCGGTGTCAGCAATGATGTGGGCGGCGTCGAGTAGCTCTCGGTGTTTCAGGCGACACATCGCGCAGCTATCTTTGTAGGCGCCGAGTACCCGTTCGCGGAATCCCTGTTGGTGGAGGCGCTGGCGGACCTCGACGGTCGCGTAGCGGCGCTCGGCGACTTGGGTACTGGCGGCTGTCCAGGCCCCCTCCGTCATCTGGCGGTCGTGGTGGGCGGCCACGGTGAAGGTCAGCGCGCCGGGATCATCCCCGACGACGAAGACCGGCCAGACGGCGTGGTAGCGGCCGGGCATGTGGCCGTAGAGGAAGACGAGGGGAAGGCTGAGTCGCATGGCCTCACGAAGGCCGACGTTCTCTCGGTGGTTCGGGTCGGTGCCTCGGTACTGGTACTGGAGGAGTCCGTCGGCGGCGAAGGAGTCAGCGTAGGGGCCACCCGGTGAGGTGCGGATCGACAGGGGGAGCGTGCAGACTTTGGGCTTGAAGATGCCTTGTTGGCTGACGAGGGGTACGCGGACGCCTTCGTAGGTGAATCCCTGGTGGAGCACGGACCAAGGCAGGACGTCGCCGTGTCGAGCGACTTGCTGGTCGAGCCAGGCGAAAGCGGCGAGACGGACTTGTTGGTCAGACATGGCCGCTCTCAGCTTCGGGCAAACGCCCTGGTCGCTAGAGCGATCTCCCCCCGTCGACCGACGGGGCGCACTCCACCACCAGGTACACCGTCGATCGTTGTGGAGCGTCCTCTGGGAATGATCTCACCCCTTATCCTCGGCCTCGGCCGGTGGAATCATAGGAAAGGCCAATTCTATGCGATCGGTGAAGATTCTGTGAGCGGAGGCGCCAGGACTCGTGCTCACAGCGAGTTTTGGTGTGCGAGTTGGGTAGACTCGCTACCAAGGGTGAGGACGGAGCTGATGGGTGTGCGGACCGCCGCGAATCGGCTTCGCCTCGATTGCCTAGTAGCTCTTGGTCAGGCTTTCATGGGTGAGCTAGAGCGAGACGAGCAGGTCTACTCGGCCCCGCTGTTCATCTGAGCCGTTGGCGAGAACATCAAGCTCCAGTGAAATGGCGGGTTGAGCCCCTTCCCTTTTCCAATCAACCGATCGTAACCCTCACCAGGAATGTAGTCGATCCAGCAGCCCCCTCCTTCGGGCCATTCTATGATCTCGACCAGCGGAGCTAGGCGCTGATTCACGATCATGCCGGTGCAGGAGCCTGTATCGTTCACGTGCGCGAGCAGGTCGAGATAGAGCTGTCCGATTCGTCTCGAATCGTCGAACATTCGGTATCGGGCAGGCAGCCACCAGAGATCGAAGGCACCGATCCATCGGATCTTGTCGTAGAAGCTCAGATCTTCGGATTTCCAATCCAGCTTGGTGCTGATTTCCTCATTCGACCATTGCCACGAATCGTCGTACATGAGGAGCACATCGTAGGCCCCGGCGGAGGCATGGTATGCCATGGCCTTGCCGCTGTTCTTTCCGATCACCTCGTAGAAGTTGTGGTCCGTTGGGTCTGGGAGTCGGGCTATGGCTCCCGCCAAGACTCCCGGTACCGCCAGTGCCTCCACGGCGAGAGCAGTACGGAGCATCTCTCGGCTCTCTAAGTCGAGAAGGTAAGGTCTCACCGCGGTGGCGAATGAACCCGAGCATTGGGTCTGGCCGCATGCCCTTTCCAGGAGACGCAGCTGGAGCGTTTCGGCGTGCTGGCCGAGGACATGGGTCACTCCATTCGGATCGGCATAGGCTGCCTCTGCCAGTCTGCCCAACTGGAACATGGCCAAGCCGAAGGCTGGCTCGCGATCCGAGCCCTCCGAGAGGAGGGCTCGAACGTAGATCAGGCGGTTCAACTGGCCCACCAAGGGGTACCCATCCGGCGGTAGGGCTCTATCGTGCGTTAGGTCCTGGATTCGCCACTCCATGGGCTCCGCGAGGAGCACGGTGAGTTCCTCCAGAGCTTCCTCATTCCGGGTCACCAACTCATTCAACCGCGGGCCGGAGTGTTGGGCCGAGACCTGGGAGCAGTCCTTGACGACTTGTGTGAGGAACTCGCCATCAGCTTCTGTGAGTTGGAGCTTGGTCGCCAGCTCACTGATGGACCAGACCAGCTCCGGACGGCGGGTGTCGGCCAAGCGCTCGAGGGGGCCAAGACGCTCCTCGATCCTCAATTGTGCCCTGTGGTAGAGCAGTTCACCCGACCAGAGGGCTCCCTGCACGAACAGCGGTAGCAGGAACAGGAAGGCCAGCGGAAGAACCCACACCAAGGCGAGGCTCCATCCGAGTCGGCCGAGTTTGTACTTCTTCCACGGCCATGGCCGGCCGTAGCCGGATAGGTGGTCTGGTTCGGCGGCGAGGGAACTGTTGATCTTGGCCTGCAAGTAGATGATGCCCAGGATCCATGTCCACACCACACGGATCCAGCTCTTCTCCTTCGGGTAGTGCCGGAAGAGGAGATTTAGGCGGTCGCGCACTCTCAGGGTCCAAGCCATCAACAGCCAGATATAGACAGAGTTCACACGCTTGACGAGGTCTTCGAGGGGAAACTGAAAGGTGCCGAAGATCTCAAATAGCGACCAGGCGAGACTTAGAAGCGCCATTGCATGGGCCGTCCCGGTGAAGAGTGGGGAGATTCGATGTTCGGGGAAGCGCCTGTTCAGGTCACGCGTAGTTCGGTCGAGCCAGATAACAGAATAGTAGGTGCCCGTGAAGATGAAGAGCAGGACCACGTAAAGGGTCTTGCGCGGTCGGATCGAGCCGTCAGCGGCGCCAACGACGTAGGCCACCCCTGGCGGGTTGGTCTTGGCTGGTTCCATACTCTCCTTCAGATCGCTTTGGCTTCTTGCAACTAAGTTAGGCGCTCGGATTCCCGCTCAGTCGTTCAATCGTTGCGAGTAGTCCGCTTCTGACTTCGTGGATCAGTTCCTCGTTGTGTGATTCGAGCGCAGCTCGAAAGTCGGCAATTTCGAGGCTGAGGGTCTCTCTCGTGTCGCCGGTTAGTTCCATGAAGAGTGCCTCAGCCTTGGCCAGGGCGGCGGTGTTGGGGAGAGCGTCTCTGGGGAGGAACTTGAGGACTTTCATCTGACTGCGAGCCTCTGCGACCTCCGCCTCGGTCATGCGTTCGGCCTCGCCTTCGATCAGGAGGCTACGGACCACTCCGGTTCCCAGGACGGTGACCTCGACTTCTAGAAGCGAGTTGAGATCATAGGTGAATCGAATGTCAATCGCTTCGGCACCGGCTGGTGCGGGCGGTATCCCCTCGATCTTCAGTTCTCCTAGGCGAGTGTTGTCGCGGCACAGAGAATGCTCACCCTGGAAGACCTCGACGAGGATGACGGTCTGACCCTCGCCGATGGTCCAATACCGTTTGATTCGACTTGCTGGGATCACGGTGCCGCGCTCGAGTACCGGTGAGAACACACCGGTTAGGAGAACTCGGCTGCTCGGGTTGGCGACGGCGATGCCGAGTGAGAAAGACGCAACGTCGGTTACCACGAGATCATCGACAGCGGAGCTGCCTGCCTTGAGAGCGGCTTGGAGGGCAGCGCCGTACGCCACGACGCGGTCCGGGTCGGGGTGGCTGGTCGGCATGCGTTGGAAAACCTCGGCTGCAAGGCGTCGCACGCAGGGCATCCGCGTCGCTCCTCCGACCAGGAGCACTTCGTCGATCTGGCTGGGGTCGAGCTCAGCGTCTCTCAACGCCCGGCGGATCGGTATCTCCATCCGACGCATCAGTGGCATCCATTGCTCTTCTGCCTGCTCGCGGCTCACTGACCAGGACCGATCGAGATAATCGCCGTCGCGAGTCGGTAGAGCGGGGAGGGCTATCTCGGCATTTGCTTGGCTCGAGAGTGCGATCTTGGCTCGCTCGCTGGCGGCCAGGAGGCGGGCCCAGGCGTAGGGATGGTCGCGGATCGAAAGGGCGACCTCTGGTTCCTCTCGGGCCAACACTATGGTGGCGACGGCTTCTGTGAAGTCATCACCGCCTAGCCTCGAGTCTCCCGACGAGGACTGAATCTCGATAACCTCCTCCATGATCTCGAGGACCGAAACATCGAATGTCCCGCCACCGAGGTCAAGGATGACAGCCTTGATCTCCCGATCTCGCTGGTGGAGCCCGAAGGCGATCGCGGCAGCCGTGGGCTCGTTGAGCAGTCGGCTGGGAGGGAGTCCGGCGATCAAACCGGCATCTCGAGTCGCCTGTCGCTGTGCCTCATCGAAGTAGGCAGGGACTGTGATCACGACATCGTCCACGGGTTTGCCGAGCTCCCGTTGGACATCTCGGAGCAGTTCACCAAGGACCATGGCGGAGAGTGCCTGTGGGGTTAGTTGTTGGCCATCGAGCGTGTACTTGCGGTCGGTCCCCATGTCGCGTTTGAACGATTGGGCCGTAGCCTCGGGTAACTTGGTCGCTCGGGCTCGCGCGGGACTGCCGACCAGGAACTCTCCGCCATCCACGGACACCGCACTGGGGGTCAGTGTCTCACCGTAGAGATTGGGGATCGCTCGAAGACCATCGTGGTCAACGACTGTGACCAGGGAGTAGGTTGTGCCGAGGTCGATGCCGATGGCGACGCCTCGACTCAACTGATGCTCCCACAATTGCCTGCTGGTTCCTGCCTCACTGGGCGCACCGGCTCAGCTGGAACAGAGTGAATAGTAGAAGAAACCATAGGCCTCCGCTTCCTACCTGGACGCCGCTGTAGGTCGAGGAGGTTGGGCCGACCAGGACGTGGTGGTAGAAGTGGTGTAGGAGGTTCGAACTCTCGATCAGTTCAGCGGCACGCTCGGTCAGGTAGGGTTTCGACTTGAAGACTTCGTCGAGTTCATCGAAGGCCGACGAGGGGTCCCCTTTGGCCGCTCCGCGTGCCATCGCTCCAGCCACCGCGGCCGGAAAATTGTCGGGTAGGTCGGCGAGTTCACGGGCGAAGGCCCACTGCGTCAACTCGTCGCTGCTCTTCAGGAGTTCGAGTTCGCCTCCCATCTGACTGGCGATCTCGCCGAAGCGCTGGAGCAGGCGTCGCCCTTCCGTGCCGTCACCCTCACCCATCAGGAAGAGGAGTGCGGAGAGTAGGACCGAAAGACCGGTGACGTTGGCGGGGTCGGACATTTCCAGCCTCTCGAGGCACTCCTCCACGAGTTGGATGGCACGCTCGCTTTGCCCTTCACTAACCCAGCCAATCGCCAAGGCACTGAGGGCTCCTAGGCCTTCTGATTGACGAAGGTCGCGGACTTCCTGCTCCGATAGGGAACTTGGGTAGCCAGCCACCAGGTAGTCGAGGAAGCCCGGCATACCTTGTTTGTGGCACTTCTCGAGCAGGTCCCGCCTCTCATCATCTCTATGGGCATTCGCCAGACACTCAGCGAGCAAGTGGTGGGCAGCGGGCGACTCGTTGAGTTCTTCGACTGCCTGGCGAGCAATGGTCAATCGATTCAAGGCGTCGAACGGCGAGAGCAGATTCATGCGGGCCACGAACGGTTGCAGCTGGTCGAGCTGATTGTCCCATCCCGGTCCCTGCGACTCACCGGGGTCGCCTGTCGAGGGCGGTGCAGAAAAAGCTAACTGGCCCATGGGCACACTCAGCGCGGGAGGCGCCGACAGCCATGACGTTGGGTTCGCGGTCTCGCCGCCGTCCGAACGGCTGTCATGGTAGGTCGCGACGGCCTCGTACGCTGAGCGAAGCCTCATGAAGGCATCGGGGTCGTCGTCAGGTCGGCACTGCTTCAGTTGGCGTAGGTAGGCCCGGCGTACGGACTCCGGCGCATCCTCTAGTTCGACGCCCAGCAGGGTGAGTGCCTGCCGCAGGGTCATCACCGTGCCTTGACCTCGGATGGGGGTCGGTGCCGCCTGGGCTCAGCCTCGACCTCGTGACCAACAACACCCCCGAACTGAATCACACCGACCTCCAGAACACCCTATGGCGCACGGGCACGTCTCGCTAGCGGTCAGCGCTAGTGGGAGAAGCGCTCGCAGCACTCCTAATTAAGATTTCTCTCCTCGGCCAACGATACTACATGGAGGTGAGTACCGCTTGTCGGAACGCTTTGGCGACGCGGCGCTCGGCGCTCTGCAGCATCTCGGGAGTGATCTCGACATCTGAGGGTCGGATCCGGGTGGGTTGGTCGGCGATGGCGCTGGCTGCGGTGAGCAGCGTCAGTACGATCAGTAGCGCTGCGGCCAGGGGTCCTCGAGGTGTGTTGTTGTTTTTGTTCTTGTGGTTCGTCCTGTTGTTCATGACTCATCCCTTCTCGTGGGTCGAGCCCGGAGGTGTCGCCCGCGGCGGAGCCATCAGAGGGCGAAACGGGGCTCGAAGTTGTCTTGTGAGCGATGGCTCGGGGACAACTGTTGGGGAGGGGTGTGTCAGAAGCTGTCAGTG
>JAIOJS010000485.1 GCA_019911795.1 Thermoanaerobaculia bacterium | reverse complement strand
GTTCCCAGGCTGACCGTGGGGACTCCTTCCGGGATCACCGTATCGGGACAGAGATCATCCTCGTCGAGGACCCCATCGTCGTCGGCGTCGCTAGTCCCCACCACCGTCAGATTCGCAGTCGCGGCGGGCGCTACTGGGAGTCCGGACTGGCGCAGCTCACTCGTGACGTTCTGGTAGACGCCTGGCGTTGTAGCGGCCGAGGTTTCGACCTCCACTTCGAAGGTACAGGACCCTCCCGGGAGGAGGCTGGCGCCGGAGACGGTGATCGTCGAACCCGTCGTCAGCAGAGATCCTGGACCACAGATATCGGTCTGAGCCAAACCGACAGCTTGGAGTCCGGTAACCACGGCTTCGAGATCGTCGTTGAAGGAGACTCCCTCGACGTTGGATTCGAGGCTGGGGTTCGAGATCGTGAAGCTCAGGGCGACGATCCCACCGGGCGAGACCGAGTCCACAAACGTCTTGCTGAACTCGAGAACGTTGACGGCTAGATCGGCGACGGCCGACCCTCCCGTGATCGTGGCACTACCGAGAGTTCCGGCGATGGGACTCGTCACGTTGTGGACCACGGCACCCGCGGTGACGCTGGCGGGCAGAGTGACGGTGACGTCGAACTGACAGCTGGCGCCGGGCCCGAGGCTTCCACCGGCGAAAGTGAGGAGATCGGTGCCAGCAATCTGGGAACCCAGGCCACAGACATCGGGGACCGTTCCCGACGTACTGACCAGGCCTGGCAAGGCGGCTCCGAGGTCGTCGTCGAACTCGATGTCGACCAGGGTACTCGCCGAATGGAGGTTGGTGATGGAGAAGCGAAGTCCCACCGATCCACCTGGTGCGGCGGACTCAGCGAGGAACTCCTTGCTGAAGACCAGGAAGTCGTCGTTGACGACCAACTCATCGCTGGCGCTGTCGAAGAGGACTGTCTCTCCGCCGACGGTTGCCGAGACCGGGCCGGTGTTGCTCTGGTAGCTATCGGCCGGTGTCGCGGCTGGAACCAGTAGCTCGACGTCGAACGTACAGCTCAACCCGCTATCGAGGCTGCCGCCCTGGAAGATCAGGAGGCGATCGGCGCTCGCCGTCGTGAGGGTCGAACCAGTCCCGCAGGGGTCGGCAGGGGGCAGACTGGTCGCCGCCATGTTGTCGACAGCGGCGTCGAGGTCATCGAGGAACGCGATATCGGAAGCGCCGAGGATGGGGTGATCGTTGTCGATCGTGTAGCGCAGCGTCACCGTGCCTCCCGGTAGGACCGGATCGTCGATGAACTCCTTGGACAGGACGAGTCCGGCGATGCGGAGCTGGCCGCTCGCCGGGGGACGGCTGGTGTTGACTCCCACCACCGAGGCCATTACGAAGCTTGTCTGGCTTGTATAGGGTCCAGGGGCCGCGTTGGCAGGGGTGGTGAGATCCACCGTGAAGGTACAAGAGGTTCCTGGAGCGAGAAGGGCGTCGGTCACCAGGATGGTTGTCGTTCCCGAGATCTGTGATCCAGGGCCGCAGAAACCGGACGCCGGCAGCGAGGAAACCTCCAGGCCGCTGAGTGTGTTCGAGAGATCGTGGGTGAAGGTGATGCCGCTGGCATCCCCGTGGTCGAGGTCCCCGTGCCTCAAGGTGTACTCGAGCAAGGCGATGTTGCCGGGAGAAACCGGATCGTTGGTGAACTCCAGGGTAAGGCGGGGTGCGGTCACGATCTCGAGGGTGTCGGTCGCCGGGCGGCCTTCCACGGAAGCGCCGTCGACGATGGCGCTCACGGTGCTGGTGGTGTTCGGGTAGAAGCCTCCCGGGGTGCCGTCGGCGATGTTCAAGACGATCGAAAAGGTGCAACTCCCGGCGGCAGGTAGGGAGGCATTGCTGATTGTCAATCGGGCCGGGGTAGAGCCGGAACCCGGTGAGTTGAATAGCGGCGTGTAGTTTGCGCTAGAACCAACTCCGCAGAAATCTGCGGCTGGGACGCTCGCAGCGGTAGGCAACTCGACCCCGAAAACGTCCTCGAAAGCGATGTCGGTCACGACGTAGTCGGGACTCGTATTGGTGAGGGTGAACTCTAGTTCGACGTCGCTACCGGCGCTCATCGGGTCGCCGATGAAGTTCTTGGTAAGGGCTGGCGCCGCTTCGACGAAGAGGGTGTCCGTCGCGGGCAGACCGGTGACGGCTGCCCCGTCGACGAGGGCATCGATCGCGCTGGTGGTGCTGCTGTAGGCACCATTGCTGGCGGTGGTGGGTACGGCGACTTCCAGAGTGAACTGACAAGTGCCCTGCGCCGGAATGTTGCCACCGCTGAGAGTGATGACCTGAGTCCCGGTCAGGGTGGATCCTGCACCGCATGGGTTGGCGGACGGCAGGCCGAGAGCGGTGAGGCCGCTGAGAACTGCATCCAAATCGTGGCTGAAGGTGATGCTCTCGGCGGCGAAGTCGCGATCGAGGTTACGAATCAGGAACTGCAGGGTGACGACGCTCCCTGGTGCACTCGGGTCGTTGACGAAATCCTGTTCCAAGGTGAGTCGTGCCGCCTCGACCGTGACAGAACTGTTCGCCGAGCCGCTCGAGCGAGTGGTTCCGCTGAAGGGTGGAGTCGAGGTCAAGGCTTCGCTGTGCAGAGAATGGGTGCCGACCGCTTGGAGGATTACGTCGATCCCGACGGTGCACGAACTTCCTGCGGCAACCGAAGCGTCGCCGAAGAAGAGGGGGGAGTAGCTGAGAGTCGACCCTCCGCCCGGAGCGCTGATCGAGCCACCGCTGCAGGTCTTGGTCGCGTTGGCAGGGGAGGCGATTCGTACGGCGGAGGGGAAGTTCTCGGTGAAAGTCAGGTTGTTGGCGACCTGTGCGTTCTGGGTGTTGTCGATGGTGAAGGTCAGGCGACTGCGTCCACCGAACAACTGTGTCGCCGGTGAAACCCCTTGACTGAACCCGGGCCGGTCTGTCGCGACGGTCAGGTCGGCGGAAGATGTTCCACTGCTCCCGGCCGAGGAGGTGAGGGCGCCACTGGTGTTGTTGTGGGTACCTGCAACGGAACTTGTGACATCGACGCGAACCCTGCAGCTCCGAAAGCCTGGAACCGAACCACCCTGGAACGTGAGGAGACTGCCGCCACTGGCCGCCATGAGATCGCCGCCGCAGCTCGAGTTGGCGCGGGGAGGCGAAGCCAGAGTCACCCCGGCGGGAAGAGAGTTGGAGAATGCGAGGTCGCTGACTGGGCTTCCAGTTCCGTTGGTGATGTCGAAGGCTAGAGTACTCACCGATCCCGGTCCGATCGTGGCCGGAGAGAAGGACTGCACGAATCCAGGTTGGGCCAGGGCTGGACCCACGGCGAGAAGGACAAAGGTGACCAGAAGAAGTAGAGCCGCCCGGCCAGTGTGCGCTATCCCCGGTAGGATGTTGTTCGTGTCGCGGGTCGTTTGGGAAGCAGATTCGAGCATGATGGTCTCCCTGGTCTCAAAGAAGGATGGCCACACAAGATGCGTGGGCAAAATGTGTGGTTTGAGGCGCCCGCCGCTGGATCGAGCGGCCAGAGCAACAGAATTTTCTCGTGAGGGAGAATTTACCACTGATTGTAGACTTTGTGAAGTGGTTCACATTCCATCAGATTGACCCCGATCGGGTCTCTATCCAGCATCACGATGAAGCTATTGCGGGGTTTCCAACCTAGGGCTCATAGGCCACAATGCCGTCATGACGGACTCACCCAAGCGGCCGAGCGATTCGATTCCGACTCCTCGTCGCCTACCAATTCACGCCATTCAGGGCAGTGGACTCCTCTCGCCTTGGACCGAGCACGAGGTGGTGACCCAGGGAGTGGTCACGGGATCGACCCGCAAGGGTTTCTTTATTCAGGATCCCCGTGGCGAAGGCAGTCCATCGGGTCAGTCGGATGGCGTGTTCGTCTACTCACGGCGCGAGCGGCCCCCCGTCGGGGCGTCGGTGGAGGTGCGAGGACGCGTCGTCGACTATGTTTCCGACGACTACGACCATCCCACGACCCAGATCGTCCTTCATGACCTGCAGCCTTTGGGCTCTGCCGGGTCGGTCGAACCGATATGGCTGACGGTCGCGGCGCTACCCCGAACCCCGGCGGGTTTGGCGGAGTATTTGAACCGCCTGGAAGGAATGCTCGTCGGGGTCGAGGCCGGCGCGACGTTCATCGCTCCGAGCAATCCGTTTGGGGACTATGTCGTACTTCCGAAGGGCGACGACGAGGCCGTCCGGACGCGGGACGGAGGAGTTCTCATCGACCCCGAGAATCCCTTGCGTTGGTTCCCTGGGTTCCGCATCCTCGATCCAAGGGTCGCTCCCGTGGTGAATGTGGGAGCAGTTCTCGAGAGCGACGTCGTCGGGCCCCTCAACTACCGTTCGGCGGCCTACCAGATCGCGGCGGAGGGACCGATCGAGGTGTCGAATCCCACGATTCTGCCGTCGGTGACGAGCTTCGAGTCTTCGTCGGAGCGTTTGACGATCCTCACCCTCAATGGGTTCAACCTCGATGCCCAGGTCGAAGATCCGAGACTCGTCGCAGACCCGGGGCGGGATGTCGACGACGACGTGGGCGCCGGCCGTTTTCGTAGCCTCGCTCGAGCCATCGTCGGTCAAGCGCGATCCCCAGATCTGATCGCCCTGCAGGAGATCCAGGATTCCGATGGGGCGGAACTGAGCGAAGTCGTCGCGGCAACGGCCACCTACAGGACCCTGATCGAGGCAGTGTTGGACGCCGGGGGACCTCACTATGAGGCCGTCGACATCGCTCCCCAGAACAATGCCGACGGCGGGCAGCCTGGGGGCAACATTCGCAACGGCTTCCTCTTCGACCCGATCCGCGTCGAGTTGGTGGAAGGGAGTCTGCGCCGTCTTGGCGAGGCGGAACTCGCCTTCGTCGAGTCGCGCAAGGTCCTCGAGGGGACTTTCCGGAAACGCACCGGTGGTCTCGAGATCACCGTCCTCAACGTACACCTTGCATCGAAGAGGCATCAGCGAGGGGTCTTCTCGTCGGAGTTGCCCGGCTTCGATCCCCGTGAAGTGCTACGTACGGACCAGGCTCGGTTCGTTCGGCAACGACTGCTCGAGTTGAAGAGTGAAGGTCGTCGCTACTACGTTACCGGCGACTTCAACGACTTCGAGTTCAGTGAGACCCTCCGAGCGCTCTTGGGGGATGAGAGTGTGAATCTCGCGTCGCTGCTTCCCGCCAAGGAGCGCTACGACTACAACCACCGTGGACGATCGCAGGTCTTGATGCACGGCATCGTCGCACGCTGGGAGGCTGAGTCAGAGTTCGCGCACTATGAGATTCTGCACGGTAATGAGCTGTTGGGAATCCAACCCGGAGATCTCGGCGCGAAGCCCACCGACCACGGCTACGTTCTGGCGGCCTTCGACCGCACGCCCTAGATCACGATTGACGGAGGGTATAGATCCTAGATGGGTCGACCTCGGACGCGTCGACCGCGGCCGCGTCAATCCAGAATATGCGCGCGAAGCGGTCAGTGAGAGGCGAGGAGGGCGCGCTCGCTGAGCCGCTTGGCGGCCGGAGAGAGCGGAGCGTGCAGGAGGATTCGTTGGATCCGGTCCAGTGCTTTGAGTGAGTCGCCGATACCCTGGTAGAGAATGACCTCTCCGTAGAGCTTCTCCGCCTGTTCGTCGAGACGGAGCGCGACTCGGTCTGCGTGGTCGCCCTCGGGGAAGCGTCGGAGGTACTCGGATCCATTCGCCAGGTCCTCGAAGCGGCCGGCCATGGTGTCGAGTCGGGCGGCGGCCGCTGCCGACAAACGCTGAATCTCCTCAGCGTTGGCGCCGGTCGAGTCGTCGAGCATCGAATCACAGGCCTCGAGAATCTGTCCGAGGGCCGACAGGTTCTCTAGATCAGGAACCATCAACTCTAGGCCGCGCCGGCTGCGCTGTCCGAGTTCGGACTGGGGTGCTGCTCGCCAGGCTTCCAGGTAACGCTCTACCGACTCTCGCGTCTTGTTGACGCGCGCATAGGACGTAGCCAGGGCGATGGCGGCCGACGAGAACTCAGGGGAGTCAGGGTAGTTGCTAAGGAAGGTCTCGAGGAACTCTGTCTGATAGATACCTTCCGTAAGAATCGCTTCGGCGGCTGGATAGTTGGCTTGGTTCGCAGCATCCAGGGCCTCGATCTCCCGTTCGAGAACGGCCAGGTAGTCGCTCTCCGGGGACAGTTCGGCCACTTCGGCACGTTGCTTCCGGTACTCCCCGAGGAGTCGACCGTAGTCTCGGGAGGTCTCGGGCCCCTCGAGGATCTCGTCACGCAGCCGTTGCAGGGCGTCGGTCCGAAGCCTTTCGGCCTCGGCGCCTTGGGGCCAGGCGGTTAGGGCCGCGGTGTCGAGGAAACGGCGTACGGCCGCCTTTTCGTCGTCGTCGGCTCTAGGTATCCGATCGGTGTCGTAGTCGAGAAGGCGCTTCTGCACCCCGCGCCGGTAGTCCTCGATCGGCTTGGCTTCGAGAGTCGCCAGGAGCTTGCCGCGCGCCCGAGCGGCGGCGACGCGGTCGTCGAAAAAGGGGTGGGTGCGCCAGTAGCCGTACTCGTGGGTTTGCGGGAGTCGTGCTTCCATGAGATCGAAGAGATCGGCGGCCCCCAAAGGATCGAATCCCGCCGCGGCGGCCAATCGTTGCCCCTCGGAATCAGCCTGGTCTTCGAACTCCCGGCTGTAGCCGCGCATCAAGAGTTCACCGAGGATCATGGTGGCGGCCAGGGCGCCCTGGACCCGCGCTCCCGGGGATATCTGATCTGGGTTGCGTCCCAAGGGCACTCCCTCCGGCGCCCGCTCACCACCGATCGAATCGGCGGCGACGACGACACCGACCATCGCCGCCTGGCTGAGGATGTTGAGGAGTGTCGCTCGGCGTTGCATCTTCGTCCCATGGGAGAGGGTCACGTGGGAGATCTCATGGCCGAGGAGACCGGCCAGTTGATCGTCGCTCAGGTCGAGTTCCAGCATCCCTCGAGTGACGAAGACCTGTCCTCCAGGGAGGGCGAAGGCGTTCGGCTCCCGCATGTCGACGACGAAGAAGGTCAGGGGGTAGTCGAGGTACTGCGTTTGGCCGGCGAGTCGATAGCCGATGTCGGCAACTCGTCGAAGGGCCGAGTCACCGTCCCATGTTCCGTAACCCGTCAACGCTTGCTCGGCGGCCATCGCAGACTTGCCAAAGAGGTCGTCGTTGCGCAAATCTTGGGCTCCCGCCGGGGTGGTCGTGGCGAGGAGGAGGCTGGCGATGAGGAGTAGGTTCAGTATCGAAGGTCGACCGTCGATAGGTGACTTGCCACGCGTCGCGCGTCCTAGGGAAGAGATCATGGTGGTTGAACGTAGCACGACATGTGCCACCCGACGAAGAATCAGTTAGCGGAAACTCGGAATACGATCTCAGGCGACCGATGCTCGGAATCGGTGTCCGAGTGAGTCTCGGTGGCTCGTAGGACCCTCTTGAGACATGAGTCCTTCGGACTTAACTGTTAGACTTAGCGGCGACTTCATGAACCCAACGGCCTTCGGGCTCGAGACAGCAGATTCCACGGCGGTTTTGCCGGAGACGACAAGGAGCGGAGATCGATGTTCAACCGGTTAGGAAATCTCATCAAGGGCTTCTTGAGCCTCTTCATCTCCGGACTCGAGAAGTCCAATCCCAGGGCCCTGATCGAGGCTGAGAAGGAGAATCTGCGCAAGCAGATCGCTACCTTCAACGAGAACCTCGCCAACCATGCGGCGTTCGTCGAACGGCTCATGAGGCAGGTCAAGAATCTCGAGAAGTCGGAGAAGGAGTTGGCGGCCAAGGCCGCTGCCAACCTCAAGGTCGGCAATCGGGGCGCGGCGGGTCAGTACGCACTGCAGCTGAAGACGGTGCGAGAGCAGCTCACCGAGAATAGGGAGCAGCTCGAAGGGGCCGACGATACCTACAAGAAGCTGGTCAAAACCCGCGACGTAGCGATTAAGGAGGCTCAGGGGAAGATCGAATCCCTCAAGCGCTTGTTGAGCGAGACCGAGATGATGGAAGCCCAGGCCGAGCTGCAGGAGATGGCCAAGGGGATGATCACCGAGATCGGCGGATCTGGCGACACCATCAACCGAGTGGAGGAGTACCTCACCGACCGGCGCGATCAGGCCGCGGGCCGGGCCCGGGTCGCCTCGTCGTCGATCGATACCTCGCAGGTGGAACTCATGGAGGCGGAGAATGAGGCCCTCGCCGACCAGGCGCTGACCGAGTTCGCGGCCGCCTACGGGCTCGACCTGCCGGTCGAGGCCGAGTCGGAGGCAGAAGCTGACGCGGCACCTCGCACCCGTGAGATGGGCCCCGGGCTCACCGAAGGGTGATCCTTGGATTGGGCGGTGATGTGAAGGCCACCGCGAGGGGTCTCCGCCGCTTCCCAACGGAGATAGCCCGTAGTGCCCCTTCGAAGTAGCCGGCGGGCAGTCGTTTTTCCGGCAGAACTCATTTATTAACCAGCTAGATACACAAGAATCGTCCGAGACAGCGAGATCAGACTCGAAGGACACTAGGGAGGCTCGACATGGCCGAAGCTACCGGACCCACGAAACTGGGTAAGCTCGTACTGTTCATCTTTATCCTCGCCCTCATCGGCGGAGCGATCTACTATTTCCGCGACATGCTCGCTCCGTCGGGCGACCGCGGTACCGACACCCAGGTCGATCTCGACGAGTTCAGGAAGCTCGAGGCGCCCGACACGGTCGGGATCACTACCGTCAACGAGTACAGCTATGTGCCCGGCGAGAAACTGCCGCCGGTTCAAGGCACCAGCAACTACTCCTGGGATGCCAAGGATCCGGTGGTCGAGTTTCCCATCAACGTGTGGATCGGTTGGCTGCCGATCATCGCGGCCAACCACGGCTTTTCGCCCAACGAGGAAAGCGTGTTCTTCAAGGAGCACGGTTTCAAGGTCAACCTGAAACTGATCGATGATCCGGTCATCGCCCGGGACGCGTTTGCGGCGGGACAGAGTCATATTCTCTGGGGAACCCTGGACATGATGGTGCTCTTCGCCCCCGAGTTGATGAAGGACTCGCGAACGGCGCCCCGCATCTACCAGCAGGTCGACTGGTCCAACGGTGGCGACGGGATCATCGTCCGCGGCGACATCGCCTCGGTCAAGGACCTCAAGGGCAAGACGATCGTCTACGCCCAGAACAGCCCGTCGCAATACTTCATCAACAACCTCCTGCTGAACGCCGGCATTCAGCCCAACGAGGTGAAGCACAAGTTCACCGCCTCCGCTTTCGAGGCGGCGGCAGCTTTCGTCTCCGACAAGAGCATCGATGCTTGTGTGTCCTGGGCGCCCGACATCTACAACATTCCTGATCGCGTGGCCAATACCAAGATCCTGACCACGACGGTCGAAGCCAACAAGCTGATCGCCGATGTGTGGGCGGCCCGTGCCGACTTCGCCAAGGACCACCCAGAGGTCATCAAGGGACTGGTAGCCGGAATCTTCCAAGGTATGGAGGTTCTGAAGGACGACACCGAGCGGGCCCGTGCCTTCAGCTGGATGGCCGACGGCTATGGCATGCCGGTCGACGAGGTGAAGGGCATGGCGGCCGATGCCCATTCGACGAACTTTGCCGAGAACCGTGACTTCTTCCTCAACCAGAACAGCCCCGCCAACTTCGAGCGGACCTGGAAGAACATCACCTTCGTCTACCGTGAGTTGGGCCTGGTGGGCACCCCGGTTCGCTTCGACGAGGTGATGGACTTCTCCGTCCTCCAGGATCTCGAACGGGAGGGGACCTTCGCCCATCAGAAGGACGAGTATCGGACCGATTTCGTACCGAGTTCCTATAGCAAAGTACGAGCGGAAGCGCCGATTCTCACCCAGACCATTCGGATCAACTTCTATCCCAACTCAGCGAACATGCTGGAGCCGGAGCACAACGAACTCGACCAGCCCGTTCCGGGGACGCTCTACGATCCGACCGCCAAGGCTACGCTGGAGAAGGTAGCTCGTCTCGCCGGGCAGTACGAGCGGGCCGTGATCGCGATCACGGGACATACCGACTCCTCGATGAAGGGTCGCGGAGTCCGCTTCGAGGATGTTCAGCAGCTGTCGCTGGATCGGGCGAACGGAGTGCTCAAGGCGCTGGTCGATGAGTACGACTTCGATCCGAACAAGTTCCACGTCGAAGGGATTGGCTGGAACGAACCGGCCGACGTGACTGATCCCGACAATCACGCCATGAACCGCCGGGTCGAGATCTCGGTCTATCCCCCCGAGGAGGGATGATCGCGGCCGACCCTAACCATCGGTGGGAGGACTAGAGACCCCATGGAGTCCGAAGAAGAGCTCGAGAGGTCCGCGGAGGATTCTGCATCGGAGGTGACGAGTGATGTCGCCGCCCCCGATGAGGAGGCTCCCCTTGCCAGCAAGTGGCTAGTTATTCGCGGTGGGGTGCCGACCTGGCAGCGTTGGTTGCTGGGCTCGGTCCCCGTCGCCGTTGTCTTGGGGATCTGGTGGGCCATGACCGCGGGAGCCACGCCGGAAGCGCGCTGGATTTCGCCGACGATCTTGCCCAGTCCGCTCGAGGTTCTGCATTCATTCCCGTCCCTCTGGTTCGACCGGGCGTTGACACGCAATGCGTTGGTCTCCTTCAACCGCGTCCTCGCCGGATTCATCGTCGGGGTGGCGGTGGCCTTTCCCCTCGGCTTGATGATGGGATCGTTCGGCAAGGTCCGAGCGATGTTCGATCCCATATCAGTCTTCGGTGCCTACTTGCCGATTCCGGCGTTGGTGCCGCTGACTCTCAGCCTCTTTGGCACTGGCGAGAAGCAGAAGGTAGCTTTCCTGGCTCTGGCGTTCATGATCTACCTCCTGCCCCTGATCGTCAGTGCCGTCGACTCGGTCGACGATGTCTATCTCAAGACGGCTTACACTCTCGGAGCCAGCCGGTCTCAGGTAGTGCGCAAGGTACTCCTTGGGGTCGCCTGGCCGGATATCTATCAGGCGATGCGGCTCGGCTTCGGCATCGGTTGGAGCTATATCATCCTCGCCGAGATGGTCGACATTGGTCGCGGCCTCGGAGGCATCATCATCATTTCGCAGCGGCGTGGACCGCGTGAGCACATCTACCTCGTGCTGCTCGTGATCGTGCTCTTCGCCTTTGTCACCGACAAGCTCTGGCTTTGGGTCGGCAAGCGCTTGTTTCCCTACCGTGAAGGGGGACATCGATGAGTGAGGTAGAAGCGCTCCGACCGCCGGTCGTCGAGTTCACCGGAGTCGAGAAGACCTTTCATGCGGGTACCAAGAAGGCCTTCACCGCCATCCGCGATGTTTCCTTCAAGGTCGAGGACACTCCAGGTTACGGAGAGTTCATCAGCATTATCGGACCCTCGGGGTGTGGTAAATCGACAATCCTCAACCTGATCCAGGGCTTTCCGGATGTCTATCCACCCACCCGTGGAT
>JAIOJS010000484.1 GCA_019911795.1 Thermoanaerobaculia bacterium | reverse complement strand
CCGTAGGTCACCTGTCCCAGCCCGGGCCAGGAGAACAGGACTTCCACGATCAGGGCTCCACTCAGGAGAAAGGGAAGAGTGAAACCGAGAACCTGGAAGAGTGGCCCGATACTGGCACGGAGAGCGTGTACCCAGACGATTCGCGTTTCGGATATTCCGCGGGCACGAAGGGCGACGAGGTACTCCTGATCCAGCACCTCTAGGAGTCCCGATCGTACGTAGCGAACCCAGCCCCCGGCGCTCGACAGACCGAGCACGAGGGCGGGGAGCGCCAGGTGATGCAACCGGTCGAGAAGGCGGGCCGCGGTCCCTAGGGTCGGCGCTGAGACCGACTGCAGGTGGCTCGGGGGGAAGATAGGCCAATGATAGGTAAAGAGGAGGAGAGCCATCAGGGCCAGCCAGAAGGTGGGTAGGGCGTAGAGGGTGAGGGATGCGACCCGCAGGGCTTGGTCGAGCCGTGAACCGGCCCGCCTTGCGGCGAGAACTCCGAGGGAGATCCCGGCGAGTAGTTGAATCAGAAGGGCGGCGCCACCCAGAACCAGGGTTCCCGGTAGGGCTTGGAGGATCACCTCGGTGGCGGGTCGATGATGCTGGAAGGAGGTTCCCCAGTCTCCCCGCAGGACGTTGCCGATCCATCGAAAATACTGCACGGGAAGGGGCTGGTCTAGACCCCAGAGGGCTTGAAGTTCGATCCGCTGGGCGGCGGGTACCCTCGGACTGCGCAACATCGCCAACGGGTCTCCAGGGGCCAGATGGAGCACGAAGAAGGTCGCGGTCAGGACGAGAAAGAGGAGCAGGATCGCTGCTCCCAGGCGGCGCGCGACAAACGAGATCATTGTCTTTGTCCGCTAGTTCCGCACTCGCCAGTTTTCGAGGTCGTACAGCATGAGTAGGGCGTTGGGATGGGCATCCTCGATTCGCCGGTTGAGGCCGATCAGATTCGGCGGTTCCCAGAGAAATGTATACGGCTGCTGCTGATGGAGAATCTGCTGTAGACGGTCGTAGTAAGGCTTGGCCTCGATGGGATCGCTGACCCCCGCGATGTCATCCATCAGTTGGTCGGCCTCGGGGTTGGAGAAACTCACGAAGTTGCTTCCGCCATCGATCTCATCGCTATGGAACGAGTAGCGAACATCGAGGCTGGTGTCGATGCCCCAGGCGGCCAGCGTGGCGTCGTACTCGTGGCCGTCGTTGGCGGCGATCAGGGCTTGGATCTCGAGGAAGGTGGGGCGGGCGTCAATCCCCACTCGACGGAGCTGCTCTTGCAGGAGGAGGAGCGCATCCCTACGCAGTTGGTTGCCGGTGTTGGTGCTGAGCTCGAAGGAGAAGGGAAGGCCATCACGATCGAGGAGTCCGTCTCCGTCGCTATCGGTCCAACCCAGGGCGGCCAACTGCTCCTTGGCGGCGTCGGGGTCGTAGGGCCATGGGGTGAGCGTGGCGTCGTGAGCCCACACGGTTGCTGGGAAGGGGGAGATTGCGATGGACGCGAGGCCGCCGTACAGCGTATCCACCAACTCCTGGCGATCGATAGCCTGAGTGAGAGCTCGTCGCACGGCAGGGTCGGAAAATGGAGCGCGAAGTCCGTTCCAAGCGATGAAGTTGTACTGACGAGAATCGATCTCTACGATCTCCAGGTCGGGCTTGGCTTTCACTTCGTCGACGCGGTCGACGGGTACCCCACGAAGCACGTCGACCTCGCCGGTGAGGAACTGGCGCAGGCGCGAGGACTCGTCGGGCAGCACCCGCAGGACGACCCGTTCGAGGCGCGGGAAGCCGGTCCTGAAGTACGCGGGGTTGCGGACTAGTACGGTCTCCTGCTGTGGAGTCCACGACTCGACGGTGAAAGGACCCGACACGACTAGGTTCTCCTGGAACCAATTGGCATTCGACGACCACTCCGCGAAGGGCAGTTTGCTCCAGGCGTGGCGGGGAAGGATGAAGCCTTCGTTGGCGTCGAGGAGTTGGTTGGCGTAGACGTGGTCGAAGTGGAAGGTCACGGTGTGAGGATCGACGACCTCGACGTCGCCAATCGACTCCTTGACGAAGCCATAGGTCCAGCCAATCTCCGCCGAGGTCTGGGCTTGCCAGGTCCAGCGAACGTCGTCCGCCGTCACTGGGACGCCGTCGCTCCAGGTCACATCGGGACGAAGATGGAAGGTGAGCTGGAGATGATCCTCCGACCAGTCGTAGCTCTCCGCCAACTGCGGGGCGAAGGTCGGAGGGTGCTCTCGGTAGTCCGGCTGCTCCTGGACCAGGTGGAGGAAGAGGTTGCTGCGGACCTCGTGGTCCAACTGCAAGGAGGTCAGGAGCTCGTTCGGTCCGGAGAAGTCGCCGCCGGCGGCAATCGTGACTGGCCGTTTGGAGACCCTGGAAATGCCTGCGTCATCGGCTGGGTCGCCCGCGTCGGAGCCGCAGGCTACGGCCCACAAGGCAACGCCAAGAGCGAAGCTGGCGACCAGGGTGCGCCTCAGCGGAAAGAGGCGGCGTCTCGGGGCGGCTGGATTCTCCATGGTGTGCCGCGATGCTAGCAGAAGGCCCCCCGGGGGAAGTCGTGCTTCTTCCGGGGGGCCTCGAGTGGATCAGCCGCCTGTGGCAGCCATGTCGGTTGCGGATCCTACTTGGCGGATCTCTCTCAGCCGATCTTGATCTTGCGAGCCTTTGCCTGCTCCTGCTTGGGCAGAGTCACGGTGAGGACTCCGTTCTCGAAGCCAGCCTCGACGGCGTCCGTCTTGATGTTGCGCGGCAGAGTGAAGGAACGCGAGAAGCGGCCGAAGGAACGCTCCATGCGGTGGAACTCGTCGCTGGACTCCTCGTTCTCGAAATTGCGTTCACCACTCAAGGTCAGCACGTTGTTCTCGATGGTTAGCTCGAGGTCCTCCTGGCTGAGGCCGGGAAGGTCGGCGGTGAGGGTGAGCTGGTCGGCGGTTTCACGGATATCGACAGCGGGAATCCACGCTCGATTGCGTAGGTCCTCGGTTTGGGTAATGGGGCGCAGCATCTCGTTGAACGCCGATTCGAAGGCGCGGTCAAGAGTGGTGCGGGCGAAGGATGGATTCCATCGGGCGATTGCTTTGGTCATCTTGGTTCTTCCTTTCGCGGTTGAAGGGTGGTGGATCTTGTCCCCTCAAGGGGCCGACAAGTCCCGTTACTGATGAATATGATAGCTAAGCACTCAGATAATGTCAAGAGTCTTTTGATTATATGAGTGTGAAGGAGGCATATATATGTATCGGGCTGCAGGGCCCGTTCGGGATATTGTTCGGAACTGTGAGTCGTAGAGCGTCCAGCCCCCGCATATCCAGTTCTAGATCGCCAGCATCCCGCCGTCTGCTCATCGGGCTGGTACTTCTCGGACTGTTCATCCTCTTTGACATTGGACTGTTCGGTTGGCTGCTCCTCCGTTCACTCTCCGAGCGCGAGATCTCTCGGGTCCTACTCGAAACTCGGGAGGAGGCCGAGGGGCTGGCGGCGCGAATCGAGGAACGGGCGGAGACCCAGGGGGACGATCTCTATCTCGCGGTTGCCACCGAGCGCGAAACTCAGACCTATATCGACTCGATCCTGCGGCAGCGTGACATGGTGCGAGTGGTCGAGATCCGGGATCGTGACGGCACGCTGGTCTACCAAATGCAGTCCAAGGAGATCCTCCCCGTGGGAGGGGAGGGACTGGTTCTCGGGTCTCCCGAAGTTCAGCCGCATGTCGAGCAGACGACGACCGAGCGTGAGTCGACCTTCGACCTACACAATCTCTCGGTGCCGATCGGGGAGATGGGTGAGATCAGGATCGGACTCAGTCAAGAGCACCTGCAGAACCGAGTCGCCGTCCTACAGCAAGAGCTCTTTAGGCAGGCGGGAGTCGTTGGTTTGGTCACTCTCGTCCTTCTCTTCTCGGCCTACTTGATTATCTGGTGGTTGCTGAAGCGGGGACGACGGCTCGAGGAGCAGGCAGCGGAGGCGGAACGCATGGCCTATATCGGCACGCTGGCAGCGGGCCTCGCCCACGAAATTCGCAATCCTCTGAATTCGCTGAGTCTCAATATGCAGATGCTCGAGGAGGACCTCGATCCCAGTGAGTCGGTCTCGGGGACAGCTCGGTTGCTCAACATCACCCGATCGGAGATCGGTCGGCTCGAGCATCTGGTTACCGAGTTCCTTGCCTACGCTCGGCCCCGCTCTCCCAAGTTCGAGTCGGTGCCGGCGGTGCAGCTGTTGCGCCGTCTCGAGGCCGTCCTGCACGGCCAGGCCCGGCGTCGCGATGCCGACATTCGGGTTGAAGATCCTTCGCGCGGAGCCTACGTTTCCGTGGACGTTCAGCAGATCAACCAACTACTCCTCAACCTCGCCAACAACGCGTTGAATGCGACCGAGGGTCTCGACCGGGCGCCGGTGATCACCCTGCGCTCACGGGCGAGCAGTGGTCAGGTTGCCTTGGAGGTGGAGGACAATGGGATCGGTATTCGGGCGGGCGAACTCAACAAGGTCTTCGATGTTTTCTACAGCACTCAGAAAGGCGGAACCGGTCTCGGTCTACCGATTGCACGCCGGATTGCGCAGTCTCACGGCGGCGACCTCGAGGTGACTAGTACGCCGGGATCTGGCACCTGCTTGAGACTCTGGCTGCCGATGTCCAAGAGTCCTGCGCTGGCGCCACTGTCAGATCCAGATTCCGCCAGCGAAAGCTCTCGATAGGTGAGTCGCCCGCTACTAGGCGGCTAACCGCCGCTGATCATCGAGTCGAACTCTTCGTCGCGCATGAACTGATCAGGTTCATCGTTGCCGCAGACAAGGCACTGTGCTTCGGTGACCTCGCCTTCGACCCACTCGAATGTGTAGCAGGGACTTTCGCAGCCGAGACAGATCAAGTATTCGGGCGCTGCCATGAGGGAACTCCTTCCGAGTCGGTTATTGACAGATGCTACATCGAAGGGGCTCTTCCGCAAGGGGGGAACTCATCCGCTTGACGGGCCGAAGCGTTGGCCTAGTACCCACTTGCACATTGACGCCATCCGACGCGTCTGGTAAGTTCGCACGTCCCGCCCAGTCTGGGCGAATCGGAGGAGTGCGCCAATGTATGCAATTATTGAAACCGGTGGCAAGCAGTACCGCGTCGAGCGCGGCGATGTCATCGATATCGAAAAAACCGAGATCAGCGGCAAGAAGGTTCGGACGGTTGCGTTCGACCGAGTCCTGTTGGTCAGTGGTGAAGGTGGAACCAAGATCGGAGCTCCGGTACTGACCGACGCTCGGGTCAGCGGAGTCGTCCTCGACGAGATCCGCTCGCCGAAGGTCAAGATCTTCAAGATGAAGCGCCGCAAGGGCTACCGTCGGACCAACGGCCATCGCCAAGACCTGGTGCGCGTGCGCATCCAGGACATCGAACTGTAAGGAGACGCCATGGCTCATAAGAAAGGTCAGGGTTCCAGTAGGAACGGTCGTGATTCGAATCCCCAGCACCTAGGCGTCAAGCGCTACGGTGGTCAGGCGGTGACCGGTGGAACGATCATCGTTCGCCAGCGCGGCACCAAGTTCAACCCGGGCGAGAACGTCGGCCGTGGTAAGGACGATACCCTGTTCGCCCTCGCCGATGGCGTGGTGGCGTTTCAGAACAAGGGTCGGCGCGGCACTTACGTGCACGTGCACCCCGCTGAGTAGTCTGGTCCGTCGGCCCACTGCGGGCCGACCCACCGTCTCTCCAGTCGGCAGCACTGGGATCGATCTCATGCAGCCCCGCCGATTGGAAGTCAGCCGCTTGGAACTCAATCCAGTACAGTCCGGTTTCGGTAGGCCTTTGGCCCGATCCGAGGCCGCTGCTTGCTGCTTTTTCTTTGCGGAGATCCAGGCTTGAACTTCCTCGACGAAGCCGTTATTCATGTTCGCGGTGGTCAGGGTGGTAACGGCTGTGT
>JAIOJS010000483.1 GCA_019911795.1 Thermoanaerobaculia bacterium | reverse complement strand
CGGTAAAGTTTTCTCTAGAGAAGCCTAGCGCTTCTACAGCGCCTCGGCAACTGGAGTACTGTCGCGGTGGCTTGCCTGCGACCGCACAGCGGTCACAGGCTGATCCGCCATCCCGCTCCGAGGACGTTCGCCTGGTAGTCGCCGTTCTCGGCGGCCAAGAGCAGCGAACTCGGGAGGACATTGGTCAGGCCCTGAAGGATGAAGCTGTCGATCGTGAAGTCCTCATAGAGGTACCAGAGACCGAGCGTCGAGTGCTCCGAGACTTCGAAATCGAGTCGCACGTCGACCGAAAGTAGCTCGATATCCTCGTAGTTGTCGATTCCTCCCAGCGGATCGAGGTTGCTCCCGACCGGCTGCGAGAAGTTGGCGGCGCCATCCGATTTCGCGTAGCGGGCATCGACGGCTAGCTTCCAACTCTCATGCGGCACCGCCGTCAGGCCGAAACCCAACGTGTCGTTGGCCTCGTCGAGGGCGAGTTCCCAGTCGTCGAGAGGATTCGTCGATAGCTGACTTCCCGACTGTCGGGCCCGTTGGAAGCTGTCTCGGTCGGAGAAGTGACCAAACACGAAGAGGCTGAGTGTCTCTCCGGGGGTATAGCCCACCTCGAAGTCGACCTCGGTGATGTCGTCCGAGACGAGACCGAACTCGCTCTCGGGATAGTCCTCGTTCACCGCGGCCACTCCGATGTTGAGATTCCAGGCTTCGGCGAAGAACAGCTCCGCGCGTGACCAGAAGCGCTCGGTCTCCCGGTTCGCCTGGGTGAACTTCCGAAGCGTGGGTTGGTTGTTGATCCCCTCGGGCTCGACGAAGGACGCTTCCTGCGCCTCGACTTCGTAGCCGTCGTGGGTTCGGTCCGAAGTCTCGAAGCCGGCTCGGACGGTTAGATGTGAACTGAAGCGTCCCGTCCACTGCAGGCCGATGATGTCCTCATCGGTCCTCTCGGTTTCTCTGAATTCTCGGTCCCATTCCTCGAGGTCGTAGGTCAGTTCGAAACGGTGCGCTTCGGAGGGAGTCCAGGCCAGTTCGAGGCCCAGACGGTCCTTGCCGTAGGAGTAGGGCACGGTGATCCGTGGCGTGCCGCTCCAACCCGCGTGGAACCGGATATACCCGTCGAACTCGACCCGGTCGGACTGGTTGTCGTAGTCGTAGTGCCGATAGTCCATGCCCACGCTCCAGTCCTCGGCCACTTGGCCGTCGACACCCAAGACGAGGTTCAGCACCGCGACCTTCTGGTCTGCGGTGTCCTGGGGCAGATTCGACCGATTCGAGGCGTCGAAGGAGGCTCCGGTGTGGGCATCGATGCCGATCACCAGGGGATTGATGGTGTAGGGCTGGAGCGAGTCATCCTGCGTCATGTCGCTATAGGAGCCCGAGCCCTGGATTCTCCAACGTTCCCCGAGTTGGGTCCGACCCCTGACGAAGACCGAACTGGATTCGTTGTCGGGAGCGAGGTCGAAGAGGCCCAGCGCACCGCCATTGGGGGCGTCGACGAGGCGAGTCGGATTGTCCCAGATCACCACGTCGTTGCCATTCTCGAACTGCGAGTAGCGGTAGCCGAACTGCAGGCCGGAGGTCGATCCCTGCCACTCACCCTGGATGCTGGCTGCGGTGGTGTCGTAATCGATCGGTTCCGGGATCTCGGTGAGGAATCCGAACCCGAAGCTACCACTCAGGGGACGAGTTCCGGTGCGGTCCTCGTGGGTGTAGTCGAGCTTCCAGGTGGTGCTACCGAACGTACCGAGTTCGAGACCGACTCGGCTCCGGTTGCGCTGCAATCCCAGATTGATGCGGTCGGATGCCGCGAGGAGAGGTTCGTAGGTCTCCGAGGCACTGAGGTCGGAGTTCTCGATCATCTCCTGTACCGGATCTGGAATCTCATAACGGGCCGGGCCGGTGCGGTTGAATAGGAACCGAGCGTCGTTGCCGAACCGGTGTTGGATCTTGTTGTAGTCGGCATTGATCCGGTAGCGACCCCAGACTCCGTAGGCCAATTGGTAGCGAGCGTGGTCGCGGGCCACGTCAGTGGCGTCGAAACGCAGATAGCGATCCCCCTCGTCCTCGTCGCCGAAGATCCGGAGCGAGGGGATCCAAAGGCCGGAACCCAGATCGCGGTACTCCTCGAATCGGGCCGACTCGCTGTCGACGTCGGTCTCGAGGAATCCCACGGTCAAGGGAGCGACGTGGAACTCGAGGTCCTGTCCGGACCCCGCAGAGGGTAGAGCACCGACCAAGGCCAAAAGGATCCCGGCGCGGCGCAGGACGACTGGTAGCGCGTGACTCATCATGTCCTCCTCAGTGTCCCAGATAGGGTGACGAAGGGTGGTTGCTCCCGTGCACTGCAGCGTGACAGTTCAGGCAGGCACGGTTGAAGATGCGATTGGACGCCCGCGGCTCATCGCCGAGATTGGTCACCGCGTAGGGTGTGCCGGGATGGCGAGTGTTGGAGTGACACTGCTGGCACAGGTAGGGAACCGAGGTTTTCTGCAGCTTCAAGTGGTTGGAGCCGTGCGGCGTGTGACAGTTCATGCAGTTCTCACGCACCGGGGGGTGCTCCCAGAGGAAAGGCCCTCGCTTCTCGGTATGGCAACTCCAGCACTGTTCGTTGACGGACTCGCTTCGCAGCAGACTCTCGGTGGTGGACCCGTGGGGGTTGTGACAGTCGGCACACGAGATCTGTCCCTCGCGGATCGGATGGTGGGATGTCTTCCAGAGGTCGGCTCGGACGTCCTTGTGACAGGTGAGACAGCTATCGGTCACCGTCTCCTTCTTTAGCTCCGCCGTGACCGAAACCGGTTCATGGATCGAGTGGCAGTCGAGACAGGAGACGCCTCGGGAATCGTGAATGCTGCCTGGCCAGAAGAACTGTTCTCCGCCGCTGTGGCAGGTGCGACAGGTTTCCGATTGCCGCTCCTTGCTGAGACGATCAACCCGTGGTTGATTCTCGACCACGTCCGGGTCCTCGAGGTGGAGTCCGCCGGGGCCGTGGCAGGTCTCGCACCCCAGGTCCGATCTCGAAGCGAAAGCCGCCGAGGCATGTGGCGACGTTGCGAGGTGCTCCTCCACGGTGTCGTGGCAGCCCACACAGGTCTCGGAGCCGATGTATTCAACCCCCATATCGTCAGGTCGTGGGGCGGCCGGGGACGAACTGGGTAGGGCCGAACTGGTTGAGCTCGAACTGTGGGCGGAGACGGTGGTCACCGGGCTCTCGACGGGGTGAGAGGGTAGGGCAGGCGGGGACGCCGACGCCACCGAAGCGCCGATCAGGCCTAGCAACGCAATACCTAGTCGCGCCATCGAACATCGGAAACTCAGACTTGTTGTCATGTGAAGTCCTCGCAAGGTCGTGGATTTCTTAGGAAAAAGATAACAGTCTGTGACGTGGCGCACACCACCCTCCGGGGTGGGGTCGTCCAATCCGCTGTCGGCCGGTTCTTGCGGTGAGAATGGAGTCTTACACAGGCGAAAGCCTGTATCATGAACCTTCTCATGAAACCCTTTGACTATCTGTACTGCAGCGATAGGACGTGGTGTCGGCGAGGCAGGGCTCACGTGAGCTTGACGAGGTCTCTATGACCTCCTCGGCCCAGCACATCCTGGTGGCTACCTCCACCCACCCGGAGTGCGATGGTCCCCTGCGTTCCGGGGCTGCTCTCGCCGAGAGTCTGGGGGCGAGTCTGGGGATCGTTCATAGTCTGGGCCGAGATGGCTTCACGTCCGGACCGTTCGGTACCGGCTGGCTGGACGAAGACCGCATTGCGGCCGAACTGCCGCATCGCCGGGAGCTCTTGAGAAAGCAAGTGAAGCGTTGCGGTTTGGTGACGGACCTCGCGACCTCCGCCGTCGTCCGGGCTGGGTCGGCCCAGGTGGTCATCGCGGAGGAGATCCAACACCAGCGCCCGGGCCTCGTCGTCATCGGGGCTCCGCACGGGATCGGCTCGATCGTCGATCGGGTAGTCCGGACCTCGTCGGTTCCGGTATTGGTTGCCCGGTCCGGGAGTCGTGGACGCTATCGCTCAGCGCTCCTCGCCACCGACCTCTCGGTGCCCTCCCGCGACGCGATCGTCGAAGCAGGTAGGCTCTTCCAGCATCATTCGGAGTCTCCCGAACGGTCGATCCTCTTCGCTATCGAGTCCTTGGAGGAAGGCACCGCTTCTCAGGATGTCTGGGAGGCCAAACGCCGGGCCGGCATCTACGAGTTGGCGCGCCTCTTCGAAGATCTCGAGGGATCAGATCGGGTCGACGATGTCGACTGGATCGTGCGGCCGGGGCAGGCCTGCGAGGTTCTGCGAAACACGGCGGAGGATTTCGACCTGGTGGTTCTCGGCACGCACGGCCTCGGCGGTTACCACCGGTTCCTCGTCGGCAGCGTCGTTATGGAGACGATTCGCTCCGCCTCGGCCGATGTTCTGGTCGTTCCCACCGGTGGTGGGGATCGTTCCTGGCCACCTCCCTCGGAGGCGAACCGATGAGCTATTGGTCTGATCAGGATGCGAAGAGCCTGTGGCCAGCGGTGGCCGTCGCGGTCGCGTTCGGTGCTATAGGCGCTCTGCTCCACCTGCCTGGCCTTCCACTCTCTCCCCGGCCTCGGACCTGGGTGGCGATCCTCGGCGGAATCGTCGCCGGAGCCCTCTTTGGCATTCTCCTCCTGCGCTCGGCTCGCTCGGCCTCGCGGCGAGAGGCTACCGTGCGGCGCATGGAGCGTGAGCTCGTGGCTCTCCACGAGGCCGAACTCGCGCTGTCGGCGGATCTCACCGTGGACAACGTTCTACGTAACGTCGTCGACCGCGCCCGAGATCTCCTGGGAACGCGCTACGGCGCCCTCTCGGTCGTCGATGACCGGGCGCGGATCACATCTTTCGTCACCTCGGGAATCGACCACGACACCGCCACTCGGATCGGCCCGCCTCCGCAGGGGCGGGGACTCCTGGGAGTAGTCCTGCGCGATGGACAGAGCCTACGGCTGGAGGACATGAGCGAGGACCCCAGGAGCGTTGGCTTTCCCGAGCATCATCCGCAGTTAGAGGATCTTCTCGCCGTGCCGGTGTCGTGCGCGGGCCCCTATCGGGGCAATCTCTATGTCAGCACCAAGCAGGATGGAGGGGGATTCACGTCCGCCGACGAGGTGACGCTGCGGCGCTTCGCCCAACACGCCGCGATCGCAATCGACAATGCCTTCTTGCATCAGCAGGTCCAGGAACTCGCCGCTGCGAAGGAGCGCCGACTGCTCGCCCACGAGGTTCACGACGGCGTTGCTCAGGCCCTGGCGTCGGTGATCACCCGGAGTCAAGTGGTCGACACTCACCTGCGGGCGGGACGCGGCGCCGAGGCCTTACGACAGTTGGACGCCCTCGAAACGACGGCGCGAGAGGCCTACGAGGAGGTGCGGGGCCAGATCCTCGACTACCGCACCTCCATCCTTCCGAGCCTCCAGTTCGTCGACATTCTGAACGGTTACCTCGATCAGTGGTCCGAGCAGACTGGTGTCGAGGTGGTCCGTGAGCTTCCTCTCACTCTAAGGGTTCCCCGGAATGCCGAGCTCCAGCTGCTAAGAATCGTTCAGGAGGCGCTGACCAACGTTCGTCGTCACGCCGACGCAAGCCAGGTCCACCTTTCGATCCAGTCGAGCGAGACCGGCGTGACCACCACCGTCCGTGACGATGGCCGGGGCTTCTCACCCGAGGCTCCCTCCCGGCCAGGGGGGCCCCGGTTCGGCCTGGCCACGATGCGAGAGCGAGCTGAGTCTCTTGGTGGGCGCCTGGAGGTCACTCCACAGCTCGATGTGGGGACCGAGGTCTCCTGCCATCTTCCCCGACACCTCGCGACCGAGGAGGAGGGTGAACATGCGGCTGATCATCGCTGACGACCACGCAATGTTCCGGGAGAGCCTGCGTAGTCTGCTCGAAGCCCGAGATCATGTGGTCGTGGGAGAGGCTAGAGACGGACGCGAAGCGATCTCGCAGTGCGAGACCGTGGCTCCGGACGTCGCCCTACTCGACCTGTCGATGCCCAATCTTGGCGGGCTAGAGGCCCTCTCCGTGATTGCGAAGAAGGCGCCCGGTGTGAAGGTCATCGTCCTCACCGCTTCTGAGGATGAGGAGGATCGAATGGCCGCGATCCAGCAAGGGGCCTGGGGCTTCCTTTCTAAGAACCTGGAGGCCGATCGTTTGTTCGGACTGCTCGACGCCATCGAACGCGACGAGGCACCACCACCTACCCCCTTGCGGCGCAAGTCCGGCACCACAACTCCTGAGGTTCGAGCCCTCTTCGGATCCGAGGCCCTCACTCAGCGCGAGCTCGAGGTCCTACGGGTCCTAGTGGACGGTGTTACCTCCAACCGTAGGCTCGCCGAGGTACTCGGTGTCTCCGAGAACACGGTAAGGTTTCACGTGCGCAACATCCTCGAGAAGCTAGGTCTCCACAGCCGGGCCCAGGCGATCAGCTACGCGGTGCGCAAGGGAGTCGTGGAGGTTTCTGACTGAAGGCCACCGCCTGAACAGGGCCGGCGCCTGAGACCTGGAGGTCGACGGTTCGTCGCCGCGGATAGCGCCAGGGAAGGCACCAGCCCCCGTTTGCGGGGGCCAGGCCTACTTAGGCCTTGGAGCTGTCGCCGCCCTTCTTGAAGGGCGCCTTGACCACGACCTGTACCCCGTCGATCGAAGTGGTGAGGGCATTGCGGACAGTCGTCACGGCCGCCGTGGAGACCTCGCCGGCAGCCTCGACCAGAGCCGTTGCCATGGTGGAGGCGGCATCTTCGGCCTTCAGGCCGAGACTCTTGGCGGAGTCGATGGTTCCGGCTACGGCACCGCGAGCGACCAGGCCTAGGTCGGCGCCAACATCGGCCGCCCCTTTAATCAGACCTTGAGCAGTGAGCTGCGCCGTTCGCGTGGTGTCGGCACCGATCTCCTGGGCGCCGGCGAGCCCACCGCGCACCGTGTTCTTCGCAACCAGTAGGACATCGCCTCCAACCTCGGAGGTACCGCGGATCGCTCCGCGCGCGACGGCCACGGTGGCATCGGCCAACTCGATGGCGAGGTCCTTGGTCGACGTTACGGCGCTATTGGCAGCACCGAACGCCACCGCTCCGACGTCACCACCGATGTCGGTGGCTCCGTGGATCAGTCCGCGGGTAGTGTTCCGCAGGGCGGCGGTGACGTCGCCACTAATCTCCTCGGCGCCTCGAATCGTACCGCGTACCGTGTTCTTCGCCGTGACCAGTACATCGCCACCGATCTCCTTGGTGCCGATCATGACTCCCTGAGCGATACCGAAGGCCGCGTCTTTGAGTTCGAGAGCCACTCCGCTAGTTGTGGTGATCGCACCATGGACTGCGCGACGAGCGACCATTCCCACGTCGCCTCCAACCTGACCGACGGACTCGATCGCAAGGCGCACCGTATCGGACAGGGTTTTGATGGTCACCGAGGCGACCTCCCCGATACCGGTCACAATGCCGATCACGGCACCCTTGGTGATTGCGCCGATCTCGGTCCCCAGCTCGTTGCCTCCGCGGAGGACGCCGACGAGGACGTCCGAGGTTACATCCGTAATCTTGTGAGCGACGGACTCAGCGCCTCGAAGGGTGGTCATGGTCGACTTCTTGGTGACCCCAATGGTTCCGTCCACCACATCGCCGGCCCCCTCGATCGTCTTGACCAGGGCTCCCTTGACATCGTCTCTGAGCTGCTTGCGTTCCGACATTGTTTTCTCCTCGTTGGTTATGGACAGCTGGAACTGGACTGCAAGCCTAGCAGGTCGTTGGATTGCGGTTCGACTAGATGGATCGCGCAACGTGGACAATTGGAGCTATAGTGAGTAGCAGAGAAGGCGGTCCCATTGTGCGACCACCCAGTCTCTCCAGATCGTTGGAACCAACTCGAAGGAGCCAGCATGCGTCGATCTATCTCCTACCTCTTCGTTTTCCTCATGCTCGGAGCCGCGCTGATCCCGACACCCGCGCAGGCTCTCGAGGTCGTCAAGACTTTCGACTTCTCGCTCGATCAATGGCAGGAGTTGGAGACCACTGAAGGAACGGTAACCCTCCACCGGATCCGATTGGTGAGAAATCAGGGGCGCATCACCAAGGCTTCGTTTCAGCGCCCTTACAATCAGGAGTATCTAGAAGCGCTACAGATTGAGCTCGAGTACACGAATGAAGACTCCAAGAGCAAGGAGATTCGGGTCGAAGTCGAGTGGCTGGATGCCGAGGGTGAAGTGATCGATGGCTTTGGAGCCAACGAGGACCTTCGCAAGAAGAGCGCCCGCAGGAAGATATCCACCTCCCTGTCGACGGCGCGATATGGCCTCAGCAAGGCCGAGACGATGAAGGTTCGCCTGCTCGTCGAGGACTAGGTCTTCGTAGCCGACAGAGAATGACCGAGTTCTAGGGGCGGGCCTTGCGGGAGTCGATAGGGCCCGACTCCTGGCCGTCGCTGCGCAGATCAATCGGAGGCGGACACCAACCGATTGCGGCCGGCGGCCTTGGCTCCATAGAGCGCCGCGTCGGCGGCAGCGATCAGCGTTTCGACGCTGTCGTCGCTATCGGGGACTGCGGTGGCAGCACCGATGCTGACGGTCACTTTGCCGGCAGCACTCTCGCGGTGTTCGATGGCCAGGTTCTCGATCGCTTGGCGGATGGACTCGCCCAGGGCGGCGGCGGCGGTGGCATCGATGTCGGGCAACACCAGGGCGAGTTCTTCGCCGCCATAGCGCGCGGCCAGGTCGGCGGGGCGGCGCGCGTGCTTAGTCAATACGGCGGCGGTGCGTCGCAGGCAGTCGTCGCCCGCCTGGTGACCGTAGGTGTCGTTGAACAGTTTGAAGCTGTCGAGATCGAGAAGCAGGAACGACAAGGGCGAACCATCGCGCTGGCCGCGGCGCCACTCGCGCTGTAGATGTTCCTGAAGGCTGCGATGGTTGGCGAGACCGGTGAGACCGTCCTGAGCCGCCAACAGGGCCAACTCTCTATTGGCAGCTGCCAACTGGTCCGTACGTTCTGCCACCTGTCGTTCGAGCTCTTGCTGGCGGGCGCGGAACTGGCGCAGGCGCCAGCGGAGTCCACTGAAGACCGCAACCGTCAAGAGGATGAGTAGGAGGGCCGGGAACCAACGGGTCTGCCAGAAGTAAGGCTCCACAAAGAAGGGTAGCGAAGCGGCCGTCGTGCCCCACGCTCCGTCGTGACCGCTCGCGACGACCTCGAGTCGATAGTCTCCCGGGCCGAGGCCGGTAAAGAATGCGGTCCTTCGCGCGCCGGCCTCGGTCCACGTCGTGTCATACCCGACGAGGCGGTAGCGGAACCGAATACGGTTGGGGTTCAGGAAGCTCAAGGCGGTGTAGTCGATCTCGACCTGACGCGTCCCGGGCAACAGGCGGGGCGTGGTTCCGGCGGCGAAGGTCCGGCCGTCAGCTCGCAGTTCCTCGATCGCGACGGGGGTAGGCGGCGTCTGGCCCTCGAGGTTTGACGGTTCGAGCAGGGCGAGCCCGTGAAGAGTGGTGAAAGCCATCCTGCCGTCAGCGAGAAGAGCTGCGGCGGGTTGGTTGCCACCGTTGCATTCGCTCGCCGGCATCCCATCGCCGCGGTCGAGCGCACGGCTGACAACCCGCGCCGACGGATCGGCGGCAGCAGCGTCGAGGCCGCTGAGGGCGACCCGGAAGACACCGCGGCTCGAACACATCCAAAGACCCTCGGTGTCGTCGACGAGTAGCGAGTAGATGGTGTCGTTGTAGAGACCCTGCTCCTTCGTCACCCGGCTTACGCGGGCGCCCTCCAGCCGGGCCAGGCCACCGTCGAAAGTACCGGCCCACACCACTCCTCGTTGGTCGACGTGCAGACTGATGACAAGGGTACCCGCAAGTTCCTCGACCTGGGTTGCGGTGAGGTTCTCGTCACCTTCGAGGCGGGTCAGACCGCTCTGGGTGCCCAGCCAGATCGCCCCCTCTTGGTCCTGTCCGATGGCGTAGACGGTCCCTGATGACAGTCCGTGCCCGGGCCCTAGGACGCGCCAGTTCGTGCCGTCCCAAACTCCCACGCCGCCGCCGTTGGTACCGGCCCAGATCCGGTGCTCTCGGTCCTCGTAGAGACTCAGCACGACCTCTTGCGGAAGTACCTCGCCAATGCCAAAGAAGCGATCTTCGGCCTCGCTACGTTCGACCAGACCGAGGTCGGTGGCGATCCACAGGGCCTCCTCGGTCGCGAGGGCGGCCAACACGCGCTGACTGGGAAGGGGGTGCTCGACGGGTTGCGCTCGAGCCTCCGGCGTCAGTCGATGCAGTCCGCCGGTGGTCGTGCCGATCCAACCACCGTCGCCCTCGGCCGTCACGGTCGTCACCACCTCGTCGTTGAGTCCTTCCGGCACGCCGATCGGAGTGATGCGACGGTTGCGCAGTCGGTTCAAGCCAGCCGTCTGAGTACCGAGCCACAAGGAGCCTTCTGAGTCCTCTTGCAGGGCCAGGACGTTGACGGTTGGGAGAATCGGCGTCGAAAACCCGTCCCCCTCTCGTCTCACCAGACCGCCACGGGTGGCGATCCAGAGGATACCTTCGCGGTCCTCGAAGAGTGCGTTGACGTGGTCGTGGGGAAGACCCTCAGCGGTCGTCCAGCGACGCAGCTCCTCGCCATGCCAACGGTAGAGACCCTCCGAGGTGGTCCCGAGCCAGAGCGCTCCCTGGCGATCCCGGAGGACCGTGCGGATCGTGGCGTCTACTTGCGGCAATGGCGCCGTCAGCTGTCCGTCCTTCAGGTGCCGGAGACCTTCCGAGGTGGCGAGCCAGTGGTCCTCAACCCCGGCCGCGACGATCGCTTGCACGGCGAGGCCTTCGAGTCCAGCGATCTCGAGGCTGCGTCCCCCTTCGAGACGCCACAAGCCGGAGCCGGTCGCGACCCAGAGACGATCCGAGGCGTCGTGGTGCAGCGCCCAGACTCGGCCGGCACTGCCGCCGCTGGGTTTGTCCACCCGTTCGCTGTCCTGAGCCGTCGACCAGACGACATCGCCGCCCAGAGTCCCGACCCAGACACGCCCATCAGCACCTCCCGCCAAGGCGGTAACGACGCGATTCCCTAGTTTTGCAAGAGCCTCGAGGTCGACGGGTCGGAAGCGGATCCCATCGAAGCGCGCGACCCCTTCGAGAGTCGCCACCCAGAGGTAACCATCAGGTCCCTGGACGATGCCGGTCACCGTGCTCTGTGGCAGTCCTTCCTCCGTCGACCAGGAGTCGAGCCCGTACTGTGAGACGGCTCGCTCGGGGTCGAGAGCGTTGACCGGAAGGGTCCACGCGACCAGGATCGAAAGCAGCAACAAGCACCATCGGGTCCGGCCAAAGGCGATCCGCATGGCGCCCGATGTTGTCAGATCCTGTGCGCGAGCACCAATCTACTCGTCAGCTCTTCTTCTCGCTGACGACCCCTTCCGGCGCATCGCATCCAGCCGCGCGGGGTTTGAGCGAGATCGTCCGTTCTTGGCAGGAGGCCTCTCAAGGTTTGGCGGACGTCAGCTCGGCCAACATCGCTTTCGCATTGGCGTTTCCTGGATCGAGCTGCAGGGACTTCTCGTAGTTGAGGATGGCCTGCTCGATGTCACCGACGGTCCGGTCCCCGCGCCGCATGTAGCCTTCGCCCAGGCTGTCGTAGGCGTTGGAGCTCTCCGGGTACTGCGCGACGTTCTGTTGGAAAACAGCGATCGCGACATCGACTGCGTCGCGCTGCAGGAAGGTGTAGCCAAGGCGATTCAGGACACCCTCATCGAGGACGCTGTCGGCTTCGGAGGGGAGCTCCGCGGCGATGGCCTGGAAGGTGCTTCGGAAGGAGTCCGTACCCTCGAGGCCAGCGACTAGGAGCCGGCGCTCAGCCTGGAAGCCGGGGCTGTCATGACTCGGGTAGTCGAGCCAGGCCAGGGCGGGATGGGAGCCGTCACCGAGAGTACGGCGGACGATCTCGCCCACCAGGGCTAGGCCGTTCTGGCTGTTGGTGAAGTAGACAACGCCGCGTTTCCTGTCGGGCGAGGCGGCAAAAAAGGCGCGGAAGACTCCGTTGTCGCCCCAGTGCCAGACGTATGTTTCGGGATGCCCGTTGACAGTGACCGTCTCGAGGCCCACGCCGAGCCCCCAGGCGATGCCGTCCTCGACGACGATCTGTGGCGACAACATGGCGCGGGCAGTGTCTCCGGTAAGGAGGGTGGAGTCGAGGAGCTCGGCGAGCAGGCGGGCATAGTCGGTCGCGGTGGTGTGCAGGCTGGCTGCGGCATTGGCGGTCTCCGGCTTCTGCTTCTCGCGGCGAGTGCCGAAGGAATCGTGACCGGTAGCCGATCGGCGGTCGTAGTCGGGCCGCCAGACGAAGCTGCTGCTGGTCATCCCCAGGGGATCGAAGACGCCCTCCTGCAGGGTGACGGCAAGGCTCTGTCCGGTGAGGTGTTCGAGCACGCGGCCGAGAAGGACGAAGCCCTCTCCCGAATAGCTGAACTCGGTTCCAGGATCGAAACTCATGGTCAGCGGCTGGTCGTGGCGCCAGTTGGGGAAGCCGGTGGAGTGGGTGAGGATGTGCCGCGCGGTGATGGTGTCGACCCGGGGATCGTCCTGCACGTCGTCGAACGGCATGATCTCGCTGAGCGGACGATCGAGATTGAGACTTCCGGCGTCGACCAGTTGTAGGGCGCGGAGTGCGACCACCGCCTTGCTCAACGAGGCGGCTTCGAAGATGGTGTCGGAGGTGACCTGACGACCGGAGTCAGGATCACTATCGGTGACACCGAAACCTTCGTTCATCACCAGCTCACCATCCTGGACGACGGCAATGGCTAGACCCGGGACCCCAGAGAGTTCGAGCAGCCCGGGCAGATCGTCGGCGAGAGATGAGAGGGTTGGCTCAGGGCCGGCGGTGTCACCTTCGGAAGGGTCGGAGCGTTCGGGAGATCCACAGCCAACCAGCAGGCCGAGAATCAGGCAAGTGAGGAGGGAGGGCCAACTAGCGCCTATGGGGGTTAGGTCGTACTTCATGATGGACCTCGTGAACGGGTTCACCCCGAGTACGCGCTGGGTACCGCGGAAGTTTCGCGAGACGCGGTTCGAGCCCTGCGATCAGGGCGCCGCTACCGACCACTCCCCGGTATCGCCCCCCTCGAAGTCAGCGAGGAAAATCGCCTCGAGGGGAAGACGCTCGACCGCTCCGGAATCGCAGAGGCTGGCCGGGCGGGAGTACGCTCTCTGGTCGGTGGGTAGGCACGGCCCCGCAATGTTGTCGACGGCTGGGCTGACCGATGAGGGCAGGTGGACGGGGACGGTGCCGCCGCCGAGCGAGCCTAGTCCGAGTGAGGGTACCGTGAGTCCGCCCCCGGGGAGAGAGTTCCAACAGGTAGCGTCGAGCCCGAGGTTGCCGCCGTCGGACGAGACGAGGGTTCCTAGGACCGGCAGGCAGCCGCCTTCGAAGAGCGAGTAGGAGACTTGGAACGCGCTCTGTGAAACATAGACGTCAAAGGCGTTGTCCTTCATGGTCACCGCCAGGAGTTCGGTCGTCGTCTGAAGCAGGTGGAGCGCGGCGATGTTCTGATCGGTGGAGACTCCGCTGATTGTCGAGTTGACAAGGTCTAGCTGCGGGGTACCGATGCCGCCGTCCTCGAGGTAGAGGGCAACTCCTGCGTTGGCCTCGCCGCCGGTGATCGTCGTGTCCTGGACCAGGACTCTACCCTGCGAGTACACGGCCCCACCCCGGCGCGAGGGGCCGATGGTTACCCTATTGCCTTCGAGGAAGTCACCGATTAGATGAAGCTCGGTTCCCGTACCGGCCCAGACACCTCCACCGTCGCCCGAGATGTTGTTGAACAGATAGCTGTCCTGGATGGAGACGATCTGAGGATCCCCGCCGAGGTCATCGAGGATCGCGACTCCGCCGCCCCGCTCGACCGCGACGTTGTTCCGAACAATCGAATCGAGAAGGAAGAGCGGACCCTCTCGAGTCAGGATCCCGGCCCCCTGGAATCCCGCGTTGTACCAGATCCGGGAGTTGTGCAGGGAGGCTGAGCCCCCCGGCTCCACCCGTAGTCCTCCGCCCCCGTCCGCCAAGGATCCGGAACTCTCGATGTAGACGCGAACCATCCGAAGCGCGGCTCCGGCACCCACGTTGACAGCGTGGAGGTCGGCGGGAGGGACGGAGTCTTCGAGGGTCAGGTCCTCGAGCGTGACCGTCGTGCCGACCCCATGTACCTCGAGCAACCGGTCGTCGAGCCCTCCCGCGCCGCCCCCGTCGATGTCACTGAGGACGGTGTGGAATCCCCGCAGGGTGAGGCTGCGCAGTATGTCGAGGTCACCCGTCTGGTTGGCGTCCTCTCCGGGACCGTTCACAGTTAGGGGAAAGTCGGCGACGAAGAGCTCGATGAAGACCTCCTCCGGCAGGGCGATCCCGTTGGCAAGCGTGATCGCTCCGCGGAGGGAGCAGTCGTCAGGGACCTCATCGCTGCAGGCACTGGCGTCGGGGTCGTCGAGTACGGTATCGACAGTCAGGTTGGTTTGGGCGTGCATCTGGGAAGCCGGGGAGAGGATGACGACGAGGATGAGCAGGCATAGTCCTTGCGGGTTGCCAAGCCAAGAGCGCCGACCCGTTGGCTCGAGGGCGGTCTTGGTTACCGGTGTGGGGAGTTGGTTTTCGATCATGCGGGACTCCAAAAAAATAGGCGGGCGGTTGCTCCGAAGCGGGACTCACTCTTCTCATCGGATTCCGTGGGGATCACCCGACAAGGAACCTTCGGGAAGGCAGGAACTCGTGCGCCGCTACCAACCCCTTGGAACGCCGTGTCCCAGTCGCAGCCTTTCGGTCGCAGGGACAGAGATCCAACGGAGACGTTGGCGCTCCAAGGCGGCCCGGACCTCTCTGCGGCGGGGGCCTCACGGGGACCGCTCTTACCTCATGCCACAGCGCCTCTCGGCCTGCTAGGGTTCGGGACGTATTGGCGAGCGCACACGATGAATAACCCCGACTTCTCACAACCACTGCCGCTAGAGGAGAACCTGTCTTGGGCGGTCGGATTCGTAGAGCGCCTCGACGAGGCGGCCGGTAAGGAGATCTGGCGCGGTGGAAAAGCCGAAGGGAACCAGTTCCCGTGGTGCCAGCTACCTTCCGTGGTGGACGAGTTCCTTCTGGGCTGTGGTACCCGAGGGCTCATGCGGCGCGACTACGACGCCGCGATCCTCGGGAAGCTCGCTGAGGGTTCGGTGCAACTCGAGAGCCTCGACTTACTCGACACTCTGCGAGTGCTGACCGCCCACATACGAGCGGATCGCTTCTGCGAAGGGCATCTAGCGAGCGCCCTGCGCAGTGGAGAGTTTCAGGAAGTGCTCCGACGTTTGGGACGCCTCATCGAGGGTGGAGCTGATACCGCCGAGTAGAGGCAGCGCTACTGCTGTTGGTAGAGCCTGGAAGACGGTTCGCTACTTGATTCCAACCACCATCGAATCCGGGCCTACCAGGTGCTCGGTGCGGGTGGTAGTAAAACCCGCCTCCTTCATCCAGCCCACGCAATCGGCTCCGGTGTAGTCGAATCCACCGGTTGTTTCGATGAGCATGTTCAAGCTCATCATCAAACCAAAGGCATTCTTGGACCGGTCATCGTCGATGATCGAGTCGTAGATCACCAGCGAGCCACCGGCGGGTAGGGCCTCATAGGCCTTCGCGATTAGGATTTTCTTCGTCGGTAGATCCCAGTCGTGCAGAATATGCCCCATGAGCAGTACGTCTACCCTCGGTAGCTCTTGCTCGAAGAAATCCCCCGGCACGAACCTGAGCCGGTCGTCTACCCCCGCGGCGGAGACATAGTTTTCGAACACTGGCGCCACCGGCGGTAGATCGAAACCCATCCCTCGAAGATGGGGATTGGCGAGGGCGATTTGAACCGCCAGGTCCCCTTGGGCGGTTCCGACGTCAGCAAAGGTCTCATAGTTCTCCCATTCGAGAGAATTCGCGATTGCCAGATTGGCTCCGTGGCTGATGCCCGTCATGGCGGCGAGGAAGTGCTCCAGGCGGGCCGGGTCGGCGTAGAGCGTCTCAAAAAAGCCCGGTCCGCCGGACCGAGTCTCGTTCTGAGGCTGGCCCGTGCGAATGGCTTGGGTTAAGTGACCCCAGAATGGGTAAAGTCGGTGATTCGCCATTTCGAGAATTCCACCGACGTAGGATGGCTTCTTGCGATCGAGGAAAAGATCCGTCTCAGGAGTGTTGGAATAGCGGCCACCCTCTCGCTTCAGGAAACCGAGAGCCAACAGGGTATCGAGAAAATCGCGCGCTGCTCGAGGATGCAGACCCATGCGTCCGCTTAGCGATTCCAGGCTCTCAGGCCCCTGCGATAGCTCGGTGAAGAGTCCAATCTCCACCGCGCTCAAGAGCGTCTTCGAGGCCCAGAAAGCGAGTCCGGTCTGGAGGATTTTTTCGGGAGTCAACTGCTCGTCCATAGATCTCCTGGGGTTGAATTCAGTGGTTTCCGAAGAGTACCGCCATGTGAGGCTTCCCAGCGCTCCTCGTTGTTCGGCGACCTCGCCGGGGATATCACATGGGTTGGTACTTCATCTAAGATCATCGCTCAGAACTCGAGGGGATGGTAGTTACTGACCAGGGGGAGACGATGAAGGTGAAGAATCGGTGTATCGGTCTAGCGTGTCTGGTTGTGGGCTTGTTCTTGCCGGCGTTGGCATCAGCAGGGACACAGGATTTCTGGCTCTACAACCAGAGTGGCGTTCTGGTCCACGAGTTGTATCTCTCGCCGAGTGCCAGCAGTGACTGGGAAGAGGATGTTCTCGGAGACGATGTACTCGATGACGGAGAGACCCTTCATGTCGCGTTCCGCGGTCGTGAGGCCTGCCGGTGGGATTTCCTACTCGTCGATTCAGAAGGCGGGGAGCTGATCTTCGAGGACGTCAATCTCTGTTCGGTGTCCAAGGTAGCTCTCCGTTGCGATAGCTCCCAGTGCTGGGCTGCGACCGAGTAGTCTTTTTCTCCGGCCTTCTCTACAGCACGGCTTGCCATGCCAACCGAACGGTGTCTTCGATCTCGTCGACGACGCCTTCGAGCGTCATTGTCCCAATGGCTGCCTTTCGGTGGCCGGGGCGAAGAGCCAACGGGGACGTTGGCGCTCCAACGCGGATTGCGCCATCGGCTCCCCGCCGACCGGGCCCAATGTCGTATAATGCCTATCCAACTCCTCTCCGCCTCGATAACTGTTCAAAGATTAACTCTCTTACAAGGAGACTCCATGACCCGTACATTCGCCGCGACCCTTACCGCCGTCCTTCTGTGCACCGCCCCCACCTGGGCTCAGGAAGACGCTGCACCCGACATGACTCCCGAGCAGATGGCTGAGATGGAGGCCTACATGACGGCGGGCACTCCCGGAGAGGCCCACGAGGCCCTAGCTATGACCGCCGGCTCGTACGAACTGACCGTCAGAAGCTGGAACGATCCGGCAGGAGAGCCCATGGAGTCGAGCGGTACGGCGACTCGTACCATGGCGCTCGACGGTCGGGTTCTGGTCGAGGACGTCAGCTCATCGATGATGGGGATGCCCTACACAGGGCATGGCATGACGGGCTACGACAATGTGACCGGCAAGTACTGGTCGACCTGGAATGACAGCATGTCGACCAGCATCATGGTCAGCGAGGGTACCTGCGACGACGACCATGTCTGCACTTTCACCGGCAGCTGGAACGATCCGATCACCGGCGGACTGATTACGTCCCGGATGACCTCTCGTTGGACGAGTGAGACGACCGAGCTGTTCGAGATGTTCGGACCGGGCAAGGATGGGGAAGAGGTCAAGATGATGGAGATCGAGTACCGGAAGCAGTGAGTCCGACGGGGTGAGGGCCCCACGAGAATCGTGGTGTCCTCACGCTCGGGATCCCAATTCGAGTCGCGGCCGCACGGGCGGCAGCGCAGACCTCCGCGGCGCCAGTAACGCCCTGGAATGCCATTGTCCCAAGGGCTGCCTTTCGGTGGCCGGGGCGAAGAGCCAACGGGGGCGTTGGCGTTCCCAGGTGACTTGGACCTCCCCGGCGATATGGCCCTTACGGGGAGCATTCAAGACCCCCAGCTTGAATAGAGCGCTCTCGGCCGGCAGGAGTCTGCGGGACGGTCGCGGCCTTGAGTTCGGTCTGCGCGAGAGCGTGATCGGAGTGGAGGGTCAGGGCGCCGTGCTCGGGCCGAGCTGCTCCCCTTCATCGTCCTCGTCGGGCGCGACCACCACTCGATTGCGGCCCGTCGATTTCGCGGTATACATCGCATGGTCGGCACGGCTCACCAGCGAGTCGACCGAGTCGCCGCGACGAGCGGCCGCCACCCCGGCGCTGATGGTCACCTCGGTGATTCTGGCCTCATTCTCAACTCGAAAACCAGAAGCCGCCGCCCGAAGGTTTTCGGCTACCAAGCCTGCCGCGGGCGAATCCGTGAACGGAAGCAGGACGACGAACTCCTCGCCGCCATGTCGGGCGAGGATGTCGGTGTCTCTCAGCGCCGTCTTCATCGCCTGCGCGACGTGCTGTAGGACCTCGTCTCCAACCTCATGGCCATAGCGATCGTTGATCGCCTTGAAGGAATCGATGTCGAGAAGAACGACCGAAAGCGCCTGCTGGTGCCGGGTGGCGAGGGCCAGCTCGTGCGTCGCCAGTTCGAAGAAGTGCCGTCGATTCCATACCTGGGTGAGGAAGTCCGTACGTGCGTGCTCGGTCTGCTCGAGCAGGGCTTTCTCGAGCTCAGCCTTGGCCCGCCGCTCTGCTTCCCGCGCCCGCACCTGGGCGGTGATGTCGTTCGTAACGATCACCACGCTCCCGGCTGGTTGCGGAAGTGCCGCCGCGCTGACCGAGGTCTCTATCCGGCTGCCGTCTTCGCGCTCTATCGTGATCTCGACGGCGTCAATCGGGCGATTAGTCCGTCGGGCGCGAACGCTCGGGAACCGATCTTCGCTGAGCACGCCACCATCGTTACCAAAGAACCTCCAATCGCGGAACATCCCATCCTCGATCTCTTCGCGCGTAAGCCCTAGGATTCGCTCTAGGGCGAGGTTGTGTTCGACGATGCGGTTCCTACTGTTGAGCACGGAAGCGCCCACCGGGAGGAGGTCGAACAGCGCTCGCCACCTCTGCTCTCCCTGGCGCAACTCAGCCGCGGCCATCTTGGCGTTCGTGATATCCAGGTTGACGACGATGGCGCCTTCGATCGCGCCATCTGTGCCCAACAACGGGAGAGCGGAGTTGAGAATGAACTTGCGGGTACCGTCGAAGCACTCGATCTCGATCTCCTCGTCGATGGAAGTCTCGCCGTTGCGGAGAGCCCGGTCAGACGCCCACTCGCCGGGAGCAATCGGCTCGCCGGTGCTTATCCACCAACCCTTGTACACATCGAGCTGGTTCGGCCCGAGCCGCTCGCCCGCCCAGATCCGATCCCCAGCGGGATTGCGATGGACAACGCGACCGGCGGCATCCATGATCCACAGGCCGACGGGCATCGCATCGAGGACCGCACGGAGCCTTCGCTCGCTGGTGCTCAGTGCCTCTCTTGCCTGCCACTCGGCGGTGATCTCCGCGTGGATGATCAGAACAAAGTTGCCATCGACCATCGGGAACGCCACTGCTTGCGCTTCGAACCACCGGCGGCACTCCGGCGAGTGGCAGGGGTAGACAACCGAGGAAGTCCCGCTCCCTTGAGCGAGGATGTTTCGGATCTCGAGCGCAGCCTGGGCCGCGATGTCGTCTCCGGCAGCGGCGGCGCGATCGCAGGCCTCGAGGTAGCTATCGCCGACATCTGCGGTGACGGTTGCGCCGTTGAGAGGCCCGAAGTTGCGCCAGGCTTCGTTCGCGGCAGTGATCACGCCGTCCTGGTCGATGATCACCGTAGAATTAGGGTAGGCAGCGAAAGCCGCGAGGACCAAGTCGGCTGGGGTGGTTTGAAGAGTATCCGCGGCGTACCTCCTAGCGGTTCTGTTCAACCACTCTACCAGGCGCCTCGCGGAGTCGTCCCGAGCCGTATACTGGAGCCTCGGGAGCCCCCTAGTCGGCGGTGGAAATGCAAGAGCAGCGTGGACCTGCGCAGCGGCAACCACCCCTTGGAACGTCCATTGTTCCTGGCTACTGCCAGGCGGCGGTGTCGCCGCTCTCGAAGCCATCGGTGAACAGCGCCGAGCTGCTCAGGGTCTCGTCCATCCCGAGATCGAACCAACCCAGGATGCCGGTGACCTCGGGATGGTCGACGCCGCGGAGGTCGAGGTCCAGATCGAGAGGGTCCTCGGGAAAGAAGAACGCTCCATCGCAGTAATCGATCGCCGGGGAACTGCCTTGCAAGTGCAAGTCGCCGTTGTACGGATCGACGAACTGGGGATCGATGCCGATGGAGGTGGTCCCGGTGGGGACGAGGCCGGTGGCGTTGTCGATAATCAAACAATCGCTGGCGATCGCGCCATCGTAACCATCGGTGTCGACCAGGATGCTCGATCCGAGAAAGATGTCTCCACCATTGGCGGTCGTCGCCGCCTTGGGTAGCACGGTGCTCCCCTCGAGGCTCCAGCGGTTCTCGGCGGCGGTGACGAATCCAGCCGTGATCGCCGACGAGTCGTCAGCAGAGATCAGGGTGCTGGCGTCGTTTCCCCAGAACTGAATCCCTTCGAGCCGTAGCGTGGTGTCGGTACCCCGTGTTTGTATGACTTGACTCATGGCGCCAGGCATCAAGTGCCGATTGAAGTCGACGTAGGTTTGATAGAGCTTGGCGGTTGCGCCGGCCTCCAGGAGAAGTGCCGAACCGTCGGTGCCCTGGCTCAGAGTGTTCCCGAGGAGTTGAGAGCATCGCGGCGGATCGGCGCAGGGAATGCTGTTGCCGCGATTCATCTCGAAGTAGGCGCCAGACGTTACGAAGGCACCGCCGCCGGCGGTCTGTGCCTCGTTGGCCAAGACGGTGTAGTTGTAGAGGACCGCTTCGGTAGAAGCCCCCGTGAGGTACAACCCTCCACCCCTGGTTGCTTGATTGTCGGCAATAGCGATTCCGACGTTGCCATCTGCGGCCCCGCTCAGGTGGCTACCGCTCGCCAGGTAGAAACCGCCGCCGTTTGTGGCGTTGTTGAACTGCGCGTAGAACCCATCTCTGAGAAGAATGACGCTAGACCCGTAGGCGGCAACTCCGCCTCCCTCGTTGGTCGCGGTGTTCTCTCGAACATTGACCGCGCCGCGAAGTGTCACCTGAGCCGCCGTACTGGCGTAGATGCCGCCACCGAAGTCGGCCTGATTGTCGTCGATGTTGATGAAGTCCACGTCGACCGTGGTGTCGGCGCCCGAAGCGTAAATGCCCCCTCCGCGCGTTGCGCTGTTGTCTCGGATATTGCCCACCGGTTGTGATGAATCGCTGAGATGTGCTCCATCGTCGACATAGACTCCTCCGCCGTTGGCGGACGCTACATTGAACTGGATAGTGGCGCTGAACAGGTTCAGGTTGCAGCCATCCGAAGCATGGATACCTGCCCCCCAGCTGGCGCTGTTGTTCTCGACTACGCCCGCCACATCCAGCTGAGTTCCAGCCCCGGTGCAGTAGAGACCGCCGCCGAAAGGAGAGTCGTTGTTGTTGTTTGTGACAACCGAGTCGGGATCGATCTCGAGATAGGCTCCGGATTGGACGCTGCCTCCACGTTGGCTGTCCGAGAGGATGCTGTTCCACAGGACGACTTCGGTGCCCGCCGTGGAGACCGCCAGGGCTGTACCTTCGCTGCTGTGGACCGCCATGTTGATGACCCGGACCTCGACACCCTGAGTGATCGTCAGCGCCGCCGTCCCGAATGACGAAGCTTCGAGGACCGAGTGGACGGGGGATGGGGTGTCCGAAGTGCAGCTATCGTAGCCACCCTCAAGGATGACGAGATCCGTGGAGGAACCACCGCTGATGGTGACGTTCTCGGTGTAGGTCGCTTGGTGGCTGACCTGAACGAAAACGGTACCGGGCTCGTTCAGGGCAAGGATGACTCCCTGTTGGATGGTACTGGCATCGCAGCCGGCCCCGCTTCCGACCCGAAAGATGTTCCCGGCGGAGGCGACCGTTGGCAGACAGAGGAGCGCGGCCACCAGACCGAGGCGCCTTCCAACCGGGCGGACGACGAGGCGAGGCCAGCGAGTTTCCTCAGGTATCTGAGACTGGGCGGATTGTCGAGAGATCATCATCGGCTCCTTGGGTAGTGCAGGGTCTACCTACTCCACGGAAAGAGACTGGAAAACCGGAAGTCCCCGACTCTCGGATAGACCAGGGAGCGCTCGCGTGGCCCGCGGGTTGGCAAGCGGGACGAGCGGTGGCGTCCCAAGGGACGAGGCGATCTTGGATTTCTTTCTAGATGAGCCTAGGTGAGCCTAGATGAGCCGGAGCTCCAGCCCTTTCAGCACCGCTCGGGTACGGTCCCTCACCCCCAGCTTCGAGAGGATGGATGAGATGTGGTTCTTAACCGTCCCCTCGGAGATGCCGAGCAGCGAAGCGATCTCGCGATTGCTGTAGCCACCCGTGATCAGTCGCAGCACCTCGACCTCCCGCTCCGTCACGGGATCGGGAGACTCCAGGCTCTCGAAATCCCATCCCGCTCTCCCCGCGGCGTCGAGGAGGCGCTCGGTCAGCGCGGGCTGCACGGCGCTTCCCCCCGCCGCCACCGTCCGTATCCCTGCGGCGAGTCGCTCGAGCGATACGTCCTTGAGAAGGAAGCCCCGGGCGCCGGCCCGTATCCCATCCACCACCAGGTTCTCGTCGTCGAACGTGGTGAGAATAATCGTGGGTGGAAGGCAGTTTCGCTTCCCGAGCTCCCGCAGCACGCCGATGCCATTCAACTCCGGCAGGCGCAGGTCCAACAAGACGACGTCCGGACTCATGCTTTCGATCGTCGTGACAGCGGCTGGGCCGTCGGCGGCCTCGGCGACGACCTCGATGTCGTCGACAAGATCCAAGAGAGTACGGATGCCCCGGCGTACGAGGTGCTGGTCTTCGACGAGACAGACGCGGATCATACTGTTGGATCCGCCCCGGTCGGAATCCACCGGCGGATCTTGAACCCGGCTCCGGGTCGACCTTCCCATGAGAGGTCACCTCCCAGAGCGTGAAGCCGTTCCCCCATACCTGTTCTTCTCCAACGCTCTCGCCGCCTTCTTCTGGAAATGGCGCGCGACGGTGTCTGGGGAACCAACGGTGATCGCGCATACCTTCCGCACCCTGATGACGAGCGACCGCTGGATCACTCCTGCGGCGGTGGTCCTTCTCATGACGAGCGGCATTGCCGCTGCGCTACGCTCCGGTCTCGGTCTCCTCTCTACCGGCTGGATCCTCTGGTCTCTGGTTTCTCTTCTGCTCTCCGGGGTCCTCTTCACAGTGCGAGTGCTGCCGCTGCAGCGAGACCTCGCTCGCTGGACAACTCGATCGTCCACCTCGGGGTCCTTCGACTGGGTACGCTACCGAGCCGAGGCTCGTCGTTGGTCTACCTGGGCCCACCTATCGATCCTCTCCGCTTTCGTGGCCCTCCTGCTCATGCTCCTGCGGCCTGGGCTCCCTGGGCTCATTCGCTAGCAGACGCAACACCCTGGCTGCCTGGGGCTCCCGGCTGAATGATGGGAGTGTCCTGGGCGCCGCCGGCCGTGGCGCAGGCGAAGAGAATGAAACCGAGAGCGGCGCTCGGGAGCCGAGGGCTCGAGATTGAGGTCATCTGATCTCCTCTGTAGTGCGTTCCCAGGGAGAACGCCGATTTTCTTGGGGCAAGGCCAATGTACCAGAAGGGGCCTCATCCGGTTGCACCGTGCTCTAATAGAAGCTAGTGACAGGAAGCCCGGAATCGTTGCGGCAGCTGACCTCGGGGCGCCTATTCCCTACGACCTCTGGCTGCATGGCAACCAAGCCGCTGGAAGGTGAAAGTCTTTCGTTAGCTGAAAGTTACACTGCCCAATGGACTTGAATCGAGATACAGATGGGGAGACTTGGGCCTCATCCTTGCCGTCAAGGAGTGTAGCCCGCGATGCTGCGTGCCTTGACCCCCGACCGGGTAAACTGTAACTCCACGGAGCGGTACCCTGTGCCTTGATTCGAGGACCGGTAGGCGATCAGGTACTGGGATCGTAGGTCCTCTTCAATGGCATTAAAGGCCTTGCGGAGGTCCCGGGGTACGTGGATGTCAAAGGACAACCCACCGGTGCTCTTGCTCAGTTCTTTGAGCCGTGACCTGACTGCGGTTAGAGCTTCTTGGAAACTCCTTGGGACCGTGGTGCCTCCCTTGGAGAAGGGGTCCCCGACCATCGGGCTGGGGGGAATCAGAAAGAGAGTGTAGATGGACACCCCAGAGCGTTGGGCATAGCCGATGGCATCTTCCAACGCGAAGTGACTCAGTTGGTCGTCTCCGTCCGAGATGAGAATGATGGAGCGTTGTCCTTGTAGGCCGCCGAAGTAGTTCACGGCGTTGACCACCCCATCCCACAGGGCCGTGCCACCGCTCGGCAGAATCGTACGGACGCCGTCCGCCAACCAGTCGATGTCACTGGTTAGCGGGACGACGAGAGTCGTTGTCGCATCAAACGTGATCACCGCCGCCTCGTCTTGCGGCCTCATCACTGCGTCGAGAAAACTCAACGCAGTCTCGATACAGAGGGGCATCTCCTCCACCATGGAGTCGGAACCATCGATGAGAAGACCGACATGAAGCGGAAGCTCCAACGAAGCGTCGAGGCGCTGAATCTGCTGACGGACGCCCTGTTCGACGACTTCGACTTCCTGCTTTGTGAGGTCGGCAACGGGACGCCGCCAGCGGTCTGTGACGCTAGCGAAGAGCTCCACCTCTCGGACTTCGATGGCGTCCAGCATTCCGGGTACATTGACGACAGCGGTGTCTTCCGTGGAGGTTCCGTCCGCGAGGAAGGCAACCGCCTTGATGTAGGCTGACTGTCGATCTCCGCGCAGTGAGATGGGCAACGCCCACGGCGGCTGAAAGAGGGTGGCGACGAGGTCTTCGTTGCGGAAGAGTTCTACTCGTTCGACTTCGTCTCCTACTGGGACTTCGAGGACCACCCGCGTCGGCACCGTCCCCTCGTAGGTCGCTCCAGCCAGAGGTTCGATCAAGCGCGTGGCAAATCGTTGAACCCCTTCGTTGAGCCGCAAGGTGTCCTCGGCCACCTCGGCACCCTCTGCATCGAGCGCGACGGCTCTGACGGTGTGAAGCTCCGGTGTTGTGCCCAGGTTCACAACGAGTGGCCAGGTACCGCCGGAGGTTCGTCCGACTTCCTTGCCGTCCAGCTCGAATCTCACCACTTCGATGAGACCGCCCGTCGTCACGACATCGAGGGTCACTTCGCCCACTCGCAGCCCTGTCACTGGCCGGAACCGGAGGCTGGGTCGGCGCTCGAGTAAGGCGAGATCCTCGGGCACGTCGGAATTCGCTCTTATGCCGGCTGGAGGCCTGCTCCGGTCCGTTGGCTGATCAGGGACCTCAAAAGCCACCAGGTTGCGAAGGAGTAGTTCACCGTTTGCGTCTTCGAGACGGAGCTCCATGCTGTAGGCGCCGGGGGCGAGGTCGCGGTAGAACGTGACTGGAAAGGTCGACGTTCTGGCGGTTGAAGTTGCGCCGGTCGAAGTCCCAACGGTGGGTTGTTCGAAGTGGATCCGCTGGTGAAACCTATCCTGGAAGAGACGCGAGGCAGCCTCTTTACCAAGTTGGCCATCAATCTCCTCCCTATCGACCACTTGGGGCAAGAGGCGCCCGTAGAGAGTCAGCGTGGAGGAATCTGGGTCTTCTGGCAAGCTCGAGTTGGGCACCTCGAGAACGCCTAGTAGGACGGTGTGTTGTCCAACTTCGTCGGGGAAAGTGATAGCCAGGGACCCGGACGACGGCATCTCCGAGGCCAAGCCGACGGCTCCATTCTTGCCCAGCTCCTTCTTGAATTCCTCGAGCCAACCCTTCGCGAGTTCGTCACCGAGTCTGGGAAAGCGCGCCGATTGCCTGATCTCTTCCCAGCCCCGAGCCTTCTCGAGTGCTCCAGCCAGAAAACCCTGCAGGTGCTCTCGTCCGGCGAAGCAACCTTCTCGAGCGAGCCGTGCAAGAAAATCGGCGGAGTCGAGCTCTGCCATGGCGGGGTTGGGGGAGAGTGCGCCGTGTCCACTCAACGGCGACCAGAGGCGGTACGAAGAACTCGAACGCCGGTCCAGGAAGAAGAGAACCGCAGTTCCCTCGGTGCGGTTCTGAGTTCGCGGGTAGTAAAAGAGATTGAGTGGGTGGAGATCGCGACACTCGAGTACGTAGGCGTAACTCGGTGGACCGTGCAGCACTACTGTCTTCCAGCGATCGTCGTCACGATTAGGCACGGACTGCCAAGCTGTTCTGGAGTACCGAAGGAACTCGTCGCGCATCGAATTGCCGGGGTTGGAAGGATCGGGGTTTCGAACCCTCCAGAAGCGCGTCCTGAAGGCTTCTCGTTGAGTATCTGTTTCTAGATTGAGGAAAACATTGGCTTCACTTGGTTCCATGATCAGCGAAACGTCTTTCAACCACTCGGCGTAGTGTCGGCGGCCGATACTGGTCGCTATCGACTCGGCCTCTTCAGAGCCGATCTCTTCAGACCAGACAGCACCTGGAGGGCAGGTCAGCGCGAGAAACACGGTCGCAAACACAAGCGAGGTTGCCCAGGGCCGGCGTCGCGAGAGAACTGCAGTTGACCCTACCAAACCACTGTTTTGCTTCATGTGAGAACTCTCGTCAATCGCACTCTTAGGCTCCTGGGGCTTCGCTTGCATTGGTTTCATGGCTAAACCAGCCGGGGATGCTCGGCCAGGGGTGGACCATGATTCGTCAGTTCGTTAGAACCTGCAACGTCGTTGGCCGCAAGAAACTTCCCTCGAAAAGGGCTGGACTTTCACCTTGGCGCCTCAGGACGGCATGAGCGTCGGGGTCAAGGTTGATTGTCGGTTGGCCAGCTTTCGGTCTAGTCGGAGTCAACCAAGACTGCCAAGGTTGAAACTTTGGGAGACTCGACATCCTCGAGCGGGACAGACCTGCAAGAGCAGCGAAGACCTTTATCGGACATCCGCGCTAGCCGGGCCGTTACCGGCCCATTCTGCACCTTGATCGCCGCTCGGCTTCGGCTAGGATCTGCGTCCAGCAACCCCGCCGGACGCGCCACAAGAAGATCCATGTCCACCCTCGACCTCGGCCTACGCTTCTTCCTTCAGCTTGCCGTGATCCTCGCTTGTTGTCGGCTCGCTGGCTGGGTAGGACGCCGGTGGTTGGGTCAGACCCAGGTTGTGATGGAGATGGTCGCGGGGGTGGCCCTCGGACCCTCGTTGTTCGGGCTGTTGGCCCCTGACTGGCATGGCTGGCTCTTTGTTCCGACACTGACGACACTGACCGAAGACGGGCCGATTCAGCTGCTGCATCCGTCGATGGCGATCCTCTTTGGGCTCGGCCAGCTTGGTTTGGTCTTCTACATCTTCCTGGTGGGGATCGACCTCGACACCGATCACCTACGGGCGAGTTTGGGGTCGGCGGGACTGATCTCTGGTGCTGGCATTGCGGTACCGTTTGCGCTCGGAGCGTTGCTCGCGATCCACTTCCTCGCGCGAGGTGGTTTGTTCGCTCCGGGCGTGGCGACCCCCTTGGCCGTCCTTTATCTCGGAGCCTCGATGTCGATCACCGCCTTCCCCATGCTGGCGCGAATTCTTCACGAGCGAGGATTGACAGGCAGCCGCCTGGGAACGCTCACTCTCGCGGCCGGCGCCTTCGACGACGCGGTCGCCTGGTGTCTGCTGGCGATCGTGGTGGCCAGCATTACGGGTAACTCGGGGTTTGCGGTTCTGGCGGTCTGCGGAGGGGCAGTCTACTGCGTGGTGATGATGACGGCCGGGCGTCGAGGGTTGGCCAGCGTCGGACGCCGTTGGGAGGAGCGCGGCGCGCTATCCGCCGGTGCCTACAGCTCGATCCTGCTGCTGGTGGTGAGTTGTGCAGCCGTTGCCGACTGGATCGGGATCTACGCCGTCTTCGGCGCCTTCGTCTGTGGAGTGGCGATGCCGCGAGGCTGGCTCTCGCGGGAAGTCGTGCGCCGCACCGAACCCCTGACCGTCACCGTGTTGCTGCCCATCTTCTTCGTCTACTCGGGATTAGCGACGAGGATCGCTCTCCTCGATTCCTGGAATCTGTGGCTGCTGACCGCCGGTATTGTCGCCGTCGCCGTGGTCGGCAAGGGGGCGGCGTGCTGTTTGGCGGCGAGGATCAGCGGCGAGGGGTGGCGGGACTCAGCCAAGATCGGGACCTTGATGAACGCCCGGGGCCTGATGGAACTCATTATCCTGAACGTCGGTCTAGAGCGGGGAGTGATCACCCCCCGGCTCTTCACCATCATGGTTCTGATGGCCGTCGTCACCACGTTGATGACCTCTCCCGTCTACCGCTGGATCGAGGGATCTCCCACCACGGGCCCCAGACTCCGCTGAGACCGGTCAGCTCTGCGAGGCTAGAACGGCCAGAACCTTGGGATCAGGAGCGAGCCGAGGATCCAGAAGATGAGGTTCAAGGGGGCGCCGAAGCGTACGAAGTCGCCAAATCGGTAGCCGCCTGGCCCGTAGACCATCATGTTCGTTTGGTAGCCGGTAGGCGTCATGAACGAGGCCGAGGCGGCGAAACAGACTGTGAACACGAAGGGTCGAGGATCAACGCCGAGTTCGTGGGCCATGGCGATGGCGAGGGGGGTGAAGACGATGGCCGTCGCGTTGTTGGAAACGACCTCGGTGAACAGCGACGTAAAGAGGTAGAGCGCCGAGATGGCAACCCAGGGGGCCAGGTGAGGAGGGAGCGCCCCGAGAGGGCTCAGGAGCAGCGCCGCGAGGTAGTCCGCGGCGCCGGTGTTGAACATCGCGTCGCCGAGGGGGATGAAAGCGGCTATGAAGAAGAGGACCGACCAATCGATGGATCGATAGGCCTCTCGCGGCTCGAGCGCTCCTGTAGCCATCAGGGCCACGCAGGCGACCAGGGATCCCGCCGCGATATCGAACAGCCCCAGTCCGGCGCCAACCACCACCGCGGGGAGCAGAACCAGGATCAGCCACCAGAAGCGGTGTGGCCTCAACTGCAGATCGAGTTCCGAGGTCACCACCAACTCATCCCGTTGGCGCAGCTCTTCGAGGCGCTTCCTGGGAGTGATGAGCAGAAGGGTGTCGGAGAAGGCGAGTGGCGTGTGCGCCAGTCGAGTCCTGAGCGTCGAGCCGTGGCGGCGGATCGCCAGCACGAAGGCGCGGTAGCGACGGCGGAATTCGACATCCTTCAGGGTGGTGCCGATAAGACTGCTGTTGGGCGGCACGATGGCTTCAACGACGACCTGCTCGGCCTCCGCGAGTTCGTCGTCGCTCGGGCTGGAGTCGGAGAGCAGGGCGACGCCCTGATCGGCGCGTAGGCGCTGGAAGCGCTCCATCGAGCCCCGCACGATGAGCAGATCCGCCACCGCGAGCGGCAGGATCGCCAGGTCCTCGGTGAAGGTCTCGTCACCGCGCAGCACCGCTAAGACGGTGACCTCGAAGCGCCGGTTGAGGTCTGCATCGCGAGGGGTCTGTCCGGCCAGCTTCGAGCCCGGCAGGATCTTGACCTCGGTCAGGTACTCGCTCATCTGATACTTGGTGGTGAGG
>JAIOJS010000482.1 GCA_019911795.1 Thermoanaerobaculia bacterium | reverse complement strand
CGGCGACCGCGTCGACGTCGACTGGGTGGAAGGAGCTCTACGGCCGGTGGTGGGTCGCCACATTCTGGGTCTCTCCCTCTCCGACATCTCAGGTCCCCTTTCAGAGCACCCCTGGGTGGCCTCGGTGGAGGTGACCAAGGTCCTACCGCGCCGTTTGCTGGTGTCCGTAGATGAGCGCTATCCAGTGGCGGTTTGGCAGCGCGAGGATCGGAGCGACTACGTCGACGGCGAGGGGCGAGTCATCGCACCGACCGCAGGAGAGGAGCTCGCGACCTTGCTGCCGCGGCTTCTGTGGAAGGACGGGGAGCCGGTGCCGGTAGCAGGGGCGCTGGCTCTCCTGGAAGAACTGAGAGGCCTGCGTCCGGCGTGGGCCTCGCTAGTGGAGAGCTTGGAGATCCTCGCGGACGGAGATTTTCGCCTCGAGGTCTCCGAGATGGACTACACGGTCATGGTCCGACCCGGCACTCTGGCAGATTCGCTGCCGAGGCTGGACCGGGCCCTGAAAGAAATAGGCGACGAATCGTTGGTGGTGGGGGTCGTCGACCTCCGTCTGCCGCGTCGTGTCGTCATTCGACCTGCGGCGGCGACCGCAGAGCGAAGCAACCCGGCCGCGCGAGGAAGCTCGGCCGCGACAGAAGAGAGCTGATATGGCCAAACTAGATCCGTACATCGTAGGCATTGACATCGGATCCTCGAAGGTCGGGGTGCTCATCGCACAACGACATGAAGAGGGGGACCGTCTAGAGATCGTGGGCAAGGGTGAGGCGCCCAACCGCGGTACCAGACGGGGAACTGTGGTCAATGTCGAGACCACCGTCGAGGCCCTCAAGGCGGCCTGCGAGGAGGCCGAGGTCATGGCCGGGGTGGAAGTCGCCAGCGCTTACGTTGGGATCGCCGGTGCTGACGTGCGCTCCTTCAACGCGCGGGGAATGGTCTCGGTGGCCCGCAAAGACCGGGAGATCACGTACCACGACATCGAGAGGGTGCTGGAGGCGGCGCAATCCGCCGCCATCCCTCGCGAACGGGAGATCTTGCATGCCATTCCTCAGGAGTTTCTGGTCGACGAGCAGGGAGGGATCGCCGACCCTCTTGGCATGCTCGGGAGTCGTTTGGAGGTGGGCGTTCATCTGGTCACCGGGCAGGCCACCCGGAGCAAGACCCTCCTCACCTGCGTCAACCGAGCTGGGATCGAAGTCACCGAGCTGGTGTTCGAGGCGCTCGCCACCGCCGAAGCGATCCTCACCCACGATGAGCGGGAACTCGGCGTGCTGCTGATCGACATCGGAGCCGGCACCTCGGGCTACTCCTTCTTTGCCGACGGCGAGGTCCAGCACAGTGCGGTGCTACCGATCGGGGCTGGGCACTTCACCTCAGACCTGGCCACCGTGTTGCGAACCCCGTTTGCCGAGGCGGAGCGGATCAAGATCGAGAAGGGCTGCTGCCTGACTTCGATGGTTGGCCACGACGAAGGGGTCTCGGTGCCCACCGTGGCGGGAGGCGCCACTCGGGTGGTTCCCAAGCGGGAGCTGTGTGAGATCCTCCAGCCGCGTGGCGAGGAACTCTTCTCGGTAATCCAGCGCGACCTGGCTCGCATGGGGATGGCGGAGTCTCTCCGCGCGGGGGTCGTGCTCACCGGAGGGGGCGCTCAGCTCGACGGGCTTCTCGAGCTGGCCGAACAGATATTCAATGCGAGCGTTCGTTACGGACTGCCGCGGGGCCTCGGAGGCCTGGTGGACGTCATCAACTGCCCGACATGGTGCACCGCATCCGGGCTTCTACTGCACGGACGCGAAGCTGAGAAGCGCCGCTCCAAGACCGCTCGGCGTCAGGGACGCTCCATGCGACAGATGGTGGGCTCGATCAAGAGCCTCTTCGCGGACCTCCTCTAGGCAGGGACCAGCGATAGGGCAATCGACGCGAGAGAGAAGGCCAACAATGAACAAGATTCTCGAAAATTTCACACTTCAACGGAAAAATGACAAGGAGGCAACATGATTCTCTTCGAAGACAACGACCAAGCTAAGGTAGTCGGGCTGGATCTCGATGTCGGAGCGAACATCGCGCCGGCCAAGATCAAAGTCTTTGGGGTCGGAGGTGGCGGCGGCAACGCGGTCAACCGCATGATCGATTCCAATCTCGGTGGCATTGAGTTCATCACCGCCAATACCGATCTCCAGGCACTCCAACGCTGTCGGGCGCCGATCAAGGTCCAACTCGGCTGCGCCCTGACCCGAGGTCTGGGGGCGGGTGGCGACCCCGAGATGGGTCGCAAGTCGGCCCTCGAGGACACCGAAGCCATTCTCGAACTTCTCGACGGTGCCGACATGGTCTTCCTGACCGCCGGCCTGGGAGGTGGCACCGGCACCGGGGCCGCTCCGATCATCGCCTCTCTGGCGGCTGAGATTGGTGCCCTCACGGTGGCGGTCGTCACCAAGCCCTTCATCTTCGAGGGGCGACGAAGGATGCAGCTCGCTGAGCGCGGCGTCGAGGAGCTACGGGCGGCGGTGGATACCCTGATCACCATCCCCAACGAGCGTCTCCTGAGCTTTGTCGATCGCGGCACTCCTCTGTCGGAGGCGTTCCTCATCGCCGATGACGTCCTGCGCCAGGCGGTCCAGGGCATCAGTGATCTGATCACCGTCTCGGGAGAGATCAACGTCGACTTCGCCGACGTGCGCACCATCATGAGTGGGATGGGTATGGCGTTGATGGGCACCGGTATTGCCCGGGGCGAGAACCGAGCCCTCGAGGCGGCTCAGCGAGCGATCTCCTCGCCGCTCCTCGAGGAGACGTCGATCGAGGGCGCCAAGGGAGTCCTCATCAACGTGTCGGGAGGCCGGGATCTCACCCTGCACGAGGTCGCCGAGGCCTGTCGCATCATCCAAGAAGCGGTGGACCCCGATGCCAACATCATCAGCGGCATGGTGCTCGATGAGGGCCTAGAGGACGAGATGAAGGTCACCGTCATCGCCACCGGCTTCCACTACGAGCCGAGCGAGAAGCCGATGGTCATCGAACGTGCTCCGGAGCGTCGTCTGATCGACAGTCGACCGTCGATACCGACCGCGGCGGTGACCCCTGCGATCGCGGCGGCTAGCCCAGTGGCGGTGGCCCCACCCGAGGAGCCGCGCGGGCTCTTCGACCGACGAGCCGAAGAGCTGACGTCACCGCTAAAGCGGGATTCGTCTCCCTCACTTCAGGAGGTACCCCTACAGCCGGCGAGTTTCGGCGGGGATCTGGACGACACCAGGACGGCTGAGCACTCGGAGGAGATTCCGTTCTTCCGCAAGGTTCTGGCCCAGAGCACGACGGATAAGAGTGGTGGCTACGGCCCCAATTGGTCGGGAGTGGATGACTTCGATATCCCGGCCGTACTGCGCAAGCAGATGGACTGAGCGTCGGCGGCCGATCGGGCCTGTTTGGCCTGAGGTAGCGAGTGGTGGGAGCGACTTGTGTCGTTCTCGCCACACTCTGCCTCCCCGGCGCAACATGACAGGGGCGAGGCGAGGATAGGATCCGACGGTGACCCCGTCAAAGTCTTCCCGTGGATCCAAGCCTTCCGGTCGATCCGAGCCTTCCCGTCGATGGACCACAACGCCGAGTGAGCGAAGTCTGTGGTGGCTCGCCACTGCCTACGTGCTGGGGATCTACTCCGGCGCCTATTTCCTGCAGTTCGTCCTCAACGCCCTCCGCGATCGCGGAGGGCTCGGCTCGACTCTGGCCTTGTCCTTTGCGGCGACCGGTGGCCTCGCGCTTTGGTGGATTCGACGTCAGCGACCCCGGCGGGCTGAGTGGCTGCTCCTGCTGCTGGCCGCGGTGGTTTACGGCGGCATCGCCCGCCAGTTCGATGTCATCCAGGAGCGGATTCACCTCTTGCAGTACGGGCTCCTTGCCGGCATTCTCCTCCTCGCCTTCGAGGCTCGTCGCCGTCGTACGGGAAGGGGTTGGCCGATGGCAGCCGCGGCGCTGTGGACCGCTGCGATTGGTTGGGGAGACGAGGGTGTTCAAGCGATCCTTCCCAACCGCATCTACGACCTTCGCGACGTCGCCTTGAATGCCTTGAGTGGCGCTCTGCTGCTCACCTTCGTGGGACTTCGTAGATGGCTGCGGCGGCTGGGAGATAGCGAGACCGTCGCAAAAGAACGATCTGCCATACAATAGTCTCCCAACTCGGAGGACGAGACCCTGGAGATCGGTGCCCTGCTGGACGACAAGTATGAGATTCAAAACCGCCTGGCGACAGGCGGCATGGGAGACGTCTACCTCGTTCGGCACCAGCACCTGCAGGAACTCCGTGTGGTCAAGGTGCTTCGGACGGACCTCGCGGATGACAATTCGGCGATGCGCCGCTTCCAGCAGGAAGCGCGGGTCGCGACCCAGATCAAGCATCCCAACGTAGCGACCCTCTACGACTACAGCCGTTTGAAGGACGGTCGCTACTACATGGTCTGGGAGTACATCGAGGGAGAGCATCTGGGGGCGACCATCCGAGAGCGCGGTCCGCTACCGGTGGAGTTGGCTCTCGACTTCGCTATCCAGTCATTGCGCGGCCTCGATGCAATCCATGCCGCGGGCGTGATCCATCGAGACGTATCTCCCGACAATCTGATGGTGACTCGCGACCGTCGGGGCCGCAATCGGATCAAGATCATCGACCTCGGCCTGGCCAAGGATCTCCAGCCCGACAAGGGAATGGAACTCACCCAGGTGGGGACCTTTCTAGGAAAGTTCCAGTACTGCTCCCCCGAACAGGCTGGTGAGGGCGAGGAGCCCCTCGATGCTCGCAGCGACCTGTATTCGTTGGCGCAGGTCCTCTATGAGTTGCTCACTGGTTTGCCGCCTTTCGACTCCCAGAGTCAGCATGGCTTCGTGTTCAAGCGGCTGACCGAACAGCCGCTGCCGCTGCGCCGACGCAATCCCAAGATCGAGCTTCCCGACGATCTGGAGCAGGTCGTCATGAAGGGATTGGAGCGCGATCGTAACGATCGGTACCCTGACGCCTCCCATTTCATCCATGCCTTGGCGGCCGTTCTGGATCACCACAGAGGTCTGGCGACGCGGGACCTAGGCTCGGCGAGCGATACCGGTAATCAGCCGATCGCCTCCGCCGCCTCCCTGTTGCCCCCGAAGAGGTCGGTCACCAAAGCCGCCCGACCGTCGGTCTCCCGTGCCTCGGGTTCGGTCGAGCTGACCCCCGACGAGCGAACGGCTCTGTTGGCGCAGATCGATCGGGCCGCGAGCCGAGTCAGTGAGACCTCGAAGGTCTTTCGTCGGGCCGAGATTGCTCTCAAGGAGGGTCGTTTCGAGGAGGCAGGAAAGTTCGTCGGCAGTCTCGAGAAGTCTCATCCCAAACTCAAGGGGCTTGGCGAGCTCAAGGCGCGACTGGGTGACGCCGAGGGGATTGCCCGTCGCCGGCAGCAGGTCGTGCAGGCCGAGCAGATGTTGGAGAAGTACCTCCTCGAGCGGCAACAGACCTTGGCGCGCTTTGCCCTCGAGACGCTGCTCGACATGTACCCCAACCATCCCAAGCGTAGCGACTACGAATCGTGGGTCGACCTCCTCGCTGACGAGGCTGCTCAGCAGGCCAAGGCTGAGGCGGCGTTCGAGGAAGGGCGTAGTGCCATTGCTCGGGGAGAGTTTGTCGAAGCCCGTCGGCAATTGGCCGAGGTTGAGAAGTTCGATCTTTCCTTGCAGCTTGCGGGAACCCTACTGTCCGAGCTTCAGGAGGCCGAGCGGGGGGAGCAGCAAGGGCAAGAAGTGGGTGTGGTCCGAGGACGCCTCCAAGCGCACCTCGAGGCCGGAGATTTCGCCGCAGCCACCGAGGAACTCGAACACCTCAAGCGCCTGGGGATAGCACGCATCACTCTGGATGGCTTGCGCGCCCGCATCGAAGAGGCCCGGGCTCAGTTGGAGCAATCCACCGCCACGGCCGCTTTTGAGGGTCGATACCGCGCTGCGGTAGGCACCCATGATTGGATGACGGCGAGGGCAGTGATCTCCGAACTCGAGGAGGCTTTCCCCGACAGTGTCCGGGCGCGACAGATGTTCGCTGAGATCGCGAGACTACAGGCCGTCGAACAGAAACAGAAGGCGATCGCGGATGGACTTCAAGCGTTCGACACCTTTCTCAAGAGCGGAGACCTCGACCAGGCCTCGGTGGCTCTCCGGGTGATCCGCCAGATGGCGCGCGAGGATCCCGCCGTCATCGAAGCGGGGCGAAGACTCGAAGAGATCCAAGGCTAGCGAGACCCTGGTCCGCACGGCCAGGATTCGACCCTGGACCGCGCCCGGGTGCAAAGATAGACTCGCCCGCCATGCAGAACCAGATTCTTCGCTACGCCTTCATGAAGTTGACCCGCGAACTCGACGCGCGGTTCGAGAACCTTCTGCTCACCGGGAGAGTGGCGAAGTGGTATAGCGAAGTCGGCAATGAGGCGACGACGGTCGCGGCCGGCCTGAGCTTGCAGCGTGGCGACGTGCTGTGCACCTTGCATCGAGACCTCGGGGCCATCCTCGCCTACTACCTCGATCCCGCGCGCACCTTTCCTGGGATGGGTTTCGCAGCCGGTCCCGACGAGGCGCGGCCCGAACCCGAACTGCTGCTGTACCGACTCGCCTGCCAACTCCTCGGCCGGCGGGATGGCTTTTCGCAGGGAGTAGAGCGATCGTTCCACTACGCCTACCGGGAGCCCGAGGCGGGGCTGCACCACATCGGCATGATCAGCCACCTGGGCTCGATGATTCCGGTAGCCGCGGGCTGTGCCTTCGCCCTCCGTCACGGGGGAACCGATCGAGTGGCGATCAACTTCATCGGCGACGGCGGTACCTCGACCGGCGACTTTCACGAGGGCCTGAATATGGCTGCGGTGTGGAAGTTGCCCCTGGTTCTGGTGGTGGAGAACAACCAGTACGCTTTCTCGACGCCGACTTCGCTTCAGTTCGCCTGCAACAGTCTGGCCGACCGGGCGCTTGGCTATGGCATCAAGGGGGTTAGTGCCGACGGCAACGACCCCGATGCGATGTCGGACGTGTTCGAGGAGGCGGTCCTACGGGCTCGACTGGGAGAGGGACCGACTCTCGTCGAAGCCCGTCTGGGGCGGATGCGCGGACACAGCGAAGGCGACGATTCGCTGAAGGTGGTCCCTCCGGCGGAATTGTCGCGCTACCTAGCCGAGGATCCAGTGCCCAACTACGGGCGAAAGTTGACCGAGGGCGGCGTCCTACGCGATGAGTTGCGGGCGCAACTCGATACGCACATCGTCGGCCTGGTAGAGGTGGCCTTGTCGGCCGCGCTCGACTCGCCGACGGCAGAGCCCGCCACCGCCATGAGACCGGTGTTCGCCGTCACTACCGATCCGCCCCAGGGGGAACGCGAATCTGAACCGCCCTCAGGCCGACGGAAGGAAGAGGACTCCGCGCCGATTACCTATATCGAGGCGATTCATCAGGCCCTGACGGAGGAGATGGAGCGCGACGAGACGGTTGTCCTGATGGGACAGGACATTGGGGTTTTCGAAGGCGCCTTTCGCGCCACCAAGGGAATGTACGAGCGCTGGCCGGATCGAGTCCTCGACACCCCGATCGCGGAGAGCGGGACCATGGGCGTTGCGGAGGGTGCGGCTATTTTGGGCTACCGACCGGTAGTCGAGATGCAGTTCGCCGACTTCGTCAGCTGTGGCTTCAACCAGATCGTCAATGTCGCCGCCAAGATGTTTTATCGGTGGGAGATCCCGTGCCCCATCGTGGTACGCCTACCGTCGGGAGGCGGGGTGGGGGCCGGCCCCTTTCACTCCCAGAACCCCGAGGGCTGGTTCGCTCATACCGGGGGGTTGAAGGTTGTTTGTCCCGCTACCGTAGAAGATGCGAAGGGGTTGCTCAAGGCGGCCATTCGGGATCCCAATCCGGTCATCTTCTGCGAGAATAAGTTCCTCTATCGGCGCATCAAAGCGAGCCTTTCCTCGGAGGGTTCTGTGCTTCCGCTGGGCAAGGCGGCCGTTCGTCGGGAGGGAAGCGACATCACCCTCGTCGGCTACGGAGCTTCCCTATGGACCTGTCTGGAGGTCGCGGACAAGTTGGCCGCGGAGGGTGTCTCGGCCGAGGTGATCGACCTGCGTAGCCTCGTTCCGCTGGACGAGGAGACGATCCTGGCGTCGGTCGCCAAGACCTCCCGCGTGGTGGTCGCCCATGAAGCCCTTCTCACCGGTGGCTTTGGCGGAGAGGTTGCGGCTCGCATCGCCGATGCTGGATTCGCTTGGCTCGATGCCCCGGTTCGGCGGGTCGCCTATCCCGACCGCCCGGCTCCGTACGTCAAGGCGCTCGAGGCGGTGCTCTTACCCGGCGTCGACAAGGTGCTAGCGGCAGCCCGCGAGACTCTGGCCTACTAAGGGCTCAACGGGGGCCTGGTCGGGCTGTCGGGCGTCGTTGGCCCGGTGTGCGAAGGGGCGGCCTTGAACTGACCGTGTGAGGCGGCAGTGTGAGGTGGTCGACATCGGG
>JAIOJS010000481.1 GCA_019911795.1 Thermoanaerobaculia bacterium | reverse complement strand
CGCCAGGAGGTCTCCGGACGATCGACTTTCTAGAACTCGAACTTCAGCGCGACCTGGAATCGCCGCGGGTCGTAGTTCGACAACGGCGTGCCGAGGTTGGAGGAGTGCTCGTTGTCCTGGATGTCGTATCCGGTCTGGTTGTCGAAGACGTTGAAGACGTCGACGCGAGCCTGCAGGTTGAACCGGTCGCCGAGCGGGAAGTCCTGCGTGTAGTTGAGGTCGAGCTGGTAGTGGTCGTCGGTGGTGCGCGAACCGGCCGGCTCGGCGTAGCGGTTGGCGTCGCTGACGCTGCTGGTCAGCTCGATGTAGGGCTCGTAGCTGTGGATCTCCCAGGGCTGGCCCGACTGGTAGATCGCATAGGCGCCGATGCTCGCCTGCCAGGGCAGCGTGTAGTAGCCGAACAGCTTGAGCTGATGCCGCCGGTCGCCGCGCAGGTTGCCGTACTTGAAGTCCCAGACCTGGCGCCCGGCGCCGTCGGCGATGAACGACGAGCCGATGAAGATGTTGGAGTCGTTCAGCAGGCCGGTCGACGCCGCGTTGTCCTGGTCGAAGTTGCCGTAGTAGTGGCTCCAGACGTAGGAGCCGCGGATATAGGAGTTGCGGCCGCGGTACTCGGCCTCGCGACCGGCCTCGTAGTACTTGGTGAAGGCGCCGTCGAGCTCGGCGATGACGTAGCTCGAGCCACCGATCTCGCTGCGGATCTGGGCGAGGTTCTCGACGTAGAGCTCCTGGGGGACGCCCTCCGGCGGATCGAACAGCAGCCGAGCGTCGTTGTTGGTGTCCTCCCAGAAGTTGTAGCCGTAGCGGTAGCGGCCGTGGGCGCGCGCGGTCCAGCCGTTGCCGAAGTCGCGCGTGGTGCCGAGCATGTACTCGTCGGTGGTGCGCGGATTCAGATCCTCGTCGAAGATCTTGCCCGACGAACCGGCCTCGGGGCTCGAGCCGATGAAGTTGCCGGCGGCGTCGAAGTAGACGTTGATGGTCGTCGCCAGGCTGCGCGCCCAGGACGCCGCGCGCGGCAGCGAGCTCGCCGCCGGCATGTAGCGCGCGAAGTTGGCGTAGACCGTGTTGGGACCGTCGTACGCCCAGATCGCGCCCAGGCGCGGCTGGATCATGTCCTCGAAGTCCATCTCGTGCATCTTGTACATGTTGCCCTTGGCGACCTCGAAGCCCGAGACGGTACCCGACTTCTCGCGCAGACCCTGGCCGTAGAGCTCGTCGTTGCTCACCAGGAGGCCGAGGTTGAGCGTGAAGTTGCGCCAGCGAACGACGTCGTTGAGCTCGACGTTCTGCGCCTCGTACTCGGAGTGGATGGTCGGGACGTTCAAGATGCCCTGCTGCTGGACCTGGGCCTGGTAGTAGATCTTCTGGCCGGCGCAGGTCGAGTTCGTGGGGCAGTTGAGGCGGCCGCCGGGGGCCGTGATCGAGCCCCAGCCGTTCGAGGTCCGGAAGAGGTCCTCCTCGTCGCGGAACCACTGGTAGCCGACGTGCAGCTCGTGAGTCACCTCCGAACCGAGCACGAAGTCGTAACCGGCCTGGTAGCTGGTGCGGAAGAAGTCGTCGTTGTCGAGCTGCGAGCCGCCACCGACCCGGCCGCCCCCCTTGCGGACACCGTCCAGCAGGTAGCCGTACTGGTTGATCAGGGGCTGGATGAACTCGTTGTATGCGGTCTGATTCGCGACCGGCGTCGGCACGGTGAACAGGCCCTGGGTCTGAAGGGCGCCGACGTCGAGGTTCTGGCCGCCGCCAACGGCCGGCGTGAAGCCGAACAGCGTGTCCGGACGCCCCTGCGTCTCGTTGGTGAAATCGGTGTACTTGAAGGTGAGGAAACTCTCCTCGTTGATGACCCAGGAACCCTCGAAGATGCCGATGTCGAGCGTCGCCTCGCTGCCCTGGCTGGTCGAACCCGACGAGTCCTCGGCGGTCACGCTGGTGCCCGACTCGGTGCGCTCCGAGGTACGGTAGCTGACGTTGAGCAGCATCGACTCGGAGGGTGCAAAGGTCAGCTTGCCGAAGTATTCGTCGCGCTCGCTCTCGAAGTCGGGGACGTCGCCGTAGAGGTTGGAGCGGCTGTCGCGCGAGCTGGTCGGGCGGTAGTAGGAGGCGTAGAAGAAGAGGCGATCCGGCACGATCGGGCCGCCCAGGTTGGCGATCGCCCAGTCCTTGTCCTCCTTGAACTCGGAGGCGCTGGCGGTGTCGCGGTCGGCGGTGAGGCTCTCGGGCTGCACCTGGTAGCTGAGCGCACCGTGGAACGCGTTGGTGCCGGACTTGCTGACCGAGTTGATCGAGAAACCGGCCGAGCGGTTGAAGTCGACCGCGTTGGCTCCGCCCTTGACCACCGCGATCTGGTCGATGTCGTGCGAGGAGGGCTCGGCCGAGAGCGTGCCGAACAGCGGCAGGTTCACGTTGACGCCGTCGAACTGGTAGACGTTGTCCTGGCCGCTGCCGCCCGCGCTCGGACCGCGAATCGTGTCCCCGGTGAACTGCACGCCCGGGATGAGCTTGACCAGGTCGCGGTACTCCTGACCGATCGGCAGGCTCTCGATGACGTCCGCGCTGACCGCGGCCTTGAGCTCGGCCGAGTAGGGGTCGATCATGGTCGACAGGGCGACCACCTGGATCTGCTCGGTCACCGTCTCGACCGCGAGCGCGACATTGACGGTGGAGTTCTGCTGCAGGGCCACGGCCACGTTGCGCCGCTCCGTCGCCATGCCCGCGAGCGTGAAGATCACTTCGTAGTTGCCGGGCGGCAGCACGGGCAGGCGGAACTCGCCGTTCGCTCCGGAAACCGTATGCCGCGCCTGCGGCAGCACGTTGGAAGTCGCCTCGATCGTCACTCCGGGCAGGTCCTCGCCTTCGGACGAGGTCACCCTGCCGCTGATCGAACCGGTCTGCTGGCCGATGGCCGGTGCGGCGGCAAGCGCCAGGACCAGACAGCCCAAGAGCCACTTTCTCATCGTCTCTCCTCTCCCTTCAGGGGCCACGGCGGGAGCCGCGGCATGAGTCGGACAAATTCCTGCTGGAACAGTTGGATCTGACGCGGGAAATGTAACACGGCGATCACGCCGTCGCCACCCGCCGCGGCGCCTCAGGCGAGAGCACGATGGAGG
>JAIOJS010000480.1 GCA_019911795.1 Thermoanaerobaculia bacterium | reverse complement strand
ACTATTCGGTTGACACCTCTTTCTCCTGGGACGGCAACGGATCGGCGGCAAGGATCATTTGGTGATTTGGTGCCAGTTACGTTTCGGACCGGCCCTGTTCAGGCCGATGATCGCGCCTCCCTACTCTTCGTCCTTACAAGGTTCCGCCCGAATCCAGTCTTCTCCGCCCTCACGAAAACAGACTCTCTGGCCACGCACCTCTTGCTCCATACCCGGTGAGTAGCGGGCACCATCTCTTTTTACCGTGTCCGCAAGGTCCCAAAGGGTGTTGGCAGGGCTCCGAAGGTCACCCGACACTTCCAACTCTGGATGCCCTAGCTTCATCAGTCCTTTTGTTCGACTATCGAACTGAGCTGACCCCGCAACGATCTCGAGCTCTCCCTCGGTGAAGACCGGAGGATTCAGTCGCAAAGCCTCCGCTTCGCGGGCGTCCTGCTCGGCCCAAGTCTCATAGTCGAGTCTCACTTCGCCGTCATCGAGAATCACGAAGATCAAATTCCCTTTGTTGAAACCTCGAGGGAGAGTCGAACGCACCGTTATCGTCTTTGTGTACTCAGTTCCATCCTCACTGCGCCAAGTCACAGTAGCCGCATCTGGAACTGGAACACCAAACAAGTGGGTTTTCTTTCCACCTGTCACATTGTTGATGTATCCGCCGGGAGAGGCCGTGTCCCCGTAGACTACTTCTGCCCGGTCAACATCTGCGGAGGACCGATTTTGGATAACCACGCTGTACTCACTGCAGCCCACCAGAAAAACAATGCCAATCAAGGATAAGCCGCATTGAACTACGCTGCGCACTAGTCACCTCCAAAACGATCAGGGCCTTTATCGCGCTCGGCCCATGATCTGCTGATTACAAAATCTCTCCTACCCTACCGCAACCTAGCACAGGGCGATTACCAAGTAGTCGTGGTTACGTTAACGACTGGCGTAATGGTAGTTGGAACGACGACTTGGTAGGCCAGAGTGGCAACGGGAAAATCTTGACAGATCTTCGGGACCAGGAAAAGCTGCGTTTCTGGCCGGGCCTATCCCAATCTTGAGGAGACCGCGGAGCGCCTCGAAGAACTGTCATGCGGCACTGCCAAGTGGGGTGTCAGCCACTTGGTGAACACCTGTCCCGGTAGAAGTGTGTCCGCTGAGTGCCGCCGCGACCACAATCGGGCGCTAGCGGTCGGATTCCGGGCACTCTGATCGAGAAATCGAGCGATTTTCCTCGGACTGTCGATTCGTCGCGATCCGAGGTGGCGATTTCTGAGGTTCGTTGTTGTCTTCTCAACTATTCAGCTGGGACCTCTTCCTGCTCCTGCGAGATGGCCGTCAACCGCAGTGTTGCGCGGTAGGCACCCTGGGGGATGGTCGAGTCGGAGACCGGCTGCGGCACCACGCCGATCAGCTCGACCAGCGTGTCCCCCAGTCGGGTCGCCCGGGGCTCGATGCCCGTGTGCAGCTCCACCGGTGTCGCCGACAAGTCCGACCGCAAGCGGAGCACGACCAGGGCGTCACCGGCCCAGATGCAGTCGACATCGACCGGGCACCGCGAGTCCTCGGGCACCTGCTCGAAGGTGAGCTCGCCGGCCGCGATCCGAACCGTCTGACCGATGCTCAGGGTGACCTCGCTGTCGGTGACGGGCGCGGTCGGTGAGTCGTTGCAGCCGTACGCCGGGACCAGAGCGGCGGCGACAATCGCGCCCATCAACCACTGTAAATCGATTCGCATTGGGACCTCCTCGTGTAGTCGGACATTCTCCCTGAATCCGGAGCAAGGCACATGCCAGGTAGCCGGGGCCGGCCCCCCCCTGAGATCCCCACGTGGCGGCACGTCGGCACAAGACAAAGAGGGCTTGCACCGCTCGACCAGGTGGGGTGTCCAGGTGGGGTGTCAGTCACTAAGTGAACAGCGTGAGAAGCGATGGGCCGCAGGTATCGGCTCGTACCGATCACCGATGAACCCAAGGCTCAGGCGGTGCCCGTCGGATCATGAACCAGAATCCGCACAGCAAGCCTAGGAAGGTCAAGCGCTCTCCGGCCCCGCTCGTCCACGCCGCTTCGCCGGAGGAGTGGGGCATCTTCAAACGCAACTGGCTCTACTTTGTCGACTGCTATCGCGAAGCCGCCGATCGGTTGAAGAAGGGGGACCTCACGGTGTTGTTCCCTGAAGGGTCGATCCCGCCCCGACTGCCGTCGTCTCGAGTGCACGGTCAGCCGCGAGCGGCGTCAGGGTAGAGGATCTTCCGTCCCTGCAAGGGCATTGAAGGGTCGGCAGTGCCGGTCACGGTAGAAGTGTGCCCGATGAGTGCGTTCGCGGCGACGATCGGCTGCTGGCGATCGGATTCCGGGCAATCTCGGCGGGGAGTTGAGCGATTTCCCCTGTGTAGTGGGTCCGCTGCGATCCGATCTGGCGGTTTCGGAGGGTCTGGGGTTGCCCTCTTAGCTAGTCGGTTGACACCTCTCCCAGGAGCCCTGAGCCGATACCCGCGGTTTGTCCTAATCCGCGTCATTCCGTTAGGCTTTGTGAAATACGACATAGCTGACATTTTAGGTATTTGGATAGTGTATTGACGTTAGTAAATTGAGAATTTGTTGGAGGAGAAGAGGATGCATCGAGCTGAACTGTCGCTATGTCGTCGTCTTGGGACGAGCGTGATCGTATCGATCTGCGGAGGGATACTGCTGCCGGTGGCCGGATCGGCGGACGATTTCCACGGGGTCGGCCATCCGGGTTCGCACTACTCCGATGCGTTCGTCGTGGAGTACGAGATCGATCGGACGGAACTAGCGGCGGAGGAAGCCGCGTGCTCGCTCTCGCCGTTGCGGGAGATCCCCAGCATGAAGTGCAACATTGCGTTTCACCGATTCTGTGAGGAACGGAAACTGTTGACTGGTTTCGGCTACGTGTCCGACTACCAAGGCACTGGCGAAGCGGACGACCTCGTGAGGATAGTTTGCCTCACTCAGAAGGCGGGAAGGGTCGAGGCACTCCCCGCGGTGGACCTGGAGACGGAGAACACCAGCTGCGAGCAGGGAACTGTTCCCAGTATTCCGTGTAGCAACGCAGCCCATCAGTATTGTTACGGTCCGGGGTATGCGACCGGGTTCGGCCCGGTGGACCGATTTTCGCAGAATGGAGACATCTTCTTTGAAGTGGCCTGTCTGAGGGCCGAGGTGGTAGAGATGCTCGGGGGCGGTTGCGCCAAAGCGACGGTCAACGAGGTGATGGCGGTCAACTCCTTCTGCAACCTCGCGGATCTGAACGACGGTGTCGACACATCCGGCCAGCTCAACAATCATTGCTACGCGGCTTTCGCCGACATCTGCACGGAACGAGGCACAAATCCGGAGTCCGGGTGCGAGGACTATGCCGGAGGCCTAGTAGGAGGGTTCGGGCCCAGAGCGATGGTCAGCGATACCGACCATGGCATCGCCAATGTCCGAATCGACTGCATGGACAAGCGGGAGGAATGGGTCGCGAACTCCATCCTGCCCGAATCGCCTTCTCTGCCCCTCGATATTCTGCACTTGGGCTGGGGTGAAGGCTCAGGGGCGATTCTCCACAACGTTCTTCAGCACAACCGGGCGATGAGCTTCGATGGTCGCATTTATGCGACTTCCGGTAGCGGTACAGGTGAAAACAAGAAGCTATCGATTCGTTCCCAGGTTCCCGAGACCTTCACGGAGCCTCTCAGTAGGGTCGTGGCGGGAACACCTCAGAGGAGCTACATCCAGGGACTGAATCAGAACATCGGCTATGCCTTCGAAGTCGACCAGGAATACCTCCACGATTCCGTTAGTTCCGGTCATCTCAAGCTGGCACCGGCGTTCTGTGACCCACACTATCCGACCGACTTTGAGTCTCCTCCAGTTTCGATCGTCGGGAACAACGAGTCCCAGAGCGTGCCCTCGCGGCGGAGCAATCCACGACCCTGCAGCCATGGAGGGAACGCTGGGTTTGACTGCTACGACCTCGTGTTGGTTGATGCCTACGATGTGACGGGCGGTGGAACCGAACTCTGGGGTGCCCCCGTCACGATCGTAATCGAACGGCCGAAGGGCGACGTCGGGTCCTCGGCGCGACCCATGGTCGCCGACGTTCAGGTCGGTGAACCGTATGGCGGCACGCTGACGTCGGGTTCCTGCTCGGGGGGTGGCTGCACGAATGGTTTGATCGAGCCCAACATAACGGGAAACGGAAAGCTCATCGTGGCCCAGGTTAACGGGATGATCCAGTACGCCTACAGTGACACCCCTTGCGACGTTGAGGCTTGGTTGAGTGACTTCCAAGACATCTCCGAGATGGAGGACGACCCTCGTACGGGGGTACAGAGCTTTGGGCTCGCCAAGTACTCGATCCGAGACATGGAGAACCGGTACCTCGAATCCGGTGAGCCGTTCCGGGGTGCCTACCCCTGGGTCGATCGGGACGGGGACAACATGATGTTCATCCAGGGTAAGCAGACGCCTCACTTCGTTGATCCCAGCGTCGCCCCTACGGGCTCTGCCGGCGAACGCTACGAGGTAGTGGGGACCCCTGCCGGGGGGCCTCCAGAAGTCGTGAACACCGCAGCCGGCGTTGAGGAGTACGGGCTTGGCAACCCTAAGATCGGGTTGACGTTCTTCGGACTCTGGACCCACGGGAAGATGATCACGCCGGACACTCGAACCAATAGTGTGGACATGGCCTTGAAGGGAGCACTGGCCCTCCGTCTGTACTCGGATGGGCCTATCGGTGGAACTGAGGTCGGACCCGACTCCAAGGAGAACCTCAACTCGATCGAGAACCAGTTCCTGTTCCTCCCGAACCTGAGACCCGATACTCCTCGGGACGTCGTCTGGCACATCTCGTCGAACCACGACACAGTGGAGTACGCATTCGACGACGTTGTCGACCCCTGGGCGTTGGTGGTGTCGGAGATGACACCGACGATTAACTCAGGCAACGGACTGAGCAGCAAGTACAACGACGGGTTCGAGTACACGACTGGGGCCTATGCCGGCCTCGGCTTCACCCATCCGGCGCATCTGGCCAATCACGCGACTTCGACTCAATGGGAGGTTCCGGTGTACGGGTACCTGCTGGGGGGAGCGCGTGCAGAACCGGTGGCGGCCGGTGGTGAGACCGGGAAAGGCCTCTGGTGCGATGGTATCGACGACCGGCTCGAGTTCTTGGTCGACCACGATCAGGCTCTTTGGGACACCTCTCAGGATCAGAGTTGGCTCTATACGGTCTCGATCGATACCCGGTACGACTCAAGCGAACCTCGACGAGTCTTGGAGCTCCCGGACGGTACTTTCCTTGACCTCGTCGATCCCGACGAGGACGGAGGCTTCGACCTCCAGCTTGGGCATGACTCGACCATTGTTAATGTCGACATTCCGCCTATCTTGGAGATATCCCAAGATGTCTGGACTTCTCTTGCCATCTCGAGCACTCCTCTCGGCAGCAACGCCTACTCAGTGAACGTCTATCTCGACGGGTTCCTGCTCGAGTCGATGGTGCGGAGTACCAAGCCCACGTTCCAGCTAACCCCGGGACGTGTCACGCTCTGCCACGAGTCCGACGGCTTCCATGGCTGGGTGGACAATTTCCGGGTCTTGGCTCAGGACCCGAACGACATCCACGAGCGCAACCCGGAGGTAGTTTGTAACCTCGCAGGTGGAACCCTCGTCGGTCTCTACACCGGCGACGACCAGTTGGGACCACCTCTGGATGATCTCCATGCTCGAGCCACGGTCTTCCCGGGAGCCTCCCACGCGGCGATCGGTGTGTCGAACTTCGACTATTTCGCCTGCGAGCGTCCCAATCCGGCCGGGACTGCGTGCTTGGGGCACCAGCGTCGGCCCGAGAGTAATACTGCCTACGCGGCCCGTTGCGTCCGGGACGAGCTCACCTTCGAGGATTCCTTAATCGAGTACGCTTTGCCTCGGCCGAACTTGGCCAACGACTTCTGCTCCCGTTGTCACCACTCAAGCAATCAGTCGGCGACCCTGACGCCGGCCGCTCTAACGGAGGGTACGGTTAACATGGAAGACGACGCGAGGCGGCAGCCTCTCCAGCCGCCACCAAAGATATTCGGGATGATTCCCGCTCACTACCTAGCGACGGACCATCCCTGCGTCGAGACCGAGGCTACGGATGGATTTGAGGTCGAGGCGCCGCCGGCTTCGTGTGATCCCTAGCTCTTGGCTATTCGGTTGACACTCTTCCCCTGGACAGCCCTGCTCCGGCACCTCCGTGGAGGACCGTCAAGAGAAGGCACAGGCTCTGGTCAAAGAGATCGAGCAGGAGACGCGCAAGCGCTTCGCCAAGGAAGGCAAGAGCCCCCTCGGAGCACGTCGGATCATGAACCAGAATCCGCACAGCAAGCCTAGGAAGGTCAAGCGCTCTCCGGCCCCGCTCGTCCACGCCGCTTCACCGGAGGAGTGGGTCATCTTCAAGCGCAACTGGCTTTACTTTGTCGACTGCTATCGCGAAGCCGCCGATCGGTTGAAGAAGGGGGACCTCACGGTGTTGTTCCCTGAAGGGTCGATCCCGCCTCGACTGCCGTCGTCTAGAACTCGCGGTCAGCCGCGGCCGTCTCCAGGATAGAAGTTCCCGTCCCCGCAAGGGTATCGAAGGGCCGGCAGTGCCGGACACGGTAGAGGTGTGTCCGTTGAGTGCGTTCGCAGCGACGATTAGCTGCTAGCGGTCGGATTCCGGCAATTTCGGCGGGGGAGTGAGCGATCTCCCCTGCGTCGTCGGTCGGTTGCAATCCGATCTGGCTGTTTCGAAGGCCTGGGGTTGCTCTTTCAACTATTCGGTTGACACCTCTCTGGAGTGGGCTGTCGTCTCTCGCGCGGACGATTCGCGCCTCCATCAACCCTTAGTACGGGATCTCGCCAATAGGCCTTTCGTCGAGGCCTCTCGAGAGCGGGGTCGGGACGGAGAGTGGATCTTGGAGTACCGAGAATCATGGCAGGTGCTGCCCCTCCGGTTCTTTCCCATTGCCTCGGAACGCAGGATTCCCATCCTGCTCCCCGGCCCAGCAACCCGGACCGCTCCGCGCGACACCGCAGCCTTGCCGTTTAACCCTTCCCGGGGTGGGGGAGCGGTTGTGCCGGCTGCCTGGTAGTCGGCCGCACGAGCTACTCCGAGTCTGATTCTGTTGCGTCGATGGTCGCTCGTCTTTAGGCCACGCGGTAGAATTCGCAAGACTAGGCGAAATGCTGCCTAGCTTCTGAAAAGGTGTGAACAATGGCTTGGATTCCTGCTACCGGTGTTTCGACCGCGACCATCCAGAGTAGGCCGCGAGCGGCGCCGGTCGGAGTGTGTCTAATCTTGCTGTAATCTCTTAGGAATCATTGGAGGAAAGCGTTATGCAAGCAGCTCTCAGAATCGTTGACGAGAACGCAACGGGGGACGTTCTGGCCGAGGCCTCACTGCGGTTGGTCAGTGAAAGGGTCACGGTGGGCGACATCATCTCCGCGCGGGTGCGACAGGAGGCGACAGACTTCAACAAAGCCCAGGATGGGCAGGTTTTTCGAGGTTTGGTTCAGCCTACGGACACTGAGAGACATCTCAACGGTTATCGGCTCAAGAAGGCCAAGGTTGTCGATCCTGAGGTCCAGATCGTCAAAGCTCTGGAGGCATTTGGCCAGAATGGCTTTCTTGTTCTCGTGGACGACCGGCAGGTTGAGTCGCTTGATGAAGAGATCGTTGTGACCCGCACCAGCAAGGTCTCCTTCATCAAACTCGTTCCTTTGGTCGGCGGCTAGACCCTTGGGGTGGTTCGGCCGCAAGAAGCAAGAGCTCCCGCCCGAGGTTCGGGCTCTGATCGAGGCTTATCCACAGACAACCGGCTGGGCGCGTGACGTTGTCCTGAAAGAAACCACTGCCGGGAAGGCTCTACTAGCTCGGTCCCCGGAAGAGAACGCCATCTGGGTCACCTCGGCGGTAGAAGTTCTTCTGTCTGTGGATGGCCGTAGCGCTTCAGGCAGGAAGCTCGAGTACGACAAAGCCCTGGGGTCGGCTCAGCATCAGTCCCGGGTCCTCGAATCGACGGTTGCGCAACTCCTTCGACGGAAGCTGCCGTTCGATGCAGAAGGGCTTCGAGCCCTCGTGCTTTGGATAACGGACGGTGGGCGTTGGTACTACTACCCCTACTCTGGAGTGATCGGCGCCTTGGAGCGGTTCGAAGCTGAGGAGCCCCTGCCGAAAGCACTCGAAGAGGATGTGATCAGGTTGCTTGCAGTCGTCTCAGAGAAGGATCGTCGGTTGCATGACCGCCTGCTAACCGTTCTAGGGCACACCAAGCCTCTGCCTATCCAGCCCGGCGAAGCCTGGACCGATGCCGTGCTGGATTTCATCGATTCTCTGGAAGTCAAGAAGCGAAGCGTTTGGGTTGAGCTCTTAGACCATTGCGGAAGTGCTAAGGCGGGCAAGCCCTCAAAGCGGTGGGCAAAGGTCGCTGCTGGCCTCGTTGAACAGATTGGGCAAGAGAGGTTCCTGTCTTCCCTCAGTGACTGGCTGCCTCTCATCGATAGACCGCGAACCCAAAGAATCGAGTCTTGGTCTCAGTGGGTGCCCGATCCTAACTTCATGCTCACGGATACCGGCGCTGACGTGCTCAAAGGCCTTATCTGGTCTACAGCAGGTTCGGCGCATCCAGAGATCGCCCGAGCCGTCTCGATAGCAGCCGTATCTGCCTACAAGAAGGTTCCAGGAGTAGGGCCGCGAGCCACCAAAGTAGGAAATGCCTGTGTCTGGGCCCTCGGGGAGATGTCAGGGGATGCAGCGATCGGTGCATTGGCTCTATTGAAGCTCCGAGTCAAGTTTGGAACCGCTCAGAAGGGCATCGACAAAGCCTTACAATCTGTAGCTGAGCGAACCGGTATCGCTCGAGAGGATCTGGAAGAGATTGGGGTGCCGACCTATGGCTTGGAGCGGGTCGGTCTCCGCTGCGAGCAGTTTGGAGACTTCACTGCCGAACTAGAAGTCAAGGGGACAACGGGCACCGAACTCCGCTGGAAGAAGCCTGATGGCAAGTATCAGAAGTCGATCCCAAAGGCGGTCAAGGATGAGTATCCAGCAGATCTAAAGGAGATTCGGCAGGCCGCGAACGACATCAAGAAGATGCTCCCGGCTCAACGGGACCGGATAGACAGCCTCTATCTCGCCAGCAAACGGTGGCAAGCAGCGACCTGGCGAGAGAGATATCTCGACCATCCCCTGGTGGGCACCCTTGCGCGGCGGTTGATCTGGTGGTTTGGCCCGGATGGCCATCGAGTACCGGCCCTATGGCACGAGGGTGGCATGCAAGACGTCGAGGGGCGACCTGTTTCCGAACCCGGGGAGGGTGAGGAGTCGATCGAGCTGTGGCACCCTATTCAGAGCTCCACCGAGGAGGTTCTCGCCTGGCGAGATCGATTGGCGGAACTCGAGGTGCAACAACCCTTCAAGCAGGCCCATCGCGAGATCTATCTCCTGACGGATGCTGAGAGGAACACGGAGACCTACTCCAATCGCTACGCATCCCACATCATCAAGCAGCACCAGTTCAGTGCCCTGTGTGCCGCTAGGGGCTGGAAGTATCAGCTTCGATTGATGGTCGACGATTCCTATCGGCCGGCATATCTGGAGCTTCCTCAGTGGAACCTCAGGGCGGAATTCTGGGTAGAGGGCGCCGGCGACGAGTATGGCGTGGATACCAACGAGGCCGGCACCTACCTCTACTTGGCCACCGATCAGGTTCGCTTCTATGCATCCCATTCCGCGCAAAACTGGGCCCATGCCGGAGGAGGAGGCTACTCTTCAGAGGGCACGGATCGAGTCGAAAACCATCCCATACCCGTCGCGGAGATTCCCCAACTGGTTCTCACCGAAGTCTTGCGTGACGTTGATCTTTTTGTCGGTGTCGCCAGCGTGGGCAACGATCCCAACTGGTCCGATGGTGGGCGGGAGGGAAGGTATCTCGACTACTGGAACAGTTACAGCTTCGGTGCACTCTCCGAAACGGCTCAGACCAGGAAGGCTGTTCTCGAGAAACTCATCCCGCGCCTCAACATTGCAGAGCGTTGCGAGCTCACCGATCGCTTCCTCCAGGTTCGTGGAGACGTACGGACCTACAAGATTCACCTCGGGTCGTCCAACATTTTGATGGAGCCCAATGATCAGTACCTGTGCATCGTGGCCTCGCAGAGTTCCTCACGATCTGGTGGTGGTCTTTTGCTCCCTTTCGAGGGGGACAATCGACTCGCGATGATCATCTCGAAGGCGCTGCTGTTGGCTGCCGACAGAAAGATCACGGATAGGACGATTTTGTCTCAGATCAAACGCTAGTCGGGGTTTGTGGCGCCCTAGAGATCTGTTCTGAAGGGTGACCGATGGACCTGGACGTTGCCGGCGCCGCGGAGGTCCACTCGGTTGCCCCGCTAGGCATTCGCCGCTCAAAGGCCCACCCCGCCTTGGAACGCCAACGTTCTCGTTGGCTCTTCGCCCCGCCCACGCGTGGGGCGGACTCAGCAAACCGCAAAGAACCAACAGTTCGAGGACCAATCTCGTGCCTCCCATTCAAAGCGTGCCCACTCACCGTGTAGTATTGGCCAACTAAATATTCTCTGGCTCGGCAAAGACACCAAGCCAGATCTCTTTCGGAGGATGGGGTCATCCCAGGAGCGCAATCCAGACGAGCCGACGGTGTAACGCCGGTCGAGCCTTGTCTGGGCATATCCGCGACTGCTCGATGCCGCAACGATCGATACAAGACGAGGGTTGCGATGTCATCGAAGCGTTTCGGCCACATCCTTTTTGCCCTGCTCGTTTTCCTCGCGATCGCCAATCCCGTCGCGAGCCTCGATACCGTCACCACCATCGACGGTCGGCAACTCATCGGGACGGCGCAGCTCGACGAGCTTCGGGTCACCACCGACACCGGAGTCGTCGTACTCCCGCGGGTTTCGTTGGACGAGATCCAGCGACAAGGCGACACCCTCACCGTCACGACCAAAGACAACCGAACCATCACCGGTCAGCTCGAACTCGAAGAACTCCTCCTCGCCACTGACCTGCAGACCCACGCCCTCACCGCGGGCCAACTCCAGCACGTCGACTTCGATGCTTTCGTCAACGTCGATGCACTACCCGAGGGGCGCCACCTCTCCTGTCCAATACGCCTGACCCTTCCGGCCACCAGCCTCCTTCTCGCCGGCAAGGGCCACAGCACGCGGCCCAATCAGATTCGCTGTGGCGAAAGCTATATCCTGAGCTTCGAAGTCTCCACCAGCAAAGCGAAAGGCACCAGCAGGAAAGGGGAGAGAGTCCGCGGCCACAACATCACCATTCGGCCCTACGTCCTGTTCGGCGAGGGGCATGACTACTTCGCCCGTCTCGAGATCGCGCTCCTCGACGGTGACCGAGTTCTAGGCGGCGACACCCATGCCCGAGTCTTCGACGAAGGAGAGAGCGCTCGACCTGGTCCTTACCGATTCTGGGTCGCCGATGAAGAGATCGAGAACGCAACCGACCTGGAGTTTCGAGTGCAGCTCCTCTTGGTGCATGAGAATGAGGATCGGGGGCGGGGGAGTGATTTTTGGTGGTTTACTCAGAAGGGGTCTTGGTGAGTGGCTCTGGCTCACCGCTCGAGGTCCAGCCTTGCCGTAATGTGCCTGGCACCGATCTGCCGATCTGGATGCGAGCCGTAACCAGGCTGGATAACGAACTTAGGCGATTGGAATCTCCAAGATGACATTTGACAGTCCATCGACCCCTGAGCCGGATCGGGAATCGGCAATATCCGCGCGCGAAGCAGCGCAGAGGAAGTATGACAAGGCACTGACAGAGCTCCTGGACCTCGGCCTTCGCAATACTCTACTCAACCACCGCGAGCTAAAGGCCCGGGGCCTTCGCATTGTGGATGAACTGTCCGATCAGATCTTCCGGATCCTCGTGCTCGACGAGAAGGAGATGTCCTTCCTACCTGCTCCAGACGAAGGAGAGGAGCAGGACTTCCTGCTGGCACAACCAGAAGAGGATGAGGACACCATTGCCGACCGGCATACGGACACCAAGCTCCAAACCAACTACACCAGCGAGCAACTCCAGAAGCGACTGCGAAACACCCATGACGCGGCGAGGAATCATATCGAGGAGCGGGGTGTCAACGTCCTGTTCCTGGCCCTCGGATTCCTGCATTGGTATGAATCGGAGAAGCACGACACGCCACGAACAGCGCCGATCCTCCTGATTCCTATTGAACTCCAGCGAAAGAGCGTGAAGTCGCGGTTCCACGTTCGCTATTCAGGCACAGACCTCGCCCCCAACCGTCCCCTCGAACTCAAAATGAAAAGCGAGTTCGGCCTGGAACTCCCACCTTTCCCAGACCCTGCCGAGCTCAACATCGAGTCACTCCGAGACTACTTTGCCACCATCGAGAAGAGCATCAAAGAGATGCCTCTGTGGCGCCTGGAGGTCGACGAGATGGCTCTCGGCTTCTTCTCGTTTGCAAAGCTCCAGATGTACGAGGACCTGGACCCCGCAAACTGGCCAGAAGATTCCCATCCGTTGGGCCACGAACTGATCGACAGTATCCTGACGACGGGTTTCGCCAGCGACCCAAATCTCTCTTTCGAAGAGCGCCCGCTCGATGAGATGGTTACGCCATCAACCTCGTTCCAAGTGGTGGATGCTGACAGCTCCCAGACCGAGGCAATCGAGAAGATCCTGGCAGGGACGAACCTCGTGATCCAGGGGCCCCCGGGAACCGGTAAGTCTCAAACCATCACGAATGTCATCGCGGAGTGCGTCGCCAAAGGAAAGAAAGTCCTATTCGTGGCCGAGAAGATGGCCGCCTTGGATGTGGTGTACCGCCGACTCGAGGCAGTTGGGCTTGGGGACGCTTGTCTCGAGCTCCACAGCCACCGGTCCAACAAGAGAGAACTGCTTCAGGAACTAGATCGCGTGATGCGACTCGGCGAACCCCTGGACCCGGACCGTGAATCCACGGTCGCGACCCTGACGATTTCGCGGGACAAGCTCAACGACTATGCGCAAGCGGTCAACGCACCCGTCATGGACACAGGGCTGTCACCCTTCCGGCTCTACGGTGAGTTGTTGCGCCTAAAGCCGAAGCTCGACGAACTAGAGCCGCCGTCGATTGAACGGTCCACGCTACTAGGCCTGTCCAGTTCTGAAGCCCAGCAGGTGAAAACCGAGCTCGAAGAACTCCAGGCACTCCTGGGCCGAATGGGCGTCCCAGCTGGACACCCCTTCTACGGGAGCGCGGCACGTTCCTTCATCCCGCCTCTCGATGGGCCAACAGTCGCGGCCGCCGCTAGCCAGGCCGGGAGTCTCCTGCAAGAGGCTAGAGCCTCATTCTCCACCCTTGCGGGCGCACTGGGTTTGGAAAGACCCGACACAGTCGGTCAAGCCGAAACCACCATCCGTTGCGCAGCAAGAATTCTGGAATCCCCAGACCTGCGACAGGCCCAAGTCAAGGCCGACGAATGGCAGTCCAAGGCCACCGAACTCGATCAAGGCATCCGGCTTGGCGCAAGAATCAAGGAGACAAGGGTAAACAACGATGCGCTGATGCCTCACGCCTGGGAACGCGACGTCTCGGACTTGAGGACGCCAATCAAGGCCTACGGAGGCAAATGGTGGCGATTCCTGGCCCCGAGCTATCGGGCAGCCAAGCGAGAGCTGGCTGGAATGGTCGAAGGCGAGGTCCCCAAGAAGGGCGAGGAACAGCTCAGAGCCGTCGATGCAATCCTCCTTGTGCGACGCCTGCAAAATGAACTCGGTGGCCTGCAAGAGCTTCTGACCTCTATCTTCGGCGGTGAAGTGAACAACTGGCGCTGCGACTGGAGCGCGCTTCGCGAAGCGTCACAGTTCTTGCACAACGTCCACGATGAGTTGGCAGAGGGCAAGGTGCGACCTGAAATCTTGGACTTCCTGGACCAGCGCACTGAGTTTCCACACCTGGAGTCTTCGTTGGCGACTGCCACCGAAAAGATGAAAGCACTGGATCTAGCCCTTCGGCAGGTTTTGACCGCCGCGAAGTATGCGGAGAATTCCGAGCCCAAGACTGCCCTCCCAGACAGGCTTGGCGACCTCGAGGAACGCCTATCCCTCTGGAGCGCCGAGCCTGGGCGGCTTCAGGAAATCGCAAGACTCAACCACCAACTCGACCGTCTGCAGGACAAGGCAATGTCAGACCTGGCCGATGCGGTTGTGAACTGGTCACCGAGCCCGGTGGGACTAGTCGATCTCTTCCTCTTTTCCCGGCACTCGGCGCTACTGGAGCACGCCTTCAAGGAGCGGCCAACGCTAGCCCTGTTCGAGGGTGCGGCCCACGAGACCATCCTCGATCGCTTCAAGACAGCAGATCAGCTCCTCCTGGAGACGAATCGAGTGACCATTTGTCATCAACACTGGACGAGGCTCCCAGAGGCCACCGGCGAGGGGCAGATGGGCACATTGATGCATGAGATGCAAAAGAAGCGGCGCCACCGTCCGATCAGGCAGCTGATGGCGGCCTCCGGTCGTGCAATCCAAGCGATCAAACCAGTCTTCATGATGAGCCCCATGTCCATCGCTACCTTCCTTCCTCCAGGTTCCGCCGAGTTCGATCTCGTGCTCTTCGACGAAGCGAGCCAGATCCAGCCTGTCGAGGCCTTCGGTGCTCTCCTACGGGGAAAGCAAGCTGTCGTGGTGGGCGACAGCCGGCAACTCCCCCCCACCGCCTTCTTCTCTACCACCGCAACCGATGACGACGACCCAGAAGAGGAGACTGTAGGGGAGATCGAGAGCATCCTGAACCTCTTCCTCTCCAAAGGCGCACGGGCGGCAATGCTCAGGTGGCACTACCGCAGCCGCCACCAATCCCTGATTGCGGTTTCCAATCAAGAGTTCTACGAGAACAAGCTCAAGATCTTCCCGAGCCCCGACGCTGCCAAGGACGATGTAGGGCTGGTCTACCGCTACCTACCCGACACTAGCTACGAGCGGGGCCGGGGCCGCGCATACAACCGTGGCGAAGCACGCGTTGTTGCCGCCGCGGTGATGGAACACGCAGCCAATCGACCGGACCTGAGTCTCGGAGTCGCCGCGTTCAGCCAGTCCCAGGCCCAGATAATCCTCGACGAGCTCGAATTGAATCGGCGGCAAGATCCATCCTGCGAAGGCTTCTTCTCCGCCCACCCAGAAGAACCATTCTTCGTCAAGAACCTCGAGAACGTGCAGGGTGATGAACGAGACATCATTCTCATAAGTATCGGATACGGCAAGGACAAGGACGGCTACCTCGCCATGAACTTCGGCCCACTCAATCAGAGCGGAGGGGAACGCCGACTCAACGTGCTGATCACACGTGCTCGCCATCGCTGTGAGGTCTTCACCAACCTTCAAAGTGAAGACATCGACCTGGCGCGAAGTTCAGCGCAAGGCGTGCGTTCGCTAAAGAACTATCTCCGGTTTGCCCAGCACGAGATCCTCGACGACCAGAGCTCGACCTCTGACGGCCCTGACTCCCCCTTCGAAGAGGAGGTGGCGACCGCCATCCGCAACCAGGGCTATACGGTCGACCACCAGATCGGCTCCGGTGGGTTCTTTGTTGATCTCGCCGTGGTCGATCCGACTCAGCCGGGTCGCTATCTACTCGGCATCGAGTGTGACGGGGCCTCCTACCACAGCGCTAGGTGGGCCCGGGACCGAGACCGCATTCGACAGAACGTCCTCGAAGGGCTCGGTTGGACGATCCATCGAATCTGGAGCACCGACTGGTTCACGCAGCCAGCCGAACAACTACGGAGAGTGCTCGAGGCGATCGCTATGGCAAAGGAGGCGACGCCCGAAGTATCACAGACGCCAACAAGTGCAGGTTCGTTCGCCGTGCAGCGTGCCGTGGGGGGAGAACCAGACTCCTCCCCAAGGGCCTCCCAACTGGCTCCCTACGAGATTTCGACGTTCAGCACTTGGGAAGATCCCCTCGAGGCACCACCCGAGACGATTGCGCAGTGGATCGTTCAGGTCGTAGAAACCGAATCCCCCGTTCATACCGAGGAGGCGCTCGTTCGCGTCACCCGTGGCACCGGTGCCCAGCGCATGGGCAGCAAGATTCGTAGATCTCTCGAAAAGGGACTCGGTACCGCGGTTCGCTCGGGCGCTATTCAGCTCGACTCTGCCGGCTTTCTCTGGCGAGCAGGCGACAAATCGATCACACCACGCGATCGATCCGATTTGCCTCAAAGTAGTCGAAAGCTAGAATTCGTTTGCCCAGAGGAACTCGAGATCGTGATCTCAAATGTGGTTTCAGGTGCCCATGGGATCTCGAGAGGCGATATCCCAAGTGCCGTTTGTCAGCGCTTCGGCTTCGGCCGGGCGGGTAAGAAGATCGTCGAGATCATCGACAGCTGCGTGGCCGAAATGACTCAAGCCGAGACTCTCATTGATAGAGCCGGAGTCCTGTCCCTTGCCGACGGTACCGCTAGTACCCGCGTCTCTAGCGTTCCTCAACCAACCGAGACTGAGGCACCGATGCCAGCCGCGGCGATTGATTCTGCGGTCGAACAACTAATGCGGCGGCCAGGGATCACGTTCGGGGAAGCGGTGAGTGACACCACTGGAGGGGCCTCACTCGTGGACGGACAACAGACCTGGGAGCAAGCGGAGCGATACAAACACGATATACAGAAAATGATGGAGTGTTGCGAAGCAGAGATTCAGATGTCCCGCAAGACGGGCCTGGTGCCCGCTCCGTACTATTTCGAACGAGTGGCTATCCTCGCCCGCAAAGAAAAAGACTATGCAACGGAGGTTCGGTACTGCGAGATGTACATCGATTTCATAAAGGCTTTCGAAGCGAATCGAGCCGGGGGCGATCCTCCTGGTATTGCTGCCAGCCCGAGGTACCTGGCAATTCGGGAACGCCTGCCGAAGGCGAAGAGCCTCCTGGAATCTTCTCAACCCGACACAGGGACCGCTCATCCCGACTACTGAACCGCCAAAGCGACGGAAACCATGAACTAGCGTTCCGAAACCCATGACGACCAACTTTTCCCAAACCGCCGCCTACATCTGGTCGCTCGCCGACCTCCTTCGCGGGGACTTCAAACAGTCCCAATACGGGCGGGTGATCCTGCCGTTCACCATTCTGCGGCGGCTCGAATGCGTACTCGAGGCCACCAAGCCGAAGGTGCTTGCGGAGGTCGAGCGGCTGCGGGGGGTGAAGGAGCTGAAGCCGGATGCCCGGGCTATGTTTCTGAGTAGGGCGGCGGATCAGTCGTTCTACAACACCTCGCCGATGGATCTTTCGAAGTTGGGTAGTTCGGACATCAAGAGCAATCTGATCAACTACGTGGATTGCTTTTCGCCAGATGCGCGGGAGATCTTTGAGCACTTCAAGTTCAGTGAGTTCGTTGGTCGGCTCCACACCGCGAACCTGTTGTTCAAGGTGGTGCAGAAGGTCGCGACGACGGACCTGAGCCCCGCGGCGATCAGCAATCACGACATGGGGTTGGTGTTCGAGGAGCTGATTCGGCGCTTTGCCGAGAGTTCCAACGAGACGGCGGGGGAGCACTTTACCCCCCGTGACATCGTCGAGCTGACGACCTCTCTCGTCTTTACGGAGGACGACGAAGCGCTGACGGAGGAGGGGATCATTCGCACCATCTATGACCCCACGGCGGGGACGGGCGGCTTCCTCTCGGCGGGTATGGAGTATGTCCTCCGGCTGAATCCGAGTGCGGTGTTGCGGGCCTTCGGCCAGGAGCTCAATCCGGAGAGCTACGCGATCTGCAAGGGCGACATGCTGATCAAGGGGCAGGAGGTCAGCCGGATCAAGCTGGGCAATACCTTGAGCGACGATCAGCTCCCTTCGGACAAGTTCGACTACATGCTTTCCAATCCGCCGTTCGGGGTGGATTGGAAGAAGGTCGAGGGCACTGTCCGCAACGAGTACAAGCTCAAGGGGTTCGACGGTCGCTTCGGTCCGGGATTGCCCCGGGTGAGCGATGGTTCGTTGCTGTTTCTGATGCACCTGATCAGCAAGATGCGCGACTACGACCCCAACGATCTTCAGGGTGACCAGGGTCGCACCGGCGGCCGGATCGGCATCATTCTCAACGGTTCGCCCCTGTTCACCGGCGGGGCGGGGAGCGGTGAGAGCGAGATTCGGCGTTTCATCCTGGAGAGCGATCTGCTGGAGGCGATCGTCGCCCTGCCGACGGACATGTTCTACAACACCGGTATCGCCACCTACGTCTGGATCCTCTCCAACAAGAAGGGCTCGTCGGACAGGAACGCAGGTAGGAGCGAACGCAAGGGCAAGGTGCAGCTGATCAATGCCGTTCACCTCTACCAGAAGATGCGGAAGAGCCTCGGCTCCAAGCGGCAGGAGGTGGGGGAAGCCGACCGGGCCCTGATCACCCGCACCTTTGGACAGTTCGAAGCGGTCGAGCCCTACAACCTCGACGAGGATGCCGAAGAGAACGGGCATCGGAGCCGACCCACGAGCAAGAAGAAGGCCGAGAAGAGGACCTTCGGCAGCATGATCTTCGACAGCTACGAGTTCGGCTACCGACGGATCACGGTGGAGCGCCCGCTGCGCCTCTCGGTGCAGTTCACCGACGAGCGCCTCGCCGAGCTGCGCTTCGCCCGCGGACCGCTCAACGCCGTGATGCAGAAGGTCTACGGGCAGTACGGTGAGACTTGGAGCAGCGACCCGACCGGCGAGAGCTACGGCAACCTCGCCGAGGTGACCGCGGAGGTGCGCGCACTCGTCAAGGCCGACTTCAAGGACTTGAAGGAGAAGCAGGTGAAGGAGGTGCTGGGCGCGAAGACCTGGAGGGCGCAGAGGGAGCTACTCGACAAGGCGGTGGCACTGCAGGCGGTGATCGGGACCGAGCAGTGCGACGACTTCAACGAGTTCGAGGGGACGCTGAAGAAGGCCCTCCAACGGGCGGAAGTCAAGCTGGACGCGAAGGAGAAGAAGCAGTTCCTCGATGCCGTCACCTGGACCAACCCCGACGCCGAACCGGTTATCAAGAAGGTGCTGAAGCCGAAGGACGCGGCCGCATCGGGAGGACCTATGTACGGGGCCTTCGAGTATCGAGGGCGGGTGGTTCAGTTTCAGCCCGACAGCAATCTACGCGACAGCGAAGACGTGCCGCTCACGGCTGAGACCGCCCGGGGGGCGAACGTGGATGCGGTGAACGAGGCGTATTTCATGAAGGAGGTCGCGCCGCATGTTGCGGATGCCTGGATCGATGCGAACAAGCGGGATGCTCGCGATGGCGAGATTGGCGTGGTGGGCTATGAGATTCCGTTCAATCGGCACTTTTATCAGTATGAGCCGCCTCGGGATCTGGCGGAGATTGATGCTGATTTGGATGTCTTGAGTGCGGAGATCATGGAGATGTTGCGGGAGGTGCATTCGTGAATCGAACTCGGTACACCGAGTATCGGAGCCACAGCCCCTCGGGAGAGGAGTGGCTTGGAGATATCCCGGACCACTGGGCCGTAAGGCGTCTTGGCCTTCTGTTCTCCCAAAGTAATGCCCGAGCTTCCTCTGAGAGCGAAAAGCAGTATCCAGTTCTCAGCGTGTCTATCCACGATGGAATTTCTAGCAAGGAGATGAACGACGACGAGCTAGACCGGAAGGTTAGTAGGAGCGATGACAGATCGCTGTACAAGGTTGTCCAGGAGAACGACCTCGCGTACAACATGATGCGCGCATGGCAGGGAGGCTTCGGCACCGCCAGAGTTCCCGGCCTTGTCAGTCCAGCCTATGTAGTATGCCGGCCGAAGTCAGCCGCGCGTTCTGAGTACTTCGAGCTAGTGCTTCGAACTCCGAATGCGATTTCCGAGCTGAAGCGGTTCTCACGAGGGATCACCGACTTTCGTCTACGCTTGTACTGGGAAGACTTCAAGACCATTCAGGTTCCGCTACCTCCCGAGAACGAGCGACAATTGATCGCCAAGTTCCTCGACTACGAAACGGCGAAGATCGATGCGCTGATCGAGAAGCAGCGGCAGCTCATCGCCCTGCTCCAGGAGAAACGTCAGGCCGTCATCAGTCATGCGGTCACCAAAGGCTTGAACCCCGATGCCCCCATGCGTGATTCTGGGGTGGAGTGGCTGGGGGAGGTCCCGGCGCATTGGGGGGTGAAGCGGCTCAAGCATTGCCTCGAAGGGAATGGTATCCAGATGGGCCCATTTGGCACTTCGCTAACCGGCGTGTTGCGCGAGCCCAGTGCCTACTGCGTGTATGGTCAATCGAACACGATTTCCGGGGACTTTTCCGCTACGTCGCGCTGGCTAACTGAGGAGCTTTTTCGCCCGCTCGCTCACTACCGTCTGGAGCCGCGCGACATCGTGTTGACACGGAAAGGGAGTCTAGGAAACTGCCGTGTCGTACCCGATGACATCGCGCCGGGGATCATGGACTCGGACACCATTCGAATCCGAACGCGAACCGCCGACCTGGCCCCAGAGTACCTGGCAAACCTGATGCACAATGCGAGATACGTGGAGGTTCAGATCGATCTCAATAGGCGGGGTGCCATCCTCCCGGGACTCAACTCTAACGTGGTGGGGAACCTATTCTTGGCTGTTCCGCCGCCAGCCGAGCAGGCACAGATCCTCGACGGTGTTGGGGTCAAGCTGCGGAGGATTGATGGGGTAAGTGATCGAGTTCATGAACAGATCTCCTGTCTCGCAGAACGCCGTACCGCACTGATCTCCGCTGCCGTCACCGGCAAGATCGACGTGCGTGGTTGGAAGCCCCCCGAATCCAAAACCGCAGCGGAGGTCGCATGAGCGCCGACGCCAAGGAAGCCGCTTTCCAACAAGACATCGTCAACGAGATGGTCGCCGGCGGCTGGCAGCTCGGCAACCCCACCGGCTACGACTGCGAGCTGGCCCTCTATCCGTCGGACTCCCTCGACTACGTCAAGACGACCCAGCCCAAGACCTGGGAGAAGTACCGGGAGCTCTACCCGGGCAATCCCGAGCAGGCGTTCATCGCCAAGCTGGCCGCCCAACTCGGCAAGGTCGATCCGCTTGCCACCGACAAGGGGCTGCGTACCTTCGGCACCCTGGGCGTTCTGCGTCATGAGCTGCGCGACAAGTCTGCGTCCTTCAAGCTCTGCCAGTTCAAGCCCGAGCATGGTCTGAACCCCCAGACCCTGGCGATGTACGAGGGGAACATCCTGCGGGTGGTGCCGGAGCTGGTCTACAGTCCTTACGCCACGAAGGCTCATTTCGACGCCACTGGTACCCAGGCGAAGAAGTGGCGCATCGACCTGGTGCTCTTCCTCAACGGCATCCCCATCGTCACGATGGAGTTGAAGAGTGAGTTCAAGCAGGCGGTCGACAGCGCCATTCGGCAGTACAAGAAGACGCGCCTGCCGAAGGATCCCGAGACCAACAAGTCCGAGCCTCTGCTCACCTTCAAGCGAGGGGCGCTTGTCCACTTCGCGGTGAGTCAGTACGAGGCCTACATGACCACCCGGCTGCACGGTGCGACGACGCGCTTTCTCCCGTTCAACCGGGGCACCCAGGACGGGGGAGCGGGCAACGATCCGCCCGAGGATCTTGAGAGCTACGCGACCGCCTACCTGTGGAACGAGGTGCTCGCCCCCGCCAACATCCTGCAGATCATTGGGCGCTTCATCCACCTGGAGATCGAGACCAAGGAGGCTTGGAATGGACTGAAGACCAAGACGGAGACCGTGATCTTCCCGCGCTATCACCAGTGGGATCTGGTCACTCAACTGGTCGAGAAGAGCCGGGAGGAGGGTCCCGGCCACAAGTACCTTGCCCAGCACAGCGCGGGGTCGGGGAAATCCAACTCCATCGCCTGGACGGCACACCAGCTGTCGTCGCTTTATGACGAGCACGGCGAGAAGGTGTTCCACTCGGTCATCGTGGTGACGGATAGAACCGTGCTCGACGACCAGCTCCAGGACACGATCTACCAGTTCGAACATGCCGAAGGGGTCGTGGGCAAGATCAACCGAGAGGAGGGGCAGGGCTCCAAGTCCGAGAAGCTCGCGGCGGCGCTGGAGCAGAGCCAGCCGATTGTTATCGTGACGATCCAGACTTTTCCCCACGTGCTCGACGCGATCGAGAACAGTGTCAGCCTGAAGGAGCGTCGCTACGCCATCATCGCCGACGAGGCGCACTCGTCGCAGTCGGGAACGGCGGCCAGCAACCTCAAGGCGGTGCTGACCAGCGAAGCTACGGACGAGGAGGGCGAGATCAGCGCGGAAGACATGCTGACCGCCAACGTCGCGTCGCGCCGGGCTTCACCCAACCTGAGCTACTACGCCTTTACCGCGACCCCCAAGAGTAAGACCCTCGAGCTCTTCGGCCGGCTGCCCAATCCCGCCGAGCCTCCGTCGAAAGAGAACAAGCCACGCGCCTTCCACGTCTACAGCATGCGCCAGGCGATCGAGGAGGGCTACATCCTCGACGTGTTGAAGAACTACACCAACTACAAGGTGGCCTACAACCTAGCCCAGAAGATAGCCAGTGCCGACACCGAGGTCGACAGCAAGAAGGCGAAGGTCAAGCTCAACCAGTGGGTGAAACTGCACGACTACAACATCGCCCAGAAGGTGATGGTCATCGTCGAGCACTTTCGAGACACGGTGATGGGGCTCCTCAACGGCCAGGCCAAGGCGATGGTGGTGACCGGCTCGCGCAAGGAGGCGGTGCGCTACAAGCTCGAGTTCGACAAGTACGTGAAGAAGAAGGTCTACAGCAAGTTGCAGGCGATGGTCGCGTTCTCGGGGGAGGTCGAGTTCAGTACGACCGATCCTCACGTGGAAGGCCTGCTCGGGGAGAAGTTCACCGAGACCAACATGAACCCCGGCCTCAAGGGGCGCGACATGCGCAAGGCCTTCGACACCACCGAGTATCACGTGATGATCGTGGCCCAGAAGTTCCAGACCGGCTTCGACCAACCGAAGCTGTGCGCCATGTACGTCGACAAGAAACTCGGCGGCCTCGACTGCGTCCAGACCCTGTCGCGCCTCAACCGGACCTACCCGGGGAAGGAGGAGACCTACATCCTCGACTTCTTCAACGAACCCGACGACGTCCTGACCGCTTTCCAGGTGTACTACGAGACGGCAGACCTCCTCGACGTCTCCGACCCCAACATCCTCTGGGACCTCTTCCAGAAACTACGGGCGAACGACGTTCTGCTGTGGACCGAGGTCACCCAGTTCAGCGAGGTCTACTTCCTCAAGAGCAAGAGCAACGCCGCCATCAGCAACGTCTGCAAACCGGCGGTGGAGCGCTGGCAGAAGCGCCACCAGCAGGCCCGGTCCGACTACGAGGAGAACAAGAAGCTCTTCGAGCACGCCAAGTCCATCGACGACCCCATCTTCATCGCCAACGCGGAGAAGGCGATGAAGCAGGCGAAAGCCGACCTCGACGCCCTCGGCCTCTTCAAGGCGGACCTCGCGTCGTTCACTCGGTACTACGAGTTCATGTCCCAGATCGTCGACTACGACAGCACCGACCTCGAGAGACTCAGCCTCTACGCGCGTCATCTCGCTCCGCTGCTGCGCGAGAGCACCCCCGACGAGGACCCCATCGATCTCAGCTCGGTGGAACTCAGCCACTATCGGCTGTCGAAGATCAAGCAACAGGACCTGGAGTTGGTCAAAGAGGGCGCCGAAGTCGGTCTCTATCCCGCTGGCGAACTCGGCACCGGCAAGCCGCGCAGCAAGGAAGAGATCTGGCTATCGCAAATCATCCACCGACTCAATGAACTCTTCGTCACCGACGGCCTCACCGAACAGGACCTGATCAACTACGCGTACACGATCAGAGACAAGGTCCGTGAGAACAAGAGCGTGATGCACCAGATTGCCAACAACTCGGCCGAGCAGGCTCTGCTGGGTGACTTTCCCGGTGCGCTGAACGAGGCGGTTATGGAGAGTGGCGAGGCGCATCGGAGTCAGATGATGCAGTATTTGAATAGTAAGGAGTTGCAGGCGGGGTTTGGGCGGGTGGTGTTTGATTTGTTGTTGGGCAGGGGGTCTGTAAGCGTTCGGTGAACCAATCTCCATCCGACAGCTACGGCTTCGGAGGCAGGGGTAGGGAACCGTGAATCCACACCTTGAGATCCGGCATCGTTAGAGGCCGCCTAGCGTCCGAGCTCTTTCCTGAGTTCTCGCTTCCCTACGTGCCAACATAGCTTGAGACACCTTCGTGTCCGAAATTGATGAGGGCGGACAGGAGAGAAGCGATGGCAGCATCAGTAAATGGATCCCCACGAGAGGACTCGACTTCGGCTGGTCCAGAGACCGAGATACTCTC
>JAIOJS010000479.1 GCA_019911795.1 Thermoanaerobaculia bacterium | reverse complement strand
AAGGTGACCCTGGGCTCGAACGAGTGGACGTCGTTGCTCGCCGAGTGGCCGCAACTCCAGAGGCTCGAAGTTGAGGCGATCGCGGCGTCTCTGTCGGGCGGTGAAGTCCGGGTGCTCCTTCCCGACGAATCCTCGGTGAGGATTGTTGCGGCTGAGTTTGCGACTGAAACCGCAATCGAAGCCGCGATGAATGATTGAGGAGGTCCTCAGACGCTAGGCGTGCGCCTCGATCGCCGTAACGCGGTAGCCCTTGTCGTCGATCTCCAACTCGTCGTCGACCTCGAGTCCGAGGAGTCGCTTAGCCAGCTCGGATTCGTTAGACAGGATGCCGTTCTCTGGCGCACTCTCCCAGGGACCCAGGATGGTGTATCCGAGGCTCCTGCCACTCTCCTTCTCAACCAGTTCGACGCGGGTTCCCAGGCGCACGCTCTGAGTATCGAGGTTCTCGCAGTTGATGACTCGGGCACGAGCCAGATCCCGGTTGAGAGAGGTCGCGAGGGAGGATAGATACTCGTGGCGTTGGCGGGCGCTCTTGTACTCGAAGTTCTCACGCAGGTCGCCGAGTTCTCGGGCTTCCTCGATCGCCTTTCGGTTGGTGGGGAGCTCGACCTCGAGAAGCTCTTTGAGCTCGGCGCGCTTTTGGGTCAGCGAGGCTTGCAGGGTGTAGAGGGGAACCTCATCAGCCTTGTGAAGCTCCGGAAAGCGTAGGTGGATGGCGTTCTCGAGCGGCTTCTTGAGGTAGTCCTCGAGCCCGGCGGAGCGGTGGAGAATCTCCTCCGCCTTGGCGGCCTGGTCTGCCTCGAAGCGATGGACCAGGCGGGGTAGGGTGCCGCCCGATTCGAGAAGTGCCAGCAGACGCTTGCGCTGGGGCTGGAACGCATCGTCGCTCAGGGAGTTGAGGATCTGTTGGAACAGGCGCAGAGGACTCCGCGACAGGAGGGCCTCGTCCTCCGCCGCCAGCTCGGCCATCCAGGTGAACCCCCCCGGTGATCGACGAGGTTGGTTGAGGAGGTCGCCTAGGGCTCGATCGAGTACCTCGTCTGCCTTGGTCTCGAGCAATGGATCCCGCAACATGTCCAAGGTGCGGCTCTCTTGCTCCCGGCGAAGGGCCTCGCCGAAGGCTTCCTGCCAGTCCTCGCGGACCTCGGGGAGGCGGCGGTAGGCGTCCTCGCGGAGGGAGCGGTCGGCGAGCAGGCCTATGAATCGACCCGCGTCCTCGGCACTAGCGAGGAGGGTAGATGGAGCCCAGGGGGATCCCTCTAGATCCTCTCCAACGCGCTCGACCGCCGCGCCGATCTGATAGGCCGCGGCAGGATCCGAACTCACCAGTCCGTCGGCGCGCTTGGCCAGGGCGGCCACCATCGACTCGCGCAGGTCCGAGTCTCGACCCGAGTGGGCCTTGAGAAGGTCCAGCTGCTCGGACACAGAAGCACTGGCAAAACGATCCTCGAGAACGCTTACCGCGTCGCCTGCGCTCTCTGCCCATTGGTAACGCTGCCGGCCTCCGGGGAGAGCCATGAGTCGGGGGTTCTTCTTGACCTTGTTCCAGAAGGAGGTCCACTGCTTCTCTGACACCACGCCTCCGAGGGCGGTGCGGATCTCATTCGCCGTCATCGGGCCGTCGTAACTCTCCAAGGTTGCTTGCAGGAGGTCATCGGGAGCCTCCTTGATCAACTTCTTGAGGCTATCGAGAGCGGTGACCTTGCGGTAGAGAATGTGGTCCGGCTGCAGCGGTGTGAGGACCTTGGGTGCGGCCGCGAAGCCAACGCTCACGGGGCGGCTCCCTCCGAGGTCGACCTTGAAGGCGCCGAGTGCGATGTTGACCTCGGCGACGCGACCGGCGCCCTGTCCCTTCATCTCGACGACAGTACCGGGAGCGAGGTCCATGAGTTCGTGGAGTTTGTCCACTTTGGTCCAGGTCTTCGGGATGTCGTCCTGGCCCCGGTTGAGTCCTACCTTGTCGGCGAGGGTCTGAAAGAGTTCGCTATCGCCGTACAGGTTGCGAAGGGAGTCGAGGATCTGCTTGTGGGAGAGGTGGGAGCCGAAGATCGGCCGGTAGTGGTGCTGCAGGGTGAGATGCTTTTCCCAGGAGCCTCGCTCTACGAGTTGGTCGGCGAGGAGTTCGTAGAGGAACAACGCGCGCTTTTGCTGATCCGATGCGGCCAGGAGTTCGAGCACCGCGATCAGCCCAAGGACGTCGATCGATGGTTCTTCGACGGACGCGAGCCATTGCTCTTCGACGGCGTCCCAATCTTGGGCTTGAATTTGGCGGTGTAGGTTCTCGATCGGGCTCATCGGCAGTTTCTCGGTTCTTTGTCGGCGGAGGGTGGAGTGGGCTCGGTGTCGTCGCGCGCGAGAATGCTACAGGGGGTAACTCTGATCCGCAGCGTGGTTGCGACACGCGATAGTGTAAGCGAATGGCAACGTCGGTCCCAGAGGACCTCCCCTTCGAGTTGGCCAACGCCGGCCGCGAGCGACTCGAGGAACTGGTCGAGTCCTCGTTCGATCACTTCGATCTACCCGCGGTTCGAGCCCTTCTGAGCAATGCCTACTGCGATGAAAAGGTCGTCCAGCGTATCTACCGTGAGCGAAGACTGATCTCATCCTACGAGGTGCGTCGGGAGCTAGCCCGGCACCGAAGCCTCCCTCTCGCTCTGGTTCTGCAGTTGGTCCCCGGTCTCTATTGGCGTGATCTGATCGCCCTCTGTCAGGACACCAGGATCCGTCCTCAGGCGCGCCGAGCCGCCGAGTTGCGCCTCATCGAACGCCTTCCCGGCCTAGCTGTTGGTGAGCGCATGCACCTCGCCCGCAAGGCTTCGCCGCGGTTGGTCCAAGCGTTGGGTCGGGATCCTAATCCCCGTGTCTGTCAGGCGTTGCTGGAGAACCCACGCCTTACCGAGGGGCAGATCATGCCTTGGATCTCGCGTGACAACTCCAATGCACAGATCCTGAGAGTGGTGGCGAGAAACCCTCGATGGGGGGTGCGGTATCCCATTCGCGTGGCACTCTGTAGTAACCCAAAAACCCCGGTCGATGTGGCCCTGAGTCTCCTGCCGCACCTCAAGCGAGCTGACCAGTTGAAGGTGGGGCAGGACAGACGCTTGCCTCCACCGGTTCGGCGTAGGGCGGAGCTACTCAGTGGTGCCGCTTCACGATAGGGCCTTGTGCAGTCTACAATAGGTGAGTTCGCGTCTCGTTTTGGGCGAGTCGTATCGCCATCAGTCAACAGGGAGCCCCATGTCGCGCCGCAAGCGCCGGAAAGAAAGCACGTCGCCCGCTCCCCATCATGGCGCCTCTCCTCCCTGGAAGGATGGAGATGCTGGGTCATTCGGGAGTTGGTTGAGGAAGCAGCGGGAGATCCGCAAGCTCTCCCTTCGTGAAGTCTCGGACGCGACGAAGATAGGTATTCGATATCTCGAAGCCCTAGAGGAGGATCGCTTCGAAGTCCTTCCCGCCACCATTTTCGCTAAGGGCTTCCTACGCAACTACTCCCAGTACGTTGGCCTTGATCCGGACGAGGTCGTCAACTACTACTTGGTCGCCGATCGTGAACGCCGCGCCGACGAGGAAGATGAAGACGAAGACCTCGTTGTTGCGGAGTCGTCTTTTCCCGCTGGTGCTCTCCTTTGGATCGCCGCCGCTCTGGTGGTTGCGGTGGTGCTGCTGTTTGTCTTGCGTCGCCAAGGAGAAGGCGATGCCAGTCAGGGAACAGCCTCCCCACCGTCTTCGGCCCAGCCGGCTCGAGAGGCCGAGATGACGGCGGTCGGGACTCCCACTGCGGCGGCGCCGGTTCCTGCCCCCCTCGACTCCGAGAGTGCCCAGGCCACTGTGCCCGAGGCTAGGGGGCCGCAAGCTCCACTGCGTGTGACCCTGAGCTTTACTGGAGACTGCTGGGTCGAGGCCCGGGTGGATGGGAAGCGCCGGGTGAGCGAACTGAGAGTGCAAGGGGAGAGTGTGCAGTTCGATGCCGAACAGACTGTCTCTCTGGTGTTGGGAGATGTAGGAGCCGTGCGGGTGGAGATCAACGGAAAGCCGTTCGATGGACTGAGTCAGCAACAGGGTAGGGTCGAGACGACGTTTGAGGCTTCAGATTTCGTCAAGGGCGGTAGCGGCGGTGATGCCGAGAACGATCCCTTGACCGTGGCGGGTGGTTTCGGGTTCACTCCGGCGTCGAGTCGGGCCGAAACGGGGCGACCTCGAGTCGTTGCCGGCGCCATCGAATAGGACCCCAGCATGGATCGTTCCCCGCTGATCGAACAGGTACTGTCCGGTACCAACCGCCCGCTGATGCTCCTTGCCGCTCGTGGGCTCCTGCCGGTCGCGCCGGCCGAGTTGGTCCAGGTGCAGGTTCACCTCGCCAGCCAGGATGATATCGAGATCGCCGAGGCCTCGAAGCAGTCACTGGCGAGTCTCCAAGGGCGCTTTGTGGTGCCCCTCATCCACCAGGATGCTGACGCCCGCGTGCTTCGATACTTCGCTCAGCACAGTCGCGATGGCGAGGTTCTGAGTGCCATCATTCGCCGACGCGATGTGCCGATCGATCTTCTCTTCGATCTCGCCCCGAGGATTCCCGCCGATCTGCAAGAAGTCTTCCTTCTCCGCCAGGATCGGATCTCGGCCGTTCCCGACCTCCTCGAGGCCTTGGAGCGCAATCCGGCTCTCACCAACTACGCGCACCGGCGCATCGCAGAGTATCGGACCCATCTGCTGGAGCAGAGTGCCCAGGTCATCATCCAGGCCGAAGTTACCGAGGCTTCCCTTGGCGAGGTGGAGGAGGCCTCGGACGAAGAGGTCATCGCTGCGATCGAGAGCGTTCGGCAGGCGCCCGTCGAAGGGGATGTCGACGAACAGACTGGTCTCAGCGACGGTCAGATTCGACTCCTACCGATTCCGGTCCGGCTCAAGCTCACTCGGGGAGCCTCCAAGACGTTGCGAAACCTGCTCATCAGGGACAACAACACCCAGGTTGCCCTCTCCGTCCTCCAGAACAACCCGATGTCTGATCAGGAGATCGAGCATCTCAGTCGGAGCCGAAGCGTGGTAGAAGACGTTCTCGAGTACATCGGACGTCAACGGCGTTGGGTGCAGAAATACCCGATTGCGGTAGGCCTGGTAAGCAATCCGAGAACCCCCCTCGGGCTGTCGGTACGCCTTGTTCCCCGCCTTTCTGTTCGCGACTTGAGAAACCTTGGCCGTGATCGCAACGTACCGGAGGCGGTCCGCTCGACAGCGCAACGCATCTATAGGGTAAAATCCAAGTAGGCTTTAAATCACATGGAGAAGGATTTCTACTCGATCTTAGGGATCGAACGCAATGCCAGTTCGGATCAGATCCGGCGTCGATTCCTGGATCTGACTCGTGAGAAGCATCCCGACCGATTCCGTGGCGAGGCCAAGGAGGCGGCCGAGGAAGAGTTCCAGGACATCACTCAGGCTTTCAATGTTCTATCGAATCCAAGTCTTCGTCGGGAGCATGACCAGGGTTTGGATCGTCCGAAGGGTGATGGGACCGGCGCTGACCCGGGACAGCTCGTGCGGGTCTATATGCAGCGTGGCATTCGTGCCTACAAAGCAAAGAACGCGGTGGAGGCGGCCGACAATTTTCGTCGAGCCACCGAGGCAGACCCCCGCAACGCCTTGGCCTGGCACCATCTCGCTCGCGCGTGCCACGGGGTACAGCGGTACTTGCCGCAGGCCTGCGAGGCAATCAGCAAGGCGTGTGAGTTGGAGCCGATGAAGGTGACATATCAGCAACTGGCAGGACAAATCCACGCCGACGCTGGGCGTCGCGACGATGCGTTACGCTACTATCGGATGGCCTTGAAGTGGGGAGGGGACGATCCGGTGGTACTAGGAGCGATCGAAGAGCTGGAATCCGGCAAGAAGAAGTCCCTACTGGGCGGCATCTTCGGTAAGATGGACCGATGATTCGAGTTCGAGCCTGTGGCCTCTCCGATGTGGGACGTGCCCGTAACCACAACGAGGACTGCTTCGGGATCGATCCCGAGCATCGCATGGTCGTGGTGGCCGACGGGATGGGGGGACACAACCACGGTGAGGTCGCCTCGAGGATTGCGGTTAAAGCCGTCCAGGAGTTCGTCGAGCAGACCGCGGACCACGACACCACCTGGCCCTTCGTTTACGACGCCCGTGTCTCCCGCCACTCCAACCGCCTGAAGACTGCCATTCGCATGGCTCACGACAAGGTCTTGCGTGCGATCCGACACGACGGGTCGTTGATCGGCATGGGAACCACGGTGGTGGGGGTCCTTCTTCAGGGCCGCATCGCTGCCGTAGCCCACGTAGGGGATTCCAGGGCCTATCGGTTTCGTGACGGCGAACTCGAACTCCTTACCCAGGACCACACCTGGGTCAACGAGCAGGTCGTAGCCGGCTATCTCTCCCTCGAACAAGCACGCGTTCACCCTCTCAAGAACGTCGTCACTCGCGCCCTCGGGGGCGAGAGCGAGGTCTTGGTCGACGTTCGCGAGGTCGAAGTCGAACCAGGCGACCTCTACGTCCTCTGCTCGGATGGTCTGACCACCATGTTGGAGGACGAGGAGATTCTGAGCTACTTCAAGGAAGGGCACCCCATCGAGGAAATCTGCCGTCGCCTGGTGGACGAGGCCAACCAGAAGGGCGGCCTCGACAATGTCACCGTGGTCATCGCCGAGATCCTCGCTGGCGACTGAGTACCCCGGAAGCGCCGGTCTCGGCGAGAAGATTTGGCCTCGAGATCGGCGGACGATGGAGGCTCACCGACTGAGTAGGCTCAACGGGGAGAGTCCGAACCAAGAGGCGTTCCAACCCGTGACGTCTTCAGTGGGCTAGCGGTAGAAGCCCCGCTGGGCCATCGCTCGAAGCGCCTTCGAAGGGCGGAAGCGTTCGCCACAACCGGCCGTGACCCTCTCCAAGGTCTCGAGGATCTCTTGCGTTCCCTGGCGGTCAGCCCAGCGGCAGAGACCTCCGCGGAAGGTAGGGAAGCCGGTGCCGAGGATCATCGCCAGATCGAGCTGCCCAGGACCTTCGACGATCTCCTCGTCGAGGCACTGCGCCGCTTCGTCCACCATTCGCAGCATCAGGCGATCGAGAGGTTCACGGGAGTGGGCGGTCTCGGGATAGAGGCGAATGTCCAGCGTCGATTGGAGGTCCGGGTCTGCCACGGTGCGATGCCGGTCTTCATCGTAGAGGTAGAAGCCTCGACCGACCCGACGACCGACGGCGCCGGTCTCCACCCAGTCATCGACCCACGGTGGTAGCGGTAGGCGGGGTCCAAAGGTCTCGGCCAGGCTTCGAGCGACCCGCACCGTGCCATCGACACCGATCTCATCCATGACCGCGAAGGGTCCGATCGGCATTCCCCACTGCTCTATGGTGCGATCGATCTCCGTCACAGAATGTCCCTCGTGGAGTAGCCAGAGGGCCTCGACTAGGTAGAAGAAGAGAATGCGATTGACCAGGAATCCGGGAGAATCGCGGACCACAATCGGCACCTTCCCCAACTCTCGGGCTAGCCGAAGGGCGATGCCGAGCGCTCGGTCTGAGGTCTTCGGAGCACGAACTACCTCTACCAGAGGCATGTGTTGCACGGGAGCGAAGAAGTGGATCCCGACCACCCGTTCGGCCCGCTCGCTGGAGCCGGCGATCCGCCCTACCTCGAGCGAGGAGGTATTGGTGGCCAGGATCGCCTGTTCGCCCATGTGGCGGGCTGCCTCGGCAAGGACGCTCTTCTTGAGTGGGAGTTGCTCGTAGACATTCTCGATCAAGAGATCGCAGCCGGAGATGGAGGTGGGGTCGAAGGTTGGACGGATGAGGGCCTGTCGTCGCTTGGCTTCGACCGAGGTGAGGCGTCCGCGGTGAACTTGCGCGGAGAAGGCGCGGGACGAGGAGGCCATCGCTCGCTCCAGGGCGCCGCGGTCGAGATCGACGAGGCGGATCGGGATCTCGGTGCGTCGGGCGATCAGATGAGCGATGGCCGCTCCTATGTTGCCCGCACCGAGGACGGCGATGGACCGCGGTAGTGGCGCACCGTCGTCGTCTGGCGGTCCGGCTTTCTTGGCTGCTTCCACGAGGCGGAACACGCGGATCAGATCCTTGCAAACGGGAGAGGTCGCGAGTTCTCCGATAGCTCGCTCCTCGGCCTCGAAGCCCGCCTCTGCGCCCCGTTCGATTCCAAGTCGCACCACCTCGATGGCTCGCAATGGAGCTGGGTACCGACCACGGGTTGCCTCTAGGGCAGTTTCTCGTGCCCGATCAAAGACGATACGCCGGCCGATTCGCGTGCGGCTGGCGAATCCGTGAGGTCGCCGCTTCCGCGAGGGAGACGGCCGGAAAACGAGGTTCGCTACGTAGGCTCCCACGGCTCGGCGAAACTGGGAGTGCGGGAGGAGGGCATCGGCGAGACCGAGTTCGACGGCGCGGGGACCGTCGACGCTGCCGCCGCGCAGGATCAGGTCCAGGGCGTCCACCAACTCGAGGCGGCGTGGGAGTCGGACGCACCCACCCCAGCCGGGAATGATTCCGATCCTGACCTCTGGAAGACCGATCTTCAGTCCCGGACGATCGCTGACCAGGATGTGGTCACAGGCGAGAGAGAGTTCGGTGCCTCCTCCCATGCAGGCGCCGTCAATGGCGCTGATCGTGGGGTAGGGGAGCTGCTCCCAGGCTCTCGCCACTCCCTGCCCGAGGCGTGAGATCTCGGCGGCGAGTCTAGGATCGTCAACGCCCAAGATCTCGTCCAGATTGGCACCGGCAATGAATCCGGTGGACTTGCCGGAAAGCAGTACCAGACTGGAAATATCTTCTCGGTGGGCGAGGTCGTCCTGAATGAGGGTCCACAGGTCGACGAGCACCGAGCGACTCATCAAGTTGACGGGAGATCGAGGCAGATCGAAAGTGAGGGTGGCGATTCCGTCGGAATCCACCCTCAGCGAGAATGCCTGGCTCATGATGGGGCGAAGGCCAAACTGCGCAAGAGGCTGATGTCGAACAAGCGGAAACCTTCTACGGTCAGCCCCGACGACGATCAGCGTCCGCGTACATGGTATCGATGATTGCGGCGTACTTGCTGTTGATGATCCGGCGCTTGATCTTTTGCGTCGGTGTGAGCTCGCCTCCTTCGATCGAGAACTCCTCGGGCAGGAGCGTCCAGGCTCGGACCTCCTCGTAGTGGGCCAGGCGTTCGTTGCTGGCTTCCACCTCACGGGCGAAGAGCTCGCGGACTGCGTTCTGCTCGATCAGCTCAGCGTCGGTGCCTGACAGTTCCTGTGAGGTTGCCCAACTCCGCAGGGCGTCGAAGTTTGGCACCAACAGCGCCGCGATGAACTTCCGCTTGTCTCCGAGGGCGACCGCTTGCCCGATGAAGCGACTGCTCTTCAGGGCCTCCTCGACCTTGGCCGGCGGCACGTTCTTGCCGTAGGCGTTGATGATCAGCTCCTTCTTGCGGTCGGTGATGGCAAGGAACCCGTCCTCGTCGAGGACACCGATGTCTCCGGTATGGAACCAGCCGTTCTGGATGGCCTCGGCGGTGGCCTCGTCGTTGTTGAAGTAGCCGCGCATGATGTTGGGTCCACGGGCCAGAATCTCACCGTCCTCCGCAATCTGGAGCTCCACGTTGGGGATCGCCGTGCCCACCGTCCCCATGCGGACCTTCTCGGGGGTATTGACTGTGAGTACGGGAGAGGTCTCCGTGAGGCCGTAGCCTTCGAAGATCGGGATACCGGCGCCCCAGAAGAACTCCCCGAGCTCTTTGCCGAGGGGGGCGCCCCCCGAGATCGCGAAGTCGAGGCGGTTACCCAGGCGCTCGCGAATCTTGGCGAAGACCAACTTGTCGGCGATCTTCATCTCGAGGCCCTCAATACCGCCTGGCGTGGTCTGCGCCAGCCGATGGGGGAGCGTCTTTGCACCGACTTTGACCGCCCACTCGAAGATCTTTCGCCGGAGCGCTGGACCCTGGGATACGCCGTCGAAGATCTTGGCCTGTACCTTCTCATAGACCCTGGGCACCGAGACAAAGTAGTGGGGACGAATCTCCTGCATGTTCTGTCCCACTTGAGCGATCGACTCGGCGTAAGCGATCGATACACCGCGGTAGAAGTACATGTAGTCGACGGTACGTTCGAAGGAATGGGACAGCGGGAGGAACGACAGTGCGACATGACCGGGGGTTAGATCGATGCATCGGAGACCATCGACGACGTTCGAGGTGATGTTGCCGTGCGTCAGCATGACCCCTTTGGGATTGCTCGTCGTACCGCTGGTGTAGATAAAGGTCGCGAGGTCGTCGGGCTTGGCTTGACGCGCCACGGCTTCGAAGGTTTCATCGTCGCCCGGCTCTCGGCTTAGCAACTCGTCCAGGGTGGTGAAGCCGCCACCGGGCTCCCCGCCCTCTTCGATCAGAACCAGGTGTTCGACCGAGGCTAGCTCGCTACGGCGCTGCAGGAGCACATCGAGGCGATCACGCCCTTCGACGAAGAGCACCTTGGCACCACAGTCGTTGGCGATGTAGAGGGTCTGGTCGGGATCATCGGGCAGCAGAGTCGGATAGATCGGCACCAGGATCGCACCCGTACAGAGCGCGGCGAAATCCACCGTGGGCCAGTGCAGGCCGTTCTCGGCCATCAAGGCCACCCGGTCCCCCCTCTGAACTCCCAGTTCTCCCAAACCCACCGCCAAGCTTTGCACTCGCTGTCGCAGTTCCGAACTGGACAGTGGTTGGAAGCGTCCGTCCCTCTTGCTCTGCAGGCAATCAGGCTTGTCGTGAGCCATCGAGGCGAAGAACAGATCGGTCAGGGTACTGAGAGTCGTGTCGCGGGTCATAGGTAGTTCCTGCTGCTGCTGGTTGGCGGGGCGAGGTGCGAATCGATCTTACCGCAGGTCGCGGTGCACATTGCATGCGTTGATCCTGTCGCAGTCTCCATGGGTAGCGCTCGTCTCTCGGACAGGACCGTTGAGGCCCGCTCGATCAGAGAACCCACTTCAGTGTTCTCGGCGCAGGGCGTTTTCCGGTAGGATGAAGGGCGATATGAGGAGTGCAACTCAGCGGCGAATCGCCTGGTGTCTCAGCCTGGGTTGGACGTTTGTCTGGCTCCTGCCTCTGGCTCTCTTCGCCTCGGGCCAGGGATTCTGTTCCGATTGCAGTTGCTGCGCCGATCTCTTCGGTGGGCGAGTGGCTTGTGTGCGCAGTGCCGCCCCCCCCGCCGGCCTCGAGATGACCTGCGACGACGAGAAGAAGGAAGCTCCCTCGGTTCCCCATCTCCTCGGCAAGGTTCGCGCAGGCGTGGTCTCGTCCTCCATAGAGTCGACCCAAGATCACGCTGCGGCTCGAGTCTCGTTCCTGGATCGAATCGCCGCGAACCGGGACGCAGCGCCGCCCGAAATTCGTCCTCCACGTTCCTGACCCCTCAGCCCCTCTCGCGAAGAGAGGTTGAGGACATCGGTTGGTAGAGCGGCCGTAGCGACGGCCAGAACTCAATCGGAATTTGTCCGGGTGGAGTCCGTCTCCCCCGGCGTGGAGATGATCGATGCAGAAAATCAGACAGTGGAGCCTCGTCAGCGCGTTGCTGCTGACGGGATTGCTAGTCGGCAGTGTCCTGGTTTGGGCCGACACCGACGACGACAACAAGACAACCGACGCAGAAACAGTGGAGGATCAGACTCCCGAGAAGCCACACTTCGAGCAGAGTCTCGAGGTCACGACGCACCCCGCCTTGCTCGCAGAAGACTCTCTGGACGGAAGGCGAGTTCGGGCCGCCGAGATCCCCGATCTCGGAACCGCGCTGCGTTCGGAGCCTGGCCTCGGTGCCGCTCGGCGGGGGCCAATCAATCTGGAACCGCAGGTTCGGGGGCTCGTCGAAGGGCAGCTTCTCGTTCTCGTGGATGGCACTCGGACCTACGCGGCCGGACCCGGTCGGATGGACTCAGACCTGTCGCACGTTGGGCCGCGAGCCGTCAAGACCGTTCGGGTGGTGAAGGGCCCCTACGCATTGGCTTGGGGACCCGGTGCGTTTGCCGCGATCGATGTCGAGACCTTCTCGCCGACGACCAGCGATTCCGTTCGGTGGGGAGCGCACGGCGGGGTGTCCTACGCCGACAACGGCAACCTTGGAGAGGTGGGGGCGACCCTCTGGGGCAGTTCGTCACGCTGGCGCTATTGGCTCGGACACCAGGCTCGTGAGGGGGCAAACTACGAAACTGGGGGCGGCGAGACCGTGCCCGGCGACTTCGAGTCCGCCGAAACAAGATGGGGCTTCGGCTGGGATCTGTCGCCCAGGATGCGGTTCGAGTACCGAGGTAACCATCAGGCTCAGGATGATGTCGACTACGCTGGACGGCTACTCGACGCCACTTTCTTTCGCCACACCGGCCACCAGCTGAAGTTCGGCTGGAATCCGTCGGAATCGGAGAACGTGCTGCAGGGAGCCTCGTTCGAGATCTACTCGAACGACAAGCGCCATCGCATGAACAACGACGAGAAAC
>JAIOJS010000478.1 GCA_019911795.1 Thermoanaerobaculia bacterium | reverse complement strand
CCAAGGAGCCTACGCAGCCTGCCGCTAGACTCGAAGCGGGTGGCCTACCGCGCTGGGTCCTACCCGCCGCAGTCGGAGGTCTCTTGCTGCTTCTCATCGTCATGATCCTCCTAATGGGCGGACGTAGCGATGAATCCGTATCCCCTGCCGTCGAGACTGCCGCCACCGAGGCTACGTCGCCAAACCCCACCGTTCCGGATTCGGCCCCTGCGCCTAGCAACAACGTGGTTCCACCGGACGTCGAAGACACCACACAGACCGCTACCTTGGACCCGGCAGGAGCGATCACGATGGACGTTCCGGTGACTTCGAGTGAGACCGGTCCCGTCGATCAAGGGATCTCTTCGAGCGCCGGCACAGAAAGCTCCAACTCGTCGACCGCGGGCCCTGCCGACCAGCAAGCAACCGTGGAGTCGGCAGCCCTTCCGAAACAGGAAGTCCTCCTTCGGGACGGAGAAGGAGTCGAGAACGCGACGCTCTCGAGCAAGCTCGACCCGAAGGCCTCCGCGCCCGCCGTCGGTCCGAAGTTCGCACTGTTCTACGTGCTGGTAGGAACCGACGGCTCAGTGGAGAAGGTCGTTCCTCTACCGGGCGGGGCGACCGGCGAGCCTCAGATCAGGGAAGCCCTCGAACTCGTGAAGGGTGCCCAATTCGCGCCCGCAACGCATGACGGTGAGCCCGGACGTCAGTGGGCCACCGTGCGAATCGACTTCTAGCGTAAATCCCTCCTGCGCTTCGCTGCGAGCTTCGACCCTGGGAGGGTCGGATCCGCAACGGATCACTACGGTCGTTGACAGTGTATTGGTGATGTAATACAGTAGGTCTCAACGAGGTCACATGATCCATATCAATCCATCCAACGCCCAGCCCATCTGGAGTCAGATCGAGGAGGGCGTACGCCAGTTGGTCGCCCGCGGCGTCCTCCTTCCCGCCAGCAGCGTACCGTCGGTGCGAGAACTGGCCAAGGAGCTGCGCGTCAATCCCGCCACCATCTCAAAAGCCTATCGGCGGCTGACCGACGAGGGCATTCTCGAGGTTAGGCGCGGGGAAGGGACCTTCGTCTCCACTAGTCCGCCCTCGCTGTCCAACGACGACCGCCAAAAGCGACTGACACACGCCGCTAGCAACTACGCTGCTGTCGCCATCACTTTGGGCGCCGCGGCCAGCGAAGCAATCGATTGCCTGCAGCAGGCCTACTCCGAGATCGATGAGGTGTCCCGATGACCGGAACGAACCAGCCAATCGCTGCTTGCGCGAAAGGCGTCTCCGTCCACTATGGAGCGACCCTAGTTCTCGACGCGCTCGATCTCCAGGTTCCTACCGGGGGTGTCTACGGACTCCTCGGGCGCAACGGTACCGGGAAAAGCACCTTGGTACGCTGCCTCCTGGGCCAGGAACGACCGAGTCGAGGCCACCTCGAGCTGCTCGGCCTCGACTCCTGGCGCCACCGACCCGCCCTGATGCGACGGGTCGGCGTGGTTCCCGAGACCCCCCAGGTGCCGCCGCGGGCCAACGCAGACGAACTCCTAGCCATGGGATCGCGCCTCTATCCCATATGGGATGTCGACGAAGCAAAGCGACGACTGCGCCGCTTCTCGGTACCGAGCGACGTCTCCTTCGGTCGGCTGTCGAAAGGGCAGCAGAAGCAGGTCGAACTGGCCCTCGCCCTGGCCCAGCGCCCTGAACTCCTGGTCCTCGACGATCCCAGCCTCGGCCTCGACTCGGTTGCCAGGAAGGTCCTCTACGAGGAGCTTCTCGAGCACCTCGCCGAGTCGGGCGTCACCGTGTTCCTCACCAGTCACGACCTCGATGCGGTCGAACGCCTGGTGGAGACCGTCGCCATTCTTCACCGCGGAAAGCTCCTAGTGGAAGAACCCCTCGAGGACCTCAAGCGTCGCTTTCGACGGATCTCCCTTCGCGAAGGGGAGGCTCTCGACTCCGCCATCCCGGCGGTACTGCAGCGCACCAGCCCGTGGGGACGCGAAGCCGTCGTCGCCCACAACCTCCAGAGCATCCCCGAGTCCTTCTCCCACGAGGGACACGCGATGTCGCTGGAGGAGATCTTCGAAGCCCTGGTTGGAACCGAGACCGCTGGAGGTGAATCGTGAAGAACCTATGGACCGTCACGCGGCGGGAACTGAATGAATGGCGTCCGGTGCTGTGGGTCTCTGCTGCACTCCTGCTGCTCGCTCTAGCCTTACCCTCGATGCCAGGAATGGCTCGGTACGACCCGGCCGACGTCCGCGCCTCCGGTTCGATCCTCCTCGGCCTACTCCTCGCCCTGGGAATGGCGACAGCACTGGGAAGCTCCCTCCTCAGTCGGGAAATCTCCGAGGGCCGCCTCGGCTTCTACCTCGCAAATCCCCTAACCGCGGCGCAGATCTGGTTCGGAAAGGTCCTCGCTGGTGTTCTCGTCCTGGTGGGGTCCGTTCTCGTGGTACAGCTCCCCGCGCTCTTCGGAGGCAACGCTTGGATCGAGCTGGTCTCCGACCGTGGTCCGGCCTTGGTGGACAACCGCTGGGCCTACGCAGGAATGTTGCTCCTTGGCTTCCTTCTCCTCCTCCTCTTGACCCACGCCCTTGGACTTGGCCTCAGGAGTCGGAGCCCGTGGCTCGCCCTGGATGCACTTGGCCTTGCCACAAACATCTTCCTAATGAGCGCCGCCGTCGCCGACTACCTGAACATCGCAAGCGAACGTCTGTTGACCAGTCTTAGTATCTGGCTGGCTGCCGTGACAACGGGATGGCTCGTGGCGGGCTGGCTTCAGCTGCGCCAAGGCGGGGCGGACATCCGGCGGGGGCACCGCTGGCTCGCGACCGTCGGCTGGACCATCACCGTTCTGGCGTCTCTGAGCTTTGTCGGCCGTTCTCAGTGGATTCAGGGTGGGGACGTCGAGGTGCTGGATCAACTGCAGTTCGTTTCCGCCTCTCCCAGTGGGCCGTGGATCGCCATCGCCGGAGAGAACAAACGGACAGGTCACCACTCTGGTCTTCTCTTCAACACCGAAACCCGCACTTCGGCCCTGGTATCGCCTTCGATTGTCGAGGAGGACTGGGTGGTCTTTGCGCCCTCCGGCGGCACCGCCTACACCAAGACATTCGAGCAGGCACGGGGAGATGTGATCGAGGCCTGGTCCCTCACCGACTCCGCTTCCCAACTGGCGACTCCACCATTGCAGTACCCCCTGTTTCCCCAACTTGTCGCATCGGACGGGAGGATAGGGATCGGATCCGAGGATCGACTCGAGCTCTTCCTCGCGAATCCCTGGCGACTCCTTGGGTCGACTCGACTTCCGGTGTCGGTCCAGAACACTGGTACGTGGCTTGCGATGCTGCCCAACGGCAATCTCCGGATCTTCTCGACTGACACTCAACTGCGAAACACTGTTCGAGTCTGGGACTTCGACGGTGCGAAGCTGACTCCACGTGCTGGGTGGCAGGGTCGCCCCATCCAAGGATGGGAATGGCTAGAAGATGACGGCGCTGCCCTTCGGTTCGTCTCCGGGGAAACACTCTACCGTCTGGCAGTAGATGACGAGGTTCCGGTGCAACCCCTTCTCGAGCAGGGTGACCCCAGGTGGTTCAGATATCTGGCCCATCTCGAGAATGCGAGGCTGACCGCTATGCGGGAGCAGGACTCGACGCGCATTGCGGTCTACCCACCACCACAGGAGATCCGCGACAGGACGGTCACGCAACCCACTCCTCGGGAGCAGGTGCCGATCACGGTCCCGGGTCTAGTCATCTCCTTCAAGGAACGTAGGAACGGGCGCTCAGCACTGCTCTCAACCCTAAGGACCCAAGAAGGCGGAGGCACCACGCTTTTCTATCGAGTCGGTCTCGACTCCGCCGACAACCCAACCGCCACCGAGATTGCATCGGCTCCAGGTACTCTCGTCGCCGTCGGCAACGACCTCTTCAGTTCCGCGGAAGAGATCGTCAAACTGGACTTCGACTCCGGAATCCTTGAGACGGTCCTTCGCATTCGGTAGGAAGAGCCTTAGCCCGGAGTCAGGCGCCGAGGTGAGGTCCATCTCCCTTGTCAGCGACTACAATCGAAGGGAAAGCGAGGTCCCAATTGCCGCCTCGCCCCCAGTCCCGGAGTCTTGTGAGTTCAAGAATTACTAGGATTCAGTTGAATTGTCTTCAGCCTGGGAAGGCGGATCCGACTCGGACTCAGAGGACTCACTACCGTCTGGAGCTACGCTCTCGGTGCCACTCGGCTCGGAGTCCTCGGTACCCTCCACATCCTCGACGCCGGGAGTCTTCGCCTTGGCGCGGATCACCGGCGTAAAGCGCTCCCGGGTTCCGTCCATTGCTAAGCTCTCGACGTAGTAGTAGTAGTCCCGAGTCGGATCGATCGCATCGTCGATGAACTCGTAGTAGCTCGGTTCGTCGGTGGTGCCCGCTCCCGGCATCGGGTCCTCGGTCAACCTCTCGAAGGGACCGTCCTCGGTGTCGGCTCGGTAGATGTGGTAGCCGAAGTTGTCGACCTCGCTCGCCGTCGACCACTTGAGGCGATTGTCCAGAGGCTTCTCGTCGGTGCCAGCATCCTCTGCCGGCGACTCCATGCTCGACGCAGTGTTGACGTCGGAAGTGTTCTCGTCCTGCGTCTCTCGAGCACCCGCTACTCCTGCTACCAGGCTCCCGATCGCGAACCAGCCCACAAGAATGAACTCAATCGGCCCCCAGCCCGCCAACCTCGTCGGCCTCTTCAACGTGCCCCAAATCATCTCTGACTCCCCCCTACATTCTGCGCCGCCGTTTGCCCGGTGGCCTGGTTCTTCTCGGCCTTCTCGGCCTTCTCGGCCTCCTCGGAGTTCCCAGCATTCTCAGGCCTCTCCGCTGGATCCTCCAACATCTGACGACGAGCATTAGCGGAAGAAGCTGCAACTTCAACCACGGCGGCATCCTCTTTCACCGTAAGGTCGAGGGCGGTCAGACCATCGCGACGCGTGGCCTCATCCCAGGCGTAGGCCCGAATCCAGCGCGCGTCGGTGACCGACTCCAACTCTTCGGCAGATAATTTCAAGCGAAGCGGTTCTTCGGCGAGCGCAGCCCGCCGCTCGGCCAGGACCTCTCCCTCGGCATCCAACCACTCGACCAGGACCTGCCCCTCCAGTTCGCCCGCATTCAGAAGCAACTCGTGCCCCTCCGCAACTTCGACCCACTCGAGGTCGAGTGGTACCGAGGGGATCGCCACCGGCACTGCCGGATCACCCAGCAAATTGTAGGTCTCGACCAACACCCGAGAGTTGATCTCGTTCTTGGCCCGTTGAACCGCCTCGCCCAACGTCGCCCCCGGCTGCGAGAGCTCAGCGAGGAGAGCCTCACTGAACCTTCGCCCCGGACTGTTGCGCCAGGACGCCGCCAGAACACCCACCGCCCCGCGGTGCGCCAGGCGCAAGAACTTCTCGCCGATCGAATCCGCGGTCGGATGATCGAAGGGCGCCGAATAGCACGTCATACTGAGAATGATCGGCAGATTGTCGGTAGGCTCGAGGTCGTCGAGGTCGTCGAGGGTGAAGAGGTCGTGGTTCTTGCTCAGATCCGGTGGGCCCGTTCGCCAGATATAGCGGCCCCCGTGGCCCAGGAAGTGGACGAAGAGGTTGCCGGAGGAGAATGCTTCCTTGAGACGCTCTTGGTGCTGGGAGTTGTCCTTCTCGTCGGGCGACGGGTACACCTTGAGTTCGGTGTACCCACGATCACGCATCTGGCTCGCCAAGTTATCGCTGTTGTTCTGCATTCCCCGTTGCTCGTTGGTGATCCAGAGCACCTGGCGCTTCCAAGGACCCACCGTCGAGGACTCGACGTAACGAATCGTCTTGTCGACGATGGCTTGGACCTCCTCGGGAGTGGTCACCGGAAAACGACCGATGGCCAGGTCCGGCTGAAAATCATCGCCGTCCACGGAAACGTACCAATTGTCCGCCGCCGCGTGCCCCTCGTAACTCTGATACGGACGGGCCGGTACCAGATTGCGATCGCCCGAAGTGTCGGCGTAGGAAGTACTGCCGTTCTTCATGAACCAACGAAGTTCGCGTCCCTGGAACGTCCAGTCGGCGTAATCTCGGTCGTCAGCAGCCTCTCCCCCGCGAGGATCCCAGCTCGCGTCTCCCGCCAGCAGCACGAAGCGTGGCGCCGGGGCCGGGCGGTGATGGAAGGCATCGGCGATGAAGTCCCGGATCGCCTGCGGCGAGAGGATTCCGCCGTTGAACTCGTCATAAATATCTTGCACGTCGACGATCTCCACCGTCAGCCCACGCGAGCGGTGGAACGCAGCCAAGGGCTCGAGCGCCGAAACGAGTCGCTGGTGCGAGATCATCAGGTAGTCGACCTGTCGATCGGCTCCTCTGAGATCCGAGGCTCGGTCCACTGCGACCGCCTCCGGCGCCAGATAGCGATCCTCGCGGACCGCGTAAATCCAGGCGTCTTCACCGTTCGCGTGGATGTCGCGGAGTCCGCCACGGCCCTGATCCGCCGCCAGCGTCTGGCGAGTTCCCGAGGAGCCGTAGGCGACTACCGAGTGGCCGCCACCACCCTCCACCGTGACGCGACCGACCGCGTTCTCGGGTAGTTCCAGACGATACACGGTAGATACTTGGGGGTCCATGGGAAAGGAGACCTCGGCCCAGTCGAACAGGATGGCGTCGATCCAGTCCTCTCCCTCGGCACCGACTCGGCGAGGAACCCGAAGCTGCAGTACGGGTTGCTCGGCCGTCAGCTCGGAAGTCTCGATCGCCGGCAGCTCCAAGACAAACGTCTCTTCACCGTCCCACTCACCAGCTCCCATCAGCTCGTCCGCAAACCAAACCTCGACCCGATGATCCCTGGGATCTCCTTCGACTCGGCGCCGAGGTTTGGACCATCCCTTGAAGGCGAGGCTCAACGACAGGGGCCCAGCGTCCCGCCGCCATTGGCGTAAGTCCAGCGGCAGTGCCACCGGTTTGCGGTCGATAGGGGTCATCTTCTCCCAGTACCATTCGTCGGGAATCGTCTCCTCTCCTCGGCCGGAGAACCGAACCCGTTGCTCATCGTTCTCCAGGTGGTGTCGAAAACGAGCCACCACTTCAGGTTGTCCAGCCGACGAGCCAGGGACCTCGTACATCGAGGCGATCCTCGGACGATCCAACCGGACCCAGTAGATGTTGTCCCTCGTCGAGGCGTCGAAGTAGGAATCCTCCCCGGCCAGATGTTCGCCGATGAACTCCAGCGCGTCCCCCGGACCGAAGAAGCCATCTCCGCCATCGTCGATCCATGCGTTTACGGGCTGATCTCGCCACCACACCGATACCCAGTCAGCGTCGACGCTCCAGCGGGCCGTGGGCTCGAGGCTCTCGAATGGCAGCCGGTAAACACCATCCTGACGCACAATGAGTCTCGATCGCTCGGGCTGTCCCCAAGCCGCGCCCGCCAAGACCCCAAGGGCCACCGTCGACAGCAAACCGATGGAGAGGAAACGCCTCCCGATCGGATGAACCGAGAGTGCGATGGTGGGACCTTTGCCTAGTGCGAACATGAAGGACGACTCTAGCATCTCACCGCAGCCGAACCCATAGAATCTCTGTCTCCGCTACACTTGCGACCGTGAAAGCACACTGGCTCGTCGGGTGTCGGCTTGGGTTCCGATTCCTCATGGCAATGGCAGCGCTGGCCACCCTCGTGGGGTGTCGCACGATGGCCCCGCGCGGGGCGAGTTCACCCCTTACCCCCACCTCTGCCTGGGAGGTTTGGCACGATCTAAGTACCCTCGCCGACCTGACCCCGGGACTTCGGTCGCACATGATCTCGAGCTACTGTCGGGAAGGCTGTCGCTACGACCGCCACTCAGCGGAGTCGTCACGCTTTCTTCGTCACGATGGCGACGAGGGAGTTCTCTTCGAAGCGACGGGCCCCGGCGCCATCACTCGAATCTGGATGACCAGCGGCGAGGGTACTTCACAACGGCTCGACCCCAAGGCGACCCTCCGCATCTATGTCGACGGCGCCAGCAAACCGGTCTTCAAGGGTCCACTACCGAGCCTCTTCGAAGGCTCCCGGTCACCCTTCCGGCCTCCGTTGGCTCGCGACCGTCGGACCTCGAGTGGTGGCAACGTCAGCTACGTTCCGATCGCCTACCGCGCAGGCTGTCGCATCACCTTGAGCGGGGGCGACACCACCAACCTCTGGTTTCAGTTCAACCACTACTCGGTAGATTCCGCTGAGGGGATCGTCAGTTTCACCGGCGAAGAGAATCTGTCCGCTTGGAAGAGGTTGCTGAGACGGACCGGCAAGAGTCCTTGGCCCAAGCGACCCCACCTTCCTCCGGAAACCCACCGCAAGAACCTCCAGCCCGGTGAGAACCTGGTTGTCGACCTGGTCGGACCCAACGAGATCAGGGAGCTACACCTCGACCTTCCTCCTTCCGCTTGGCCAGGAACTACCCTGGTCGTAGCGATCGACGAACACCAATCCGTTCGCATGTCGGTAGCAGACTTCTTCGGCCAGGGACGACAGGGTGACGCGGCCATGCGCTCCCTACTGATCGGGCGCGACAAGTCTGGGGGGCTCTACAGCTACTTCCCCATGCCGTTCTGGAGGCGAGCGCGAGTGACGCTGCTCAACGACGGGTCTCAGCCGGTGCCGGTCGAGTTGGGGTTTAGGACGAGCGGTCAAGAACCGCGTCCCAAGGCCGGCCGCTTCGGCGCCATCCTGAAAACCACGGACGGACGGCAGCCGGGTGAGGAGCACTCGTTGCTCGATCTCTCCGGCGCCGGCAAGTGGGTCGGTTTGGTGGGTGAGTTCTCCGCCAAGGGCACGCGGCAGTATCTCGAGGGCGACGAACGCATCTATATCGACGACGACAGCGAGGTCAGTATCCATGGGACTGGTGTGGAGGACTTCTTCAACGCCGGCTTCTACTTCGACCACGGTCCTCTCGGGCTTCCCCTCCACGGCGCTCCGTTGGACGAGCCGGATCGGCGCAGTCCACGGACGGTGGCCTATCGATTGATGCTGACCGATGCGATCGTCTTCCAAACGTCGATAAGGGCGCGAATGGAGGCGGGCCCCACCGGGGACGTGGCGATGAAGGCGCGGACCGTCGCCTACTTCTATACCGAGTTCTGAGGCTCCTAGTCGCCTTCGGAGTCACTCCTAAGTCGATGAGTCGTGCCGCCGGTGATGACTCGCTAACCAAGTTGCCAGACCACTCCTTCTCCCCCCAAGACTCGCCAAAAAGCTGCGGTGCTAGAGTCCGCAGCGGCGAATTCTACGACTCGAGGGAACACTGCCGATGACCCGCCTCCGCCTTCGCTCAGCCGCCTTCGCCCTCGTAGCACTCCTCGGGGGCTGCCTGGTCGCAGAGGCGATCGCGTTCTTCGCCACCCCCGCCGTCACCGGTCGGCATCGAGCCGATCTCAGAGTCGAGCGACAGGCGCTCACCAACCGCACCGTCGCGGGTGACGCAGTCGCGGTGGGTACCCAGCCTCAATCCACGACCCCGTTGCGTCCCAATGCCTATATCGGCGAGGAAGTCATCCATCCCTTCCTCGGCTTCGTCCTCGATCCCGCCGTCAATCGTCGAGAGGACCGACGGGCAAGGGGCCAGCTGGAGGTCACCGCCAACGGATTCCTTCGTCGCCCCGGTGAGACGCCCGAGTGGTCCCGCAAACCGTTTCAGATCGCCGTCACCGGGGGCTCGGTCGCCATGCTGCTCTCTCTAGAAGGGGATCGCACCCTGGCTCGGGTTGTTGCCGATGGACTCGGTCTGACCCCCGAGGAGATCGGCATTCGGAGCTGGGCCCTGGGAGGATTCAAACAGCCTCAGCAACTGATGAATCTCGCCCTGCGCCTGACCCAAGGTGAGAGAGTCGATGCTCTCGTCAATCTCGACGGCTTCAACGAGATCTACCTGCCTGCGGTCGACAACTACCCCGCCCGAGTCGCCGAGTTCTACCCCCGGGCCTGGAACCAGCGACTTCTCGGAATCCTCGACCCCGGGCAGCAGAAGATTCTTCTCCTCATCAGCGGCGAACGCCAGCGGCGCCAACGGCTGGCCCGCACCTTCGACCAACCGATCATCAGAAGCAGCCCCAGTGCCCAGCTCCTCTGGTGGCTGCTCGATCAGCGGCGAGCCCATCGTCTCATCCAACTCGACCACGATCTGCGGACGGTCAAGGCCGAGGAAGGTGGCTATCAGGCCCGGGGCCCCTTTCAGCGATACCCCTCCAATCGGGATCTTCAAAAAGCCTCGGTGGCGGAGTGGGCCAGGGCGTCGCGCCAGATCCACGCCCTCTGTGAAGCTGAGGGCATCACCTACCTCCACTTCCTACAGCCGAATCAATACGTGGAGGGTTCGAAGCCTTTGTCCGCCGAGGAGCTTCGCTTGGCCGCGACGGAGACCAGCGGAATTGCTCCCCTGGTCTCCACCGGATACCCGCTGCTCATCGAGGCGGGTGAAGAGCTGGCCCGCGAGGGACTCCCGTTTCAGGACTTGACCCTTGCCTTTGCCTCGATCGAGGAAACCCTCTACATAGACTCCTGCTGCCATGTCTCGCCCCGAGGGAGCAGCATCCTCGCCGAACTGATCGGCGAGAGTTTGGTGCAACGTCTCCAGAGTGACAGCGCCCGATGGAGTGGCAAGGTCGCCCACTAGGCCAGCTTGCTGCTGCCACCGATGGAGCGCATTCAGGAGCCTGCTATAGTCCAGGACGTGAGGAAGGTTGTGCCGCGTCTCGTCATCTTGGGTATCGTCTGGATGATGACCCCTGGGCTCACCGAGGCGACGGAGAATCTGTGGCATCTGGTCCGATCCGGTCACACGGCTCACTCCGTCGAAGCGGGACCGGATCATGCACCCGAAGACGACGAACACGGTTGTTCGGGCGCCTTCCACCTTTGCAGCTGCCATCACACCCCACCAGTGACTCTTGCCGAAGCTCCCACAGGACGCGCTCCCGCACCGCCTGCTGTGCGACCCGGATTGCAAAGGCAGGGTCAGCGCCAGAGCCCCGCGCTTCCTGGCCCCTACCGCCCTCCTCGGGCCTGACTGTCGTTTCTCGCTCCGACTCAGGGCACGTCGTCCTGAGCAACTGACCTAGACGACAGACCATCGCGGAGCCGTGTCCCGGCCATCCCGCGTGAACAGATTCATGGCCGCCCGTGGGATCACCTGCGGTCGGAGGAGGTTTCCACATGCTCGATCTTTTGAGCCTGCGCCCACTTGCGGTGCTGCTGCTCGTCGTGCCGCCCTCAGCGGTGGCCCAAGAGGCCCAAGCTATATCCACTCAGTCTCGGCCCCGGCCAGAGCTAACGCTAGAGGCTGCGCTCGTTGAGGCCTTCACTAGAAGTCCGACGCTGGCTTCGGCGGCGGCCGAAGTCGAGGAGGCACGGGGCCACCTGCTCGCCGCGCGCACGTTTCCTTACAATCCCGAGTTGGACCTCGATGTGGCCGAGCGAAAGGGCCTCGCGGCGAGCTCGACCGACCGGGGAGTCGGACTGACCCAGCAGCTGGAGATCGGAGGCCAGCGGAGCAAACGGGTGAGTGTCGCCGAACTGGAGTTCTCGAGCGTCGAGGCTCGCTTTCAGCGTGAGCGGCGACTCTTGGCCGCATCGGTCTCGCTGGCCTTCGCCGAAGCGGTAGCAACGGAGGAGCTTGCTGCTCTGGCGGAGACCGAAGCGGAGCTGGCCCGCGAGCTGCTGACCGTCACGCAGCGCCGCTTCGAGGCCGGGGCCGCGACGCAGGTCGATTTCAATCTCGCGAGGGTTTCGACCGCGCGGTCGGAACGGCGAGCCGGGATGGCTCGGGCGGCGACCGACGAGGCACGCAGCCGGCTAGCGGAGGCGGTAGGCCTCGACCCGGCTGCACCTCCCAATCCCATGGGGCCTCTCGGTCTGCCGGCCGGGGAGCCCGCGCCCCTGGCCGAGCTAGTCCAGGAGGCGATGGCGCATCGCGCGGACTTGCAAACCCTGGTCGAAGAGCGGCTAGCGGCCGAGGCGCGACTGGGCTTGACCAGGGCCGAGCGAATCCCTGACCTCGCGATCGGTACCTTCTATGGAGAAGAGGAGGCCGACCGCATCCTGGGGGTTGGCGTCGCCATCGCCATTCCCCTTTTCAACCGCAACCGGGGCGAGATCGCCGAGGCGAGTGCGGCACTCGAACGGGCCGCCGCCGACGTCGCCGGCCAGAACCTGGCAGTGCGTCGAGAGGTCTTTTCCACCCTTTCACGCTATGAGGCAGCCCGGGGTTCGGCCGAGCAGCTCGGAGAGCAGGTCGTGGGAAGCCTCGCCGAAAGCCTGGGTCTTCTCGAACGCTCGTTCACTGCCGGCAAGATCGGCCTTTCGGATCTCCTCGTTTTTCGGCGGGAGCTCATCGAGGCTCGCCGTGAGCACATCGAAGCCACAGCCGAGGCTTGGATGGCTCGCATCGCATTGGACCTGGCCGTCGGGCGGCTGCCCGTACCGGCGTCCGCCTCCCCGAAAGCCAACTCTAAAGGCCTCCCCCCAACCGATCCCTCCTCGGAGACTGACCAATGATTCGATATCTCAATTTTCATTTCGTCCTTGCCGTCTTGCTGGTCTTGCTCGGCTTAGGCTGTTCCACTCCCGACAACACCACACTTGAAGTTTTTCCTGAACCGCACGAAGAAGCCGGGCACGATGGCGGCGAGGAGCGCGAGGAGGGTGTTGTCGAGCTCAGTCCCGAGGCACTCGAGCGAGCTCAGATCCGCACGGCCCCTACCGAGCTCCGGCGCGTCGAAGGCCAGATCGAGACGACTGGGTCCGTCGACTTCGACCAAAACCGCGTTGCCCATGTGAGCCCACGCCTGGCGGGTCGAGTGGACGAGGTCGCAGCTCAGCTCGGAACGGAAGTGCGGGCACGGCAACGGCTGGCCCGGGTCGACTCCATCGAGCTGGGCCAGGCCAAGGCTGCATACCTGCAGGCCAAGGCGCGCGCCGAACTGGCTCAGCAGAGCTTCGAGAGGGAACGGGGTCTCTACGCCGACCGCATCTCGTCGGAACAAGAGATGCTCAATGCCCAGGCCGGCTTCCGGGAGGCGCAAGCTGCCCTGCGCGCCGCCGAGGAGACGCTTCATCTGTACGGCCTGTCGCAGGGGCAAGTCGACAGCCTCCACTACGACGATCCCCGAGCCTCAATCTACGATCTCATCGCCCCTTTCGCCGGCAAGGTGGTAGAGAAACACGCTACCCTCGGTGAGCTGGTCACCCCGGACGAGACCCTCTTCGTCATTGCCGACCTCTCGCGGGTGTGGATCTGGATCGACGTTTACGAACGAAGCTTGTCCAGGGTACATCTCGGCGATAGCGTAGAGGTACGTGCTGAAGCGTTTCCCGACGACCTTTCGCGTGGCGAGGTCAGCTATCTAAGCGACCAGGTCGACCGCGACACCAGGACGATTCGCGCCCGCATCGACGTGGCAAATCCGGAGGGAAGGCTCCGCCCGGGCATGTTCGTCAGCGTCCGGATCACTGACCCTCACGCCGCCGATGACGGCGGGACCGCCAGCCTGGCCATCCCCGAGGGGGCAGCACAGCGGGCCGGTGATGGCTTCGTCGCCTTCGTCCCCTTGGGTGAGGGACGCTTCGAGCAACGAGAGCTCAACCTCGGCCGCCGCGCTGGAGGTTGGATCGAAGTGCTGGCTGGTCTGTCGGAAGGCGATGCGGTGGTCACCGAGGGGGCCTTCCTACTGAAGTCCGAAGCCGCCAAGGGCGAACTCGGCGGCGGCCACGGGCACTAGGGGGCATCATGATCAAACGACTCATAGATTTCTCGCTCGATAACCGCTTCCTCGTCATCGCTCTGTGGCTCCTCCTCGCGGTTGCGGGGATCGGGTCGCTGTCGGTTCTGCCCATCGACGCCGTACCCGACGTCACAAATGTCCAGGTGCAAGTCCTCACCAACAGCCCAGGCCTCGCCCCCGAAGAGGTCGAGAAGATCATTACCTTCCCGGTCGAGACCGCCATGAGTGGCCTGCCACGGGTCGAGGAGATCCGTTCCGTGTCGCGGTTCGGCCTCTCGGTGGTGACGGTGGCCTTCGAGGAGGGCAGCGACATCTACTGGGCCCGCCAACTCGTGGGTGAGCGCCTGACCGAGGCCAGGGAAGAGATTCCCGAAGGCTACGGTGAGCCCGAGATGGGCCCGATTTCCTCCGGTCTCGGGGAGATCTACCAATTCGAGGTGCGTGGGGAGCCGATGTGCCCGGCCGACGAGCCAGACACCGAGTCGTGCTACACGCCGATGGAGTTGCGCACGACCCTCGACTGGATCGTCAACTACCAGCTGCGATCGGTGCCCGGCATCGTCGAGGTGAACTCCTTCGGCGGCGAGCTCAAGACCTACCAGGTGACGATCGATCCCGACCGCCTGGTGGCCTACGACCTCTCGGTGGGGAGTGTTTTTGCGGCCCTCGAGGCAAACAACCGCAACGTGGGCGGCGGCTACATCGCACACCAAGGGGAGCAGTACCTGGTCCGCGGCGAAGGGCTGATGTCCGGTCTGAAAGACATCGGCAACGTGGTCCTCGCCCACGACGAGCACGGAACGCCCGTCTACGTCCACGACATCGGCCGCGTCGAGCTCGCACCGATGATCCGTCAGGGTGCGGTAACCCGAGACGGTAGGGGAGAGGCCGTCGTCGGCATCGTCATGATGCTCATGGGTGAGAACTCCCGCGCCGTGGTCGACCGAGTGAAGGTGAAGATCGCGGAGATCGAGGAAACCCTGCCCGACGGCATCACCATCGACACCTTCTACGATCGCACCGAGCTGGTGGAGCGCACCATCGGCACGGTGGCCAAAAACCTCGCCGAAGGGGGGCTGCTGGTCATCCTCGTGCTCCTCGTGCTACTGGGGGGCCTGCGTGCCGGGCTCATCACCGCCATCTCCATTCCCCTTTCGATGTTGGGAGGCTTCGTCCTCATGCGGCTCACCGGGATCTCGGGCAACCTCATGAGCCTGGGCTCCATCGACTTCGGGCTGGTGGTAGACGGCTCGGTGATTCTCATCGAGAACGTCGTGCGGCGGCTCCACGAGCGGCAGGAGGAACCCGAGTCTCTGGTCGAGAAGGTGCGCGACGCGGCCCACGAAGTCAGCCGGCCGGTGGTCTTCGCGGTAGGCATCATCACCATCGTCTTCCTGCCTATCCTGGGCCTCAGAGGCGTCGAAGGGAAGATGTTCGCGCCGATGGCGGCTACCCTCATCTACGTCCTCTCGTTCTCGCTGCTGTGTGCTCTCACGCTGGTACCGGTTCTCGCGTCCCTCTTTCTCGGGCGAGTGTCGGAGCGCGAGCCGTTGCTGTTCCGGGTGCTCCGCTCCCGCTACGTGCCGTCTCTGGCCTGGGCTCTTCGCCGTCCCGGACTCACCGTGGCCTCCGCCGTCGTGCTCTTCACGATCAGCCTGGCGGTGGCCCCGTTCATGGGGGCCGAGTTCATCCCGCGTCTCGATGAGGGAGCAGTTGCCATGCAGGTGTGGCGCCTACCCAGCATCTCGCTCGAGCAGTCCAACGAGATCAGCACCGAGGTGGAGCGACTCCTCGTAAAGGAGTTTCCCGAGGTGGAGACCGTGGTGTCCCGCACCGGACGAGCCGAGATCGCTACCGACCCCATGGGGGTGGAGATCAGCGATACCTACATCATCCTGAAGCCTCCTAGTAGCTGGCGATTCGACACCAAGGAGGAGCTCATCGAGGCGATGGACGCGGCCCTCGACCAGGGTATCCCCGGCGCCATCTTCAGCTACTCCCAACCGATCGAGCTGCGGGTCCAGGAGCTGATCTCGGGGGTGCGCTCCGACGTGGCGGCGCAGATCTACGGAGACGATCTCGATCTGCTCAAGAGCAAGGCGGACGAGGTGGCCCTGGCCCTCCAGGGGGTCCCGGGCGCCGCGGATGTCAAGGCCGAACAGACTCAAGGACTGCCGATGCTTCGGGTGGTCATCGATCGCCAGGCGATGGCACGCTACGGTATCAATGCCGACGAGGTCCTCGACGTCGTGGAAACGGTCGGTGGTAAACCGCTTGGCGTCGTCCTCGAGGGGCAGCGCCGTTTCCTCCTCCAGGCCCGCTTCGACGAAGGGATCCGAGAGAACCTCGACCGAATTCGGGACCTGCGGGTGTCGGCGCCCTCCCCATCGGGCCGGCGGCTCATCCCCCTCTCGGAACTCGCCCAGATCACCGTCGAGGACGGCCCGGCCCAGATCAGCCGGGATCGCATCAGCCGGCGCATCAACGTGGAGGCCAATGTACGGGGGAGGGACCTCGCTTCCTTCGTGGCCGACGCCCAGGCCGCGGTTGCGCGGGATGTGGAACTGCCCGCGGGTTGGACCATCGAGTGGGGTGGCCAGTTCGAGAATCTCCAGAAGGCCACCGCGCGTCTTGCGCTGTTGCTGCCGATCGCGGTTCTCGTCGTCTTCCTTCTCCTCTACACCACCTTTGGCTCGGCGCGGCTGGGCGTGATGATCTTCCTCAACGTGCCGATCGCGGCCACCGGCGGGGTCCTTGCTCTTCTGTTGCGGGGCTACCCCTTCTCGATCTCGGCCGGGGTCGGCTTCATCGCTCTGGCAGGAGTCGCTACCATGAACGGCCTGGTGCTCGTCGCGCACATCGAAAAGCTGCGGCGCGAGGGGCTCGGCCTCGACGAGGCCCTCTCTCTCGGAGCAGCGGACAAGATGCGCGCCATGATCCTCGCCCCGCTCGTTGCGGGCCTCGGCTTTCTTCCGATGGCGATCGCCACCAGCGCCGGCGCCGAAGTGCAGCGGCCCCTGGCGACGGTAGTCATCGGTGGTCTGGTGACATCCACCATGCTCACCCTGTACGTCCTCCCCGTCATCTATCGGTGGTTCGCCGGGAGCCGCACCGAGATCGAGATCTGAGTCTCAAAGAAAGGACCTGAAGATGAAAGAGATCAAGGCCATCATCCAACCGTTCATGCTCGAAAAGGTGCTGCACGCGCTGGCAGCGATCGAAGACCTGCCCGGGGTAACCATCTCCGATGTCATGGGCTGGGGCAAGAGTCGAGCCGCCGATGCGGGGCAAGTCGTGCAGCACGCTGGCCACTCACTGGCAAAGAAGAGCAAGCTAGAGGTCGTCGTAGGGGACGATCTCGCCCATCGGGTCGAGGAAGCCATCGCCTTGGCAGCGCACACGGGTCGTCCCGGCGACGGCAAGATCTTTGTGTATGACGTGCAACGCGTGCTCAAGATCAGGACGGGAGAGACCGGTCAACCCGCTGTCTAGATCCGAGAACGCCAGGAATGAACTTGAATGAGCAGCTGGACCTGATCCGAGAGCATTGGCGACTTCTCATCGAGTCCGCGGAGGAGGCTGGGGTCCCGACGCACACTCTTCTCAGCGTGCTCGCTGCACAGCTGGCAGACGTCATGACACGACAGCCGGAGCATGTGGTGGCGGAATGGGTGGAAGCGCTCGAAGCCCACATTGAGCAGCTACGACTGCGGGAGTTCGGTAGCACGGGGAGGAGGAAAGATGAGGGAGAGTAAGCCAAAGAGCAGCTCCGCATTCCGCGTGCGAGGCATGGACTGCGCCGAGGAGATCGCGGCCTTAGAGAAGGAGGTTGGCCCGGTGGTCGGCGGGAAAGACCACTTGCGCTTCAATCTCCTCACCGGGAAGATGATTATTGAGGGCGTGGAGGTGGACGAGGAGGAGATCGCCCGGGCAGTCGCCCGCGCCGGCCTGGACGCTCAGCCCTGGGAGAACGCGAGAGCCGAGCCCCAGACCCTCTGGCAACGCCGAGGCCGACTCCTTCTCTGCGCGGCGAGCGGTGCTCTGACCGCGGCCGGGCTGGCGGTCGAGGTCGCCCACGACGGGAGCCTTCTCGCGGCCCTTGCAGCCGGCCAGGACGATACCCACCAGATCTCCGGGGTGGCGGTTCTCTTCTACCTGGCGGCGGTGGCAACCGGCGCCCGCTACGTGATTCCGAAGGCCATCAAGGCCGCCCGGGCCCTGCGACCGGACATGAATCTGCTCATGACTATCGCGGTCCTCGGTGCCATCGGCATTGGCGAGTGGTTCGAAGCAGCCACAGTGGCCTTCCTGTTCGCCTTGGCGTTGCTCCTGGAGAGCTGGAGTGTGAGGCGCGCTCGTCGGGCAATCGGCGCCTTGATGGACCTCTCCCCGGAAACAGCCCGGTTCCGGCAGCCCGATAGCGACGAAGTGGTCGAGGTCCAGGTCGACGAGGTCCCTCTGGGAGCGGTCGTGCTCGTCCGGCCCGGCGAGCGGGTTCCTCTCGACGGCCAGGTTCTAGTGGGCGAGACGGCGGTGGACCAGTCCCCGATCACTGGGGAATCTGTACCCATCGCGAAGTCTCCCGGGGACGAAGTCTTCGCCGGCACCATTAACGGCGACGGGGCGTTCGAGATGCGGAGCGTCAGACTTGCTGCGGAGTCGACGCTGGCTCGCATCATCTCGCTCGTCGAGGATGCCCAGGAACGCCGAGCCCCGAGCGAACAGTGGGTGGAGCGCTTCGCCCGCGTCTACACCCCTGCCGTACTGGCCTTGGCCATCGCCATTGCGATCGTGCCGCCGCTCCTCTCGGGTGGCAGCGGCTGGGGGCCGTGGCTCTACAAGGCCCTCGTCATGCTGGTCATCGCCTGCCCCTGTGCGCTCGTGATCTCGACGCCGGTCAGCATCGTCGCCGGACTGGCCTCAGCGGCTCGTTCCGGGGTCCTGATCAAGGGCGGGGCCTATCTCGAGTCACCCGCGCGGTGGCGAGCTTTAGCCGTCGACAAGACCGGTACGCTGACGTACGGTCGGCCGCGAGTCCAGCAGGTGATTCCCTTGAACGGTCACTCGGAGGAAGAGCTCTTGGCGCTGGCTGCGGGGCTCGAGGCGGAGAGCACCCATCCCCTGGCCAGGGCGATCCTGACGGTAGTAGCGGAGCGATCGATCGAGCACTCGCCAGCCACCGGGCTGACGGTCCTGCCCGGGCGCGGCGCTGAAGGTATCCTGGACGGGAAGCTCTTCTGGATCGGCAGCCACCGCCTGATGGAGGAGAAGGGTACCGAGAACGAAGAGGCTCATCGGCTCGCCCTCGAGCTCGAGGACGCGGGGCACTCGCTCATAGCGGTCGGCAACGAGAGCCACGTTTGTGGGCTAGTGGGGGTAGCTGACGAAGTTCGGCCAGAAGCCGGACAAGCCTTACGGGCTTTGAAGGCACTAGGCATTTCGCCGATCGTCATGCTGACCGGCGACAATCAGCGCACCGCTGACGCGGTCGCCGCGGCCACGGGCGTCGACGACGCTCGCGCAGAGCTGCTGCCTCAGGAGAAGGTCGACGCAGTCTCTGCCCTCGGGAAGCGGTTCGGGCAGGTGGCCATGGTCGGTGATGGAGTTAATGACGCCCCGGCGATGGCTGCCTCCTTCTGCGGTGTCGCCATGGGCGCAGCGGGCACGGACGCAGCGCTCGAGACCGCCGACATCGCGCTCATGTCCGACGATCTCTCGCGCTTACCGTGGCTAGTGCAGCACTCCCGGAGAACCGTGGCGATTGTTCGTCAAAATATCATCTTCGCCCTGGCGGTGAAGGGAGCCTTCATGATCCTCGCAGTCCTCGGGCTAGCCTCCCTCTGGATGGCGATCGCCGCGGACATGGGAGCCTCCCTGATGGTCATCTTCAACGGGCTGCGTCTCCTGCGATCTCGAGTGGATGACCGCTTTCGACTGCCCAGAAAGCGAAGATCGCCGGGTAGTTCGTGAGTTGCAGGCCGAAGGAGCTGACGAGACCTCCGACCATCGGCGCGGCGATTCGCATAACGACGTCGTCGCCGGAGCTGGTGCCGGCCTCGGCAGGAGAATTGTGACTCGTGCCTGGGAGTGGAGGCGCCGAGCCCCTAGGGCACCCTCTCGGGTCGCAGGATGCGATGTTCCCCGCCACGGCCAGCCACCGTCAACTCCGCGGTACCTCCATCCTCCAAGCGGACTGACGAAGAGTCGGCCCATCGACAATCCACGAAGAACCCACGGCGGAGGAAGAGCCGAGATGGCTCTGCCTCCGCCTAGCAACGCAAGACGACGAGTTGGCCAGTGCGAGAAGAGTCAGTCCCGAGGACGGTTCTCCATCTCCCGAAAACGCTCCATCGAAGCACTCTCCCCGAAGTCTTCGAGCTCGAACAGCTGGCGAACCTCGATCGAGGCATCCTTGCCCCGGCCGGCGGGATTCGGAAACCGCCGAGACCATTCGAGGGCTGCCTCTCTCGAGTCCACCTGGATCAGGGTATAGCCGGCGATCAGTTCCTTGGTCTCAGAGAAGGGCCCGTCGACCACGGTACTCTGGTTCCCGGAGTAGGTCACACGCCACCCAGTCGAAGTCGGCTTCAAGCCCGAGGCGTCGAGAAGGACACCCGCTTTGACCAGTTCCTCGTGGTAGGTCGCCATTTCGGCGAACAGCTCCTCCTCCGGCATACAACCGACTTCGCTCTCCTTCGTAGCCTTGACAATGATCATGAATCTCATGGTTCTGTCCTTTCTCTGTCAGGAGCCTTCGTAGGCCCTGCGTAGGGTCTCGATATCGATCTTCTTCATCTGGAAAAGGGCGCCCATCGCCCGTTCTCGCTTCTCGTTGTCCGGGTCTTTTAGCATCTCGACGACTGCGCTCGGCACAACTTGCCAGGAAACACCGTAGCGGTCCTTGACCCAGCCACAAGGTTGCTCCTCGCCACCGGCCGAGAGGGCATCCCAGTAGTAGTCCACCTCCTCTTGAGAGCTACAGTCGACGGCAAAGGACACCGCCTCGTTGAAACGGAACTGTGGTCCACCGTTGAGGGCGAGGAAGTTCTGTCCCGCAAGCTGGAACTCGACGAGCATCACCGAACCGGCGGTCTGACCCGAGACTTCGCTTCCCGAGTCCCCGTACCTGGCGGTAGTCAGAACTTTGGAGTTTTCAAAGAGCGAGACGTAGTACTGAGCGGCCTCTTCGGCCTGGTTGTCGAACCAGAGGTTCGGCGTGATCTTCTGAGCAAACTTCATTGAGTATCTTCCTCGAAAGTTTGAGTTTGGAGTTGTGTTCGGGCCGACATCGCAAGGGCCTCGAGACACCAGAATCTAGTCAGCGGCAGCCTCCGCCGTAGCCGCCACGGTCTCCCGAATGGGACGAATCGGTCGCACCTCGATGCTGCCAACCCGAGCCGGCGGAATCTTCGAAGCCAGATGGATTGCTTCATCCAGGTCACGGGCTTCGATCAGATAGAAGCCGGCGAGCTGCTCCTTGGTTTCAGCGAAGGGCCCGTCGGTGACCGAGAGGCGACCCTGACGGATCCGAACCGTGGTCGCGGTCTCGACCGGCTGCAGTGCCTCCGAGGCTAGACAGTGACCGCTGGCGCGCATCGCCGAGTCGCCCTCTACGCACTCCCTGTCGTCAACCAGACGGAGCTTCTCCTCCTCGGCGTAGACCAAACAGAGGTACTTCATGAGGCGGCCGGGTCCACATTGATCATCCAGCCCACGCCGAAACGGTCGGTCACCATGCCAAACCGGGGGGACCAAAAGGTCTCACCCATCGGCATCTCAACGCTTCCGCCCTGGGCCAGGGCCGCGAAGGCGCGATCCGCAGCTGCCTCATCCTCGAGCGAGATCGAGAGGGAGAAGCCGCCGAAGGTAGGGCCTTGGTTGCAGGAGCCATCCGAAGCCATCACAACCGACTCACCGATTCGCATCTGGCCATGCATGATCTTCTCTTCCGAGCCCGGCGCCACGTTGCCGGTCGGAATGCCTTCCGGGATCTCTTTCATACGCTTCAACATCTCCACCTTCGCCCCGAGAGCTTGGTGGTAGAACTCGAGGGCTTCCTCGCAGCGGCCTTGGAAGAATAGATACGGTTGAATCTGCATGATTGCCTCCTTGCCCTCAGGGCATCGTTGTGTTCTTGCCACCCCTCTCGAGCAGCGTCTATGCAGTAGTCGAACGGCGCTGCCCCGAATCGACAACCACTTCGAACCGCGTCAAGCTTCTTCGTCGAATCCAGCACCGATCTCTTCCAAGCGCCGACTGAGAAAGCGGCGCTGAGGCTCGGCTGGCGATAGGGAGAGAGCCCGCTCATAGGAACGCCTGGCCTCGGCCCGTTGTCCCATTCGACGATAGAACTCGGCCCGAGCTGCGTGGAGCAGAGGATATTCGGCGAGGACCTCCCGCTTCACCAGATCGTCAACCAGGCGTAGCCCCGCCTCGGTCCCATCACGCATCGCCACCGCCACCGCGCGATTGAGTTCCACCACCGGCGAAGGCTCGAGCCGTAGGAGCACGTCGTAGAGAGCCACGATCTGGGCCCAGTCAGTACCTTCTGGATTCGCGGCTTCAGCGTGGACTGCGGCGATGGCTGCCTGAAGGGCGTAGGAACCGATTCTTCCCGTCCTCAGGGCCCGCTCGGTCAGGATCAGACCCTCGTCGATCTGAGCGCGGTCCCAGCGCGTCCGATCCTGGTCCTCGAGGAGGACGACCTCACCCTCTTCCGAGGTTCGAGCCTCTCGTCGAGAATCCTGAAGGAGCATCAGGGCCAAGAGCCCGATCGATTCCCCGTCGGGGAGCAGTTCTGCCAGCAGCCGACCCAGACGAATCGCCTCAGCGGAGAGATCGCCCCGAGTGATGCTGCTACCGGAAGAAGCGGAATAGCCCTCATTGAAGACGAGATAGATCACCCGGAGCACCGCGTGGAGACGGTCCGGGAGCTCGGCTCCCTCGGGTACACGATAGGGGATCCTGGCATCGCGGATCTTCCCCTTGGCCCGCACGATCCTTTGGGCCAGCGCCGAGGGCTTGGACAGGAAGGCAGCCGCGATCTCCTCGGTGGTCAGTCCGCACATCTCCCTCAGGGTCAAAGCGATCTGGGCGTCGGGCGAAAGGGCGGGATGACAGCAGGTGAAGATAAGACGGAGACGGTCGTCCTCGAGATCATTACCCTCCCAGATCTCGGCCCCTTCGATCTCGTCAGCTCTGAGGTGGTCGAAGTTATCGGAGAGATCGTAGCGGGCCCGCCGACGGAGACGGTCGATCGCCTTGAACCTACCGGTGGAGACCAGCCAAGACACCGGGTTTCGTGGCTTGCCATCACTCGGCCACTGCTCGAGCGCCGCACGAAAGGCGTCGTGTAGAGCCTCCTCGGCCAGGTCGAAGTCACCGAGGAGACGAATCAGGGTAGCCAGAACCCGACGCGAATCGGCGCGGTAAATCGCTTCGACAGCAGCGCTTAGCGAGGGATCTGGTGGAGTCTGCATCCTCGTGCTCTCGGAGAACCAAAGCGACCGAGGCGCGAAACGCTAGGGCACCCTCTCCAGTCGCAGGATGCGATGTTCCCCGCCACGGCGAGCCACCGTCAACTCCGCGCTACCTCCGTCCTCGAGTTGTACCGTGCAATCCATCGAACCCCCATCGGGAATAACCCGACTGGGGCAATCGAAAGCCTTTGGCACCATGCCCTGGGACTTCAAGTGCCGCGTGACCAGTAGGGGTACGTCGAGAGGTTTGAGTTGAAAATCGATTCGGTCGAAATCATCATCCCGCCCAGTGTGCTCCACCTGTACCGCGAACTCGACCCCGCTCTCGAGCCACGCTCGACCTTGAGCCACGTCGTACTGCTCGGTCAAGGCTTCGAAGGGGATCTCGACTCGCGCCACTTTGACTCCGAGTATCGAACTCAGGACTTCGGCGGCTTCGTCGGAGATCCGTTGAGCGTAGAGCAGCGTTCCCCAAGCTGGCGTGAGAAGGAAGGCGCTAACCTGGGGGCCGCCATCCTCGAGGTGTAGACCACAGCGCAAGGTGGCGAGCGCCTCTTCCCCCGGCACGTTGTACTGGAGTTCATAGCGACCACCCTTCCGGATGCCATAAGCCGACAGGCTCGGCGACCTCGGCTCGCCCAACTGGCTACGTAGAGATCCAAGCATTTCCTCGAGGCTCGTCGGGTTGACGATCTCCTGCAAAGCGGGATGCAGTTTCGACCACAGGTCGCTCCATTGCTGAGACGCATAGTCGTCGAGGAAGGCCCGGCAGGGAGCGTCGAGACCTGCGAGAAACTCCGGTGCAACCTGCTCCGGCGGCTCGGACACGAGCGCAATCTCGATATCACGGTCGTCGGTCGGTGCCATGAGGTACTCGTAGCGATCCCCCTGATCGTCCGTCCCCTGGCAGGAAAAGACGCGCGGGGGACCGGTGAAGTCAGGCAGGGAACAGGAGAAGGAGGATAGCTCTCTACCTTTCTCCTGATCCAACCCCTGCTCGACGATCTGCCGGATCGCCTGCGTAACCCCCTTGGGATCGGGCTGGGCCTCGAGGGGACCAAGCCCAAGAGCCGCGACGACGACAGTCAGTCCGAGGATCGTCCAAACATCGCTGAGGGACCTCGCGCAGAGTGCGTGTCGCCGGACTCTATTCGCTTCCCCCCCTGGGTCGAGTGGCTTCTCGCTATCAACTGTCATCACAGGGCATGCCTCCATCTTGGTTTTGTGAGTCTTGGCGACCCTACCCTACCGAACCGCTCCCGGTCGCGCCATATCGGATCCAGAGCCCAGCAAATGACTTCACGTCGATCGGGCCGAGACTTCAGCTCTTGCCCGGGACCTCAACCCAGCCACGCATTACCCTCCACACCCTTCGCACGGCGAACTAGGTCTCGACCCCAAGCTCGATCGCGAGGGCATCGGCGCGGGCAACCAAAGAGGCGCATCGCAGGCGGGCCCTACGATTCAGCATCCAGGCCACCAGCACCATCGCTCCGCCGCAGGCCGCCGCGACCCCTCCGAGGTCCCGAAGGTGCGGAGTGGTCGCAGCCAGAACCAGAGCCCCTGTGGTAAATAGCCCGGTAAAGAAAACGGCAAGTCGGGTCATCAGGACGCGATGCCGAGCCATCAGGACCCGGCGCCGTAGAAGGGTCCAGATCAGGACCACCGCCCAAGTCACGGCAAGGGTGACGAGCAGGCCGAAGGCGACATGAGTCCGCCGCGGCAGACTCGGCTCCGTGGCCCAGAGCGAGACCACCACCGCCCCCATGACCAGATCAAGGAGAAGGAGTAGGGTGTAAATCACCCGCACCCGGGTGGACAGTTCCGAGGCGAACCGCAGTTGCAGCGCGGCCACCGAGGGTCGAGGCGATCCGACAGTCGGGGATTGGTTCATCGTTGGACTCCCTTCTGAGTTAGTGACTTGCGCAAGGCACGACGAGCGCGATGGAGACGTGATTTGACGGTTCCTATGGGGATGTCGAGAATCTCGGCTACCTCCTCGAGTTGCAGTTCGCGAAGATAGAAGAGCACGAGGGTCTCCCGATCAGCCAGCGAGAGCTCTCCGACACTGCGCTGGAGGTGATCCCGCTCCTCCCAGTCGAGGTCGGCGGGCGGTTCGACGCCAGGGGGTTCCTCGTCGATCGGCTCGAACCGTTTCAAGCGATAGCGATCACGGAGCCGGTCCATGAAGGTCCGCCGTACGATGGAATAGAGCCACGCCTGCAGTCGGGCTGGCTCCCTGAGGCGACCGATACCCCGCAGAATCCTCAACCATCCCTCTTGGAGAACCTCCTCGGCGACGGCAGGATCTCCCGTCATGCTGGACACATAGGCCCAGAGCGGAGGGTGCCAACGTTCGACCAGTTGGTCAAAGCCTTGCTGTTCGCCGAGTTGACACCGAGTCACTAGGAGCTCTAGCTCCAGCTGTTGCCGTCGCTTCAAAGCTTCGGAGCACTTCTCGGGGTCGCGGTTGGGTCTCTTCATCATGGCGCTTTCGTCCTCACTATCTACCAAGTCGTAGCAAGAGGAGAAAGGTTCACGGCCTCCTTCAGTCAACAAAGCGGATCACATCTGGGTCTTCTAGATCCCAGTCTGAGTCCGTACTTGTCCCATATCTTGTGTTTACGCCTTTTTTACGCTATAGTCTCAAGTGTGAGCCGGTCCTCAAGCTCTGCGACCGGCTCCACCGCCCCACACCGGGCAGATTGGAGGTAGACCATGGCCCTTAGAAGTAGTCGCGATGAGATCGGTCTAGTCCTAGAAGCCGTCGGCGCCGACCGCGACGCCAACGGTCGATTCTTCCTTTCGTGGTCTCAAGGCAGACGCGGACTGAAGGACTCACCCCGCGCCGCCGGCCGACGGATCGTGATCGACGACGACGTCCTCTTCAAGATCCGCGGTCGCTGGGTCCCTCTCGAGGGTGCGATCCGACGCAACCAGCCCCGCACGTTACCGCTCTGGCCGGAGATGGAGCCCCTCTGGCCGGAGATGGAAGAATCGAACTCGGAGGAACCAATCAGCTCAGGAGATTGTTGACTCCTGCAAGATCAGTCACCACCGATTTCGAACTGGATGGCGACCCTCGACTCGATTCGAGGACGCAAGGTCTCTCGAAGAACCCGCTGATGGCTAGGATGGTCGCGATACACTGCGTAGTCGTCCTCGCTGCCAAAGTCGGCGACGATGGCAAAGTCGTAGTTCCCAGGCTCGAGGATCAAGTCTGGCCCGAAATCGTAGCGCAAGATCTGCGAGATCTCGCCCGGCAAGGCAGCTAGATCATGCTCGATCCTTGTCCGCTCCGCATCGCTGATCGCCGACATCCAACGCAACAAGACCACGTGTCGCACCATGCGCTGATTCTCCCTCAAACCGACCACGAGTAGCACCCTCCATCTCGTGCGGAGAGTTTGGCCCGTCGAGTCCACGACCGCGGAATACCGAACGAGAATGGAACGTTGTTCCCTTCGCGGGTTTCGCCTGTCTCAAGCTCTTGAACGCTCGGCCTTGGCCGGGCTTCACCCAACTTTCCCCATATTTTTTCCGCAGTATCAAATTCCCCAGGAGGGAACCATGTCCACATCACAATTCCGCAACCGGCCGCCTAACCCGTTCTCCCCATTCGGCGCCCTCATCGCCATCCTCCTCGCCGGATTCGTCGCCATTACCGCATCGAGTGTAGCGGCGGCTCCCTCCTGGTACTCTCTCGGACCCGAAGGTGGACCCGTTGCCTCGCTCGCTATCGACCCTGCCAACGGCAACCTGGTGTACCTCGGCGGAGAGGGTGCGCTCTTCTCCTCGAACGACGGCGGTCAATTCTGGACGCCAGCCGGAGCCGGACTCGACGCGGCGGCGGTAATCGCTCTCGTCATCGATCCAGCCACCTCCACCACCCTGTGGGCCGGGACCGACCTGGAAGGCGTCTTGGTCTCGGTCGACTCCGGGGCGACCTTTACCCCGACCGGTCTCACCAACGTCGGCGTGACCGCTTTGGTGCGCGATCCGTTCGACACCAATAGGCTGTGGGCCGGAACCGAGAATGGCGGTACGACGAGTCTCGACGCCGGCGCCAGTTGGACACCCATGACCAACGGCCTGCCGACCAACGCGGTCCTCACCCTCGCCCTCGCGATCGACGGTTCCCTCTACGCCGGCAACGACCAGGGCGAGGTCTACCTCTCGACCGACTCCGGTTCGAGTTGGATCCCTCGCAGCACCAACCTCCCGGGGACGCCCATCGTCGGCCTGGTTGCAGACTCTGTCGCCGCCGCGACTTTGTACGTCGCAACCGAGGACGATGGAGTGTGGAAGAGCGTCGACTCCGGAATGGCTTGGACCCTCGCCAACAGCGGCATCACCGCCCCCGCCCTGACCTCGGTCGACCAGGACTCGATGACCCCCTCGACCCTCTACGCCTCTTCTGAGGGCCTCGGCCTGTTTCGCAGCGACGATGCGGCCGTCGGCTGGTCCCCGGTAGCCGGCGGATTGACCGCCCTGCAGCTCACCGGCGTTGCCGTGGATCCATCCGGTTCGCTCAACGTCCTCGCGGGGAGCGAGGACGCCGGCGTCTTTCGCTCGACCGACGGCGGAGTTAACTGGACTGCAGCCAACTCGGGTCTCACTTTGACCTCAGTCGAATCTGTCGCCGAGGGCGCGAGTCCGGGAGCAGGCGCGCCTGGCCCCATCTACGCCGGCGTACGGGGCTCAGGAGTGCAGCGCTCACTCGACGGCGGCGCGACCTGGGAGACCATCAACAACGGACTTTCCAACCTGAGAGTCGTCGATGTCGCCGCTGATCCGATCACACCGGGTCGAGTGTGGGTCGCCACCGATGGCGGAGGTGTCTTTCTCAGCACCGACGGCGGCAACATTTGGACTTCCCCGACGGTCACCATCCCGGAACCCGATGTTCTCGCCATCGAGCTCGCCACAAACGGCACTCTCTTCGCCGGTTCGGATGGTAGTGGTGTCTACCGTTCCGTCGACGGTGGCCAGACCTGGACCGCTGCCTCCAACGGACTCACCGACCTCGACATCTCCGAGGTGTCCATCGATCCGACCGATCCCAACCGCCTCCTCACCATCACCGACGACGGAGTCTTTCGCTCCCTCGATGGAGCCAGTACCTGGAGCAACGCCAACAGCGGCCTGGCCGCCGTTGGTGCAGTGACCTTCGTTTTTGCGCCGACTCCAGGGGAGATTTGGGCTGCGACTGATGTCGGTGCCTATCGCAGCGTCGATGGTGGAGCCTCCTGGACAGTGACGGCAGGAACGCCCTCAGACCCCATCCTCACCGCGATCGCTTTCGACGAGGGTGGAGCCGCTTGGGTCGGCACCGAGACGAGCGGAACCTTCCGCTCCGTTGACGGAGGCGCGAGCTGGAGCGCCATCGACGAAGGCCTGACCGCACCCGGCATCGAGGTCCTCTATCTCGAGTCGAACGGTCGGCTGTTAGCGGGCTCCGCTCACGGCCTCTTCGCTCGCGACGCGGTCCTCTTCGCCGACGGATTCGAGAGCGGCAGCACCGGCGCCTGGACCGCCACTCCTTAGGGTTTCCTTGCGGCCAGACGACCCGCGGGCCGGGGTGGCCCACCCACGTGTCGGAGGCCGAGTCGGAAGGGGCCAGTGCCAGCCCGGAGGGTAGGAACCCTTCGAGTTCACCGAAGCCGGTGCTATCGTCATGTGATAGAAGAATCAGCCCCAACCTGCGGAGTGCACCATGGCCGGTCGAGAGACACCCAATCGCCAGATCGATGCTCGCCAGATAGAAACCAAGCTCATCCACGCGGGTGAGGCGAGCCCTCGGTACGCCGGCGCGATCTCGATGCCGATCTTCCAATCGTCGACCTTCGAGTACAGCGGTGAATCGGACTACCACGACGTTCGCTATATTCGACTCAACAACACCCCGAACCACGTCGTCCTGCACGCCAAACTGGCCGCCCTCGAAAACGCAGAAGGCGCAGTGGTCGCATCGAGCGGTATGGCCGCCATCTCGACCGCACTCCTCTCGCTGCTCGCCTCCGGCGATCACCTGATAGTTCAGGACACACTGTACGGCGGGACTCACGACCTGGTGTCGCAGGACCTACCGGCCTTGGGCATCGGAGTCACCTTCGTCGATGGCCGCGATCCCTCGTCCTGGGCGACCCAGATCCGGCCCACCACCCGGGCCATCTATGTCGAGGCACTGAGCAACCCTCTCCTCCAGTTGCCTGACCTCGAGGCGGTGGTTGGCTTCGCTCGCGAGCACGCGATCGTGTCGATGATCGACAACACCTTTACTAGTCCGATGAACTTTCGACCCGCCGAACTAGGCTTCGACCTCTCGCTCCACAGCGCCACCAAGTATCTCAACGGGCACACCGACATCGTGGCCGGCGCCGTGATCGGACGAACCGACCTCGTGGATCAGGTGCGACGCAAGCTCAACCACCTCGGTGGGACCCTGGATCCGCACGCTGCCTTCCTCCTTCATCGAGGCCTCAAGACCTTGGCGGTTCGAGTGCGGCATCAGAACGTAAGCGCCTTACGTCTCGCGGAGTTTCTCGACCGACATCCAGCCGTCACGCGCGTCAACTACCCGGGACTCCCTGGGCACCCCCAGCACGCATTGGCGTCTCGGCTCTTTGACGGCTTCGGCGGCATGATCAGCTTCGAACTCGAGGGAGGCTTGGCCGCGGTCGAACGCTGCTTCGACAGGCTTACCCTGCCCGCCTCGGCTCCCAGCCTGGGTGGCGTCGAGAGTCTGGTCACGCGACCGAGTACCACTTCCCATGCCGGCATGGAGCGCCGGCTACGCGAGTCGCTCGGAATCTCCGACACCCTCGTTCGGTTGTCGGTCGGTCTCGAGGCGACCGAGGATCTGATCCAGGATTTCGAGCAGGCGCTCACCAGCTAGCCTTGGGGAACCCGTGAAGAAACGGCAACCAGCAGACGATCTGGCCGACTTTCCCCGACAGGTCGGTCGCTACGAGCTACTCACCGAGCTCGGGCGCGGCAGCATGGGACGTGTGTTCGTGGCCTACGATCCGAACATCGAGCGGCGGGTGGCGATCAAGATCCTCCAGCCCTCCTTCCAAGTCGACCACGCCGACGAGGCCGATTTCCAGCGGCGTTTCGTGATCGAGGCGCGAGCCGCAGGACGCTTGAGCCACCCCGGTATCGTCGCCATCTATGACGCTGCCATCGATCCCACGAGCGGCCTTGCCTACATCGCCATGGAACTGATCGAGGGTGCCTCGGTGGCGAGGCTCGTCGAGCGCCACCGACCGCTGCCC
>JAIOJS010000477.1 GCA_019911795.1 Thermoanaerobaculia bacterium | reverse complement strand
AGTCTGCTCCAGCGGGACGACGATGGGGAGTCTGAGCGGTCCATTTGCGTCACTCCTCTGCAGCCGAGCTACCGGCCATCCAATCAGCGAGCAGAGCTCGGGCCTTTTGCCAGTCCCGCTTGACGGTCCGTGGCGACAAGTCGAGCAATTCCGCCGTCTCGTCGACCGAGAAGCCACCGAAGAATCGGAGTTCGAAGATCTCTCCCAGTCGAGCATCGTGGCGCTCGAGGGCCGCCAACGCCTCGTCTACCGCCAGCGCCTCGGCCGCGCGCGCTTCGATCTTTCCGGCTGCAGTGTCGAGGGTGGTGGGACGGACGCCGCCACCACGCTTGGTGGCCAACCGTTCACGCGCGCGGTCGATGAGGATTCTCCTCATCGTCTTGGCGGCGGCGCCGAAGAAGCGCCGCCGATCGTCGCTGGACGGCGCGAAACCAGGCGTCCAGCGCGCGTAGAGCTCATGGACGAGTGCCGTTGTCTGAAGCGTCGCTTCCCGGTGTTGATCGGCCAGGGCATGATGCGCGACTCGGCGAAGCTCCTCGTAGAGCAATCCGAAAACGCGATCGGCGGCGGCACGGTCACCGGCGTTCCAGTCGGCTAGAAGGCGGGTGACCTCCGCCCCATTCGGAGCGACCTTAGCCATGCTGAGAAGATAGCGGAAGTACCTACTCGTGACAAGCGCGAGCGACATACCTTCCCGCGGGAAAGCTCAGCTGAGTCCTCTCGACCGAGAGTGAGGGCCACGTGAGCCTTTTGCAGCGATCCTGCGAGACCAAATACGAAAGTAGGCCTGGCGGGCGATGTTCCAGGCGAGGCCGGCGCGCGGCCAAGTGCTTGGTCGAAGCGATACTCTACCGTGGCCTTGGACCCTTTAACTCGGGTTGGTTTAGAAGGCCTTCTGTAACTCCCTCCACGGCCAGGGACAACGTGCGCGAACTAAAGCGCTGCCCACCCCTCTTCGATCTGCTGGTCGGGGTTGTCCTGCCTTGGCCAGGGGTCTCGTCACACTTTGTCATCAAGGACAGGTGGCGAAAGCAGCGGTGTCTTGGATCGGCTGGAAGGGTTCCTGTAGTTGGTTGTCGTAGTGCTTTGGCAATCCGGTAGAGGTGTCCACTACCGTCAATCGCACCTCGACATCGGTGAGTCCGCTGGCGAAGACCCAGTAGTGCCCGTTGAAGGAACAAGCATCGATCACCTTGACCATCAGCTCGGGATTCTCGGGGGCGAAGAACCAGAGAGTTCCGGAATCGTCGGCATTCAGGGCAGTTGCCCGCGCTGACCCCGTGTTGCCTTGGTGGTCCTGCCACTGAGCGGTTACGCTGAAGCGGCCGTCGAGCAGGCAGAGCTGGCCTGCGCAAGCCCTCCGAAAGACATCGATCCGATCATCGACTGCGATGAAGACGTCGAGGTCTCCGTCGCCATCGAGATCGGCGATCTCAGGGGAACGATCCCAGGCGGCGGGGAGACCTCGGTAGATCAGGTCCTCGAAAGTGGCAATCCCGTAGAGTGGGCTGTCGGAATCCAGGACTTCCACAAAGTCTGGGTTCTGTGGAGTACCGACGTTTTCGAAATATCGAAGCACCGTCTCTTGCTCCACATTTCCATTACCAACGATCTTGCCGCCAACCAATAGATCGTAGTCCCCGTCGCTGTCAAAATCGACCAGATCAGGATTCGATCCCTGGTATGCGGTTTCGATGCCGAGGAACGGGTTCTCGGAACCCGTCACCTCGGCGAAGACCGGAGCGGTCGGCGTCCCGGTGTTCTCGAAATAGTGCAGCCATCCCACGTCCCTGCCAACGAGGGCGTCAAGGTCACCATCCCCATCGACGTCCGCGAGGTCGGGACTCGTGTAAAAGCCGATGTCCACCCCGCCGAAGAGATCGAACGTTCCTACCTTATCGAAGAGGGGATGGTCCGCGGTACCCGTGTTCTCGAAGTACTCGAGATTACCGAACCAGTCTCCGACCAATAGATCGAGGTCGCCATCGCTGTCGAGGTCAGCCAGCTTTGGGTCGGCAAAGCCATCGACGTGAATCTCAGAGAAGGGGTTTGTCGGGTTGGGGGAGTCCTGGTCGTTAAACTTTAGTAGTTCGGGGGTACTGACGTTCTCGTAGTACAAGATAAGGCCCGTGTGAAGTCCCACCAAGATGTCGAGGTCGCCGTCGTCATCCATATCAGCGGACTCGACGTGTGGTAGTTCTGTACCTAGCGTGTCATGGAGTCCCTGGATGAACTCTCGATGGTAGGGGCCTTGAGCCAGGGTGGTTCCCGCCGCGAGGCCAGCGAGGGTTAGCCATGCGAGAACCGGTCGGAGGCAATCGGACTTCCAGTGCCTACTTGGATCGACGGGTTGAAGCTCTGAGCTGTTTGGTAGAGGCATTGGGGCTCTCCTTTTCTTTGTTGCAGGGAGCCTTCAGCGGATTCTCTGAGACCGCCGAAAGGGTTGGCTGATAGAGGCCGACGCGTCGGGTTCAAAGGGAATCCATCGCCTCCTACTTGGCTAGTGGACTGTGACCCCCAAACGATTAGCGCCTGGCCTGCCCTCAGGGCCGAGCTCGGCGTTGCCCCTCCTCGACGTAGGCCCCGCTATGCCTGCATCGGGGTGCCTTGATCTCGCCCCTGATGACACGCCCAACCACTAACCGTTCGAGGGTTACAGTCCACTAGGTAGTTGAAACAGGATACTAAGTTAACAACATGGTGACATGTTCTCTGACTACCATCAAAAGGACAAGACTTCCCCCGGGTCATGCCGTTGCTATTGTCTTGGGGGGCCTGAAGGAATCCTTCAGTAGCCGTCGAACGGCTTCTGCAGCTCTTTCCATTGCCAGGGAGCTGCGCTCAGGTAGTGCCTTTGCGCAATGCTAGACTGCAGGAAACTCTAGAGTGCTGGGGGAACGGGTAGCGCGAATAACCTGGAACCAAATCCCCCGGATGAAACTCCTTGTCGGCTTTCGGCGCTATTCGTATGAGCACCATCTGAATCTGAAGGAGATTGCTGCCATGCCCACCCACGCCGCCTTCCGTCGTCCCAGAGCTCGATGGCTGTTCGATACTGTCGTTTTGCTGATAGCAACAATCTGGGTGGCCTCTGCTAGCCCGGCCCTTGCTGCCAACGCCGCCTCGGGGAACCAGCCGCCGATCGCCGGGCCGAATCAGACCCTGTCGATGGACGAGGACACCACGCTCGCGATCCTCCTCGAGGGCACCGACCCGGAGGGCGATCCGCTGTCGGCTACGATCACCGATCTGTGGCTCGCACTTCCGCTCGAGGAGCTCGTCGATGCCGTGGGTAACCCGGTGGGGGTGGGAAGCACCGTCTTGGATCGGCAGCTGTTCCTGACACCCATTGCCAACGCCGCCGCACTCCCCATGGCGGTGATCACCTACCGGGTTCACGATGGCACGCAGAATTCAGCCAACACCGCCACCGTGACCGTCCACGTCGATCCGGTCAACGATGCGCCGATAATTACCTTACCCTCTACCTTGGTCACCGACGAGGACACGACGCTCGAGTTCGTGATGGGCGGGCAGGACATCGAGAACGACGTCTTCCTCTGCCGTTTCACCGCACTCGCTGATCCGGACTTTGGCGTTGTCCTCTATCAGGGTCTAGGCGGGGGGCCCTTCGACATGTCCAGTCTCACCGGCAGAGACCAACTGCTGGCAGTTCCGTCAGACATCGCGCTTCAATGGCCGATGAGTCTCATTACTACCCCAAACCAATGTCAGGACGACGAGTTCAACTCCTTCAGCTACTGGTTCGAAGAACAGGTCTTGACTGCGGTTCACAGCCCAGAGAGCCACGTCATCCTGAAGGTACGCTGCATCAACGATGCGCCCCAGCTCGCGGTGGCTGGATTGGGCACCCAGACCTTCGCGACGTTCACCACCACGCTCTTGGGTTCGGGCGCCTTCACCCTCCCCGTTCTCGGTTTGCTCGATGTCGATGGGGTCGGGAATGTGACCGGTCCTGATCCAGGATCGAATCGAATCACCATCACGACCCGGAACGGCGGCACCGTCGCGGTCGATGAAGGCAGCTTTCCCGGCACGACCTTCACCAGCGGGCCTACTTCGATCGTTTTCGACGCGGTGCGCGCTACCGTCGATGCGATTCTCGCCACCCTCGTCTACACCGCTCCGTCGGCACCAGCCGACGACACCTTGACCATCTTCGCCAATGACAATGGCAGCAACCAAGGCTGTGATGAGCCGTCCGACGGATCGACCTGTCCGCTGGTCGCCGGCGTCAACGTCGACATCTCGATCGATGCTGGGGGCACAGCGCCTGGGCCCATGACACTCGCCGTCGGCACGGGTGGCTTCCTCGCTGTCGATACCACCAGCGATGATGTCGACACAAACGGCAATTGCACATTGCGGGAAGCAGTGGCCGCGGCAAATGACGATATCGCAGTCGACGCCTGCCCGGCGGGCGTCGGCGAAGACATCATCATCCTGCCCACGGGAACCTACCCGCTGAGCCTCGGGACGCTGAGTATCACCGACGGACTGACGATCGTCGGAGCCGGCGAGGCCTTCAGTCGCATTGACGGCTTGGGTGTGGCAGAGGTCTTCGTCCTCTTCGACCCCTTGACCCTCAGGGACGTCTCCGTGATCGGCCTGGATGCGGACGGAGATGGCATTCGCACGCCGGTCGACGGCCAGTTCACCGGCGGTCTGTTCGTCGACGAAAGTGGATTTGGGTCGTCCAACTTCACCGATCAACATCTGGGCGGCACGACCTTCGGGACCATCGACACGACCGACGGACTGACGATGACCGTGATCGACGCACTCGATCCGGAGGGTGTGTCCATCGCAGCGACGGGGTCTCCGTTGGCGACCGCCGAGATCCTCGCTTGCAGCACGACCGTGCTCGTAGAAATCGCCGGTGGAGCGGAGCAGGTCGTCACCTGTGACGTCACCACGGAGACTTCGTTCACCACCTTCTCGCCCGATGCCTCCATCGTCGGCGAACCGGTCACGGTGGGCGTCACGGTAGACCCGTTGAGCGTCGTCGGGGCCGGCCCGGTGGCCGGATTCGTAACTATCGACGACGGTGCCGGCGCCAGCTGTATGGGCGTGCTGGTCGGCGGCTCGATGAGCTGTCAGTTGACCCCGACAGTGGCCGGTACTCGCAGCTGGACGGCGACTTACGCGGCGGCTGGCTTCTTTCTCGGCAGTGCGGATAGTCTCTCCCATGCGGTGGCGGCCGCACAAACGACGACCTCCATCCTCACCGATACCCCGGACCCATCGCCCGTCGGCGCTTCGGTCGCGGTGACCTGGGCGGTGACGGTGGTGCCTCCCGGCGCCGGCGCCCCAACCGGTCTGGTGACGGTGGGCGATGGCGTTGACTCCTGTGCAGCCGCGGTCGGCGTTGGCGGCTGCTCCCTGGTCGCCACGACGGTCGGTCCTCGCACACTGACCGCCAGCTATGCCGGGGATGCCAGCTTCGGCGCCAGTGACGGTTCGGCGGATCACGACGTTGTGCCCGCCGGAACTACGACTACGATCACCGCCGATACCCCGGACCCTTCCCTCGCGTTCCAGCCCTTCCAGGTCGATGTCACCGTGGCGGCGGTCGCGCCCGGCTCGGGAACTCCGACCGGTAACGTGACGGTGGGCGACGGCGCTGGTGCCTCGTGCCCTCTCACGCTGGTCGCCGGCAGTGGCTCTTGCATGCTCACTCCGACGGTCGCCGGCACACGGAATCTCGAGGCTACCTACGACGGGGATGGGAGCTACCTCACCAGCACCACCACCGAGAGTCATCAGGTCGATGGCACCGACTACGGCGATGCGCCGGCGCCCTACCCGGTCGAGCTGGCTAATGACGGCGCACGTCACGGCTTCGGTAGCCTCTTCCTGGGCACTTCTGTGGATGCCGACGCGGATGGCCAGCCGTCGGCGGGGGCCCTCGGCGACGACCAGGACGGGGACGATGACGAGGACGGCGTGAGCTTCGGCACCGGGCTCGTCATCGGCAGTTCGGTCGACCTCACGGTCATCGCGTCGGAACCCGGCCTCCTCGACGCGTGGGTCGACTTCGGTGGCGACGGGGCCTGGCTCGAAGCCGGCGACCGCATCGCCTCGGCCGTGCCGCTGGCCGCGGGCAACAATACGGTGAGCGTCGTCGCACCCACGGGGGCCGTACTCGGCACGACGGTCGGTCGTTTTAGGCTATCGAGCCTCGGGGTTGCCGAGGCGACGGGAGCAGCGGCAGATGGCGAGGTCGAAGATCACACCGTGACGGTAACCGACGGCGTGGCACCGCAGGTGCTGATCGTCTCGGACCTGGGTGGCGTCGAGATCCTCGACTGTTCGACTCAGCGCGCCGTGATCCCAGGCCTCCGAGTGACCTTCGACGAGCCGGTTCTAGGGGCCGACGTCGCCGACGGCTATCGGGTGGTCGGGGCGGGTCCCGACGCCGACCTCTCGACCTCGTCGTGCGAGGGCACTGTCGGTGACGACAGCGAGCTGGCTATCGTTGGTGTCAGCGCGGATGGTAACCCCACTACGCCTACTTTCTCCCTCGAGCTCCATGAGTCGGCCCCGTCCGGGCTGGTCCGCCTGATCGTTTGCGACACGGTAGAGGACTTCGGCGGCCTTGCCTTGGATGGCGACGGTGATGGAACCGGCGGTGAACCCTTCGTCAGTACCTTCCGAGTCGATCCCCTCAACCGCTTCGCCAACGGCGACTTTGATCGTTGCCCAGTGACGGTGGCGCCCTGGATCGAGGTGGTGGTACCGCCCAACGCCATCCTCCCCAGCGAGTCCGTGGACGCGGACGTCTCGACGCTTTCTGGGTCGGCTCAGATCATTTCGAATATCGCCGAAGCCTCAGCCCTGGCACAATGCGTCGCGATCGAGCCTGGCCCGTCGTGGCTTTATCTGGCTTTTGACGCCCGACTCGATGCCCTCGGTGCAGCGACGGTCACCGTCGATGTCGCTTGCGACTATTTCGTCCTCGAGAGCTGCGCTGGGCCGATCGACTCGAGCAATGCGGCGGCCGCATCGCTACCCGACTTGTCGGGCAACTGGACGCCCTTCACCTTCTCTTTGGCTTCCTCGCCGGGTACGCAGTCGGCCTTGTGCAGCGTGGCGTTGACGGCCGACGATCCCGGAGACGCCGGCTTCGACGCCTACTTGGATCGACTGTCACTCCGGTCTGCGCTATTCCTCGATGGCTTTGAGAGTGGCGACACCAACGCATGGTCGCTGCCATTCGGCGACTGAGGGAGGTGCACCCCACCCAGGCAACGCCTCGATCTGATCCGCCCAGGCCTGTACGATCTCCTTCATGCCGTCCCTGTTCTCGTCCCGTCGTTTCGGCGGGGTCGCTTTTGACCTGATCTGCGCCGCCTACTTCTGGCGACTCGCGGCTCCGGTGACCGAGGCGGCCGATGTGGCGTCCCGCGATCCCGAAGGTCGCGCCGTTTGGCTCGGTGTGCTGCTTCTCTTGGCGATAGCGCTGGAGACCTGGGCTCTTCCCGTCAAGTTGCGACAGGTTCGGCGCCGGCTTGTGCCTGGACGGCGTCTTCCGGCGGGCGCTATCTACCTGTTGCTACTCCACATAGTCGTGGCGATTCTCGTTTTGTTCGTCGCCATGGGTGCTTTCGGATGGAAGGTGGGAACCGAGGGTGGTGGAATGCCGTGGCCAGTGGGAATTCTGACCGTGGTGATGGTCTTGCGCGGACTTGCGCTCGGGGCCTTCCTCTTGGGTTCCGCCGGTCCCAAGGCGGCCCCGCTGAACGAGACCCGTGCGCGAGCCAAGGAGCGGGCAGCGGATCTCGGGTTGACGATCTACGCTTGCCTTGCCTACAGCGCGACTTGGGGGATGATGGTTCGAGGGGTGGATATGGCGAGTCACAATCCAATCCACTATGGATTGAACCTCGTCGCATCCGGCCTCACCTTTCTCGCCATTTTTCTGCCGCTGCGCATCCCGTATCTGGTGGAAGAGTGGGCGTCCGTCGAGCGGCCGTGGGACTGGCTGATCGCCCTCGGTTCGATCGGCGTGGCTATGGCCTCGGCGATCGCGTCTCTGTGAGATCGGCTTTGTCGAGGTGGCATGGCGCCTGCGATACATGACGGGACGGTTCAGCGGTACTCCGGATTTTCGAAGTCGAATCGGCATCCGGCGTCCCACTGCGAGCGTTGGTTACCGTGGGCCGGCAGTCCTCCCGCGTCCTTGAGCATGCGAGCGAGGTGCATCAGGTTCCAGGTCATGAAGGTCAGGTTGCGGTTGGTGAAGTCGTTCTCGGGCCCTCCTGATCCCTCGTCACGGTAGGAGGGGCCGGGGCCTGCCTCGCCGATCCAGCCCGCGTCGGCCTGAGGGGGTATGACGTATCCCAAGTGCTGAAGGGAGTAGAGGATGTTCATGGCACAGTGCTTGATACCGTCCTCGTTCCCACTGACGAGGCAGCCACCCACCCGACCGTAGTACGCGTACTGACCGGCTTCATTGAGCTTGGCCGAGTAGCCGTACAGGCGTTCGACGACGCCGGTGCAGACCGAGGACTTGTCGCCAAGCCAGATCGGGGTTCCGATCACGAGGATGTCGGCGGCCATCACCTTCTTCTGAATCTCAGGCCAGTCGTCTTCGTCCCAGCCATGCTCGGTCATATCGGGATAGACACCGGGAGCGATGTCGTAGTCGACGGGCCGGAGGACCTCGACGGTCACCTGGTGGGCTTCGAGAATTCCCTTGGACCGGTCGATCAGGCCCCTGGTGTGCGACAGACTCGGTGACTTCTTCAGGGTGCAGTTCAGGAAGAGGGCTCGAAGGTCGGAATAGTCGGTATCGATGGAGCCGCAGGGCTCCTCGTGGTTGTCGCTCATGAGGTCTCCTCGTCGTTGTTGTCTATTCTCTGGCTACGAGGCGGGACCGCAGTCGGTTCACTAGGAGTCGGGACCACGTGCGAGCGAGAGTCGGCGGTTCGTAGCGCTCCCGGGCACCTGGGAGAGCCCGAGAGGCCTGGTACAATCGCCCCGATGGAGGACCTCGAATCCCGCAGTGCGCACGGCCACCGTACCCATGATCTTCATCCTCGGTCGCGACTCTTGGTGCGGGACCGGAAGCTCATTCTCGGCGATGAGAACCAAACTCGATGGCGGGCGGTTGGTTCCGCTGCTCTGTGGTTCCTTCTCGTAGCCTTTGGAGGGGGGATCTCAGTCGTTTGGGCCCAGGGGGACCCTGAGGTTGCGCCTCGAGAGTCGGCAGCGGAAGCGACGGCGGCCGCACCGAGCGACGACGAATCGCTCCTCGAGACCTCGGCGCCGTCCGACGCAATAGTGCAGCGCGAGGTGATCCGGCGGCTACGGGCCTACCAGGGCCTGGAGGGCGTCGTAGTCGAGGTCCAAGCCGGAGTCGTGCGACTCTCGGGGGAGGTTCTCTCTCTCGCGTTGTCGACCGAGGCCGAGTCGCTCGCCAAGTCCGTCGATGGCGTCGTCGACGTCTTGGACCAAACGGAAGTGGTACGAGATCCACGAGAGGTCGTCGGGCCGGTTCTCCTGGATCTGCTGGAACGCCTTCGGACCTTCCTCGGCTGGCTTCCTCTGCTGGTCGTGGCGTTCGGGATCATCGGTATTTTCGTCATTCTCGCCCGTTGGGTGGGACGTTGGAGTCGTGTCTACCGGCGCCTGTCGGAGAATCCCTTCGTCCAAGACCTATGGCGCTTGGCCTTCCGATCGGCGATTCTGCTGACCGGAATCTTGATCGCGCTGGAACTTCTCGACGCCACAGCGCTGGTCGGCGCGGTGCTCGGCACCGCCGGTGTGGCGGGCCTGGCGATCGGATTTGCCTTTCGGGACGCCGCCGAAAACTTCATCGCCGGCATCTTGATGAGTTTCCGTCAGCCGTTCCTACCCAATGATCATGTCGCTGTCGACGGGCACGAAGGGAAGGTCCTGCGGCTCACCTCGCGAGCCACTATTCTGCTCACACTCGACGGAAATCACTTGCGGATTCCGAACGCCAAGGTGTTCAACTCGGTTTTGATCAACTACACCCGGAACCCACTGCGCCGCTTCCACGTGGCGGTGGGGGTTGGTACCGACGAGGATCTCCTGGTGGCTCAGAGACTGGGGGTGGAGACACTCTTTGATATCGAGGGAGTGGTCGCCGAGCCTGCGCCTACGGCCCGGATCGTCGAACTGGGAGACTCGAGCGTCACGATCCACTACTTTGGTTGGGTTGACCAACGGGAGTTCGACTTCAGTGCCGTCAAGGGGGAGGCCATGCGTCGGGTCAAGACCGCCCTAGAGGATGCAGGTATGGACTTGCCGGAACCCATTTATCGGGTGAGGATGGCACCTCGTACCAGGGTGGCCAAGGAGCCGCCGAAAGACACTTCCCGAGGCGCGGAGTCGGCGGCGCCACCACCCTCGACCCGAGTCGACGCTACGATCGACGAACGTATCGACGAGGAGCGTCGGACGAGCGAGGACGACCTGCTCAGTACGACCGCTTCTCTCGAGTGAGTGAGTCGATCGAAGCTGAGCCCCGAACGCTTCCGAACGGTCGGAGGGGCAGGTAAAGGCCTGTGCGGGCACTTAGCCCCACGAGTCTTGCGAAGCGTCGACTTCAGCCGAGGAATGCTCTTACCGCGTAGGCCACAGCCACGCCGGCATAGTTGCCCAGGGCATATCCCACCAGCCCCATCAGAACACCGGGCAGTGTCAGGTGTTTCAAGCCTAGGCTCTCAGTCATCGCAGGGACCATGGCGGGGCCGGACTTGGTGGCGACGGAGGCAATCGTCAGCACCCCGATATCCATCCTAAGAAGACGCCCCAGACCGTAGACCAGAACCATGTGCCCGACCACGATGATCATCACGTAGGCGAACAGAACGGGGGCGAGCTGTACCGCGTTACCGACGTCGATCATTGCACCTACGGCGGCGAAGAACAGGTAGAAGGCGAGAAAGCCGACCTCCCAGCCGCCCTCGAGGCGGCGAACGGCCGGAAGCTGCCCGAGGGCGAGAGCAAAGGCGGTGATCAGGAGGATGGAGGGGATCCCCGGCAGGACCGGGTCTAGAAGCGTGACTTTGAGCCAGTCGCTGAGCCACATGATGAAGATGGCCAGGAAGGAGAGGGCCGCCAGATGTGAGGAGATCAGGCGTGGGGTGGAAGTCTCTTCCGCGTCGGAATCGTCCTCGGTCGATGGACGCCAGACCGCGGCCACTGGGAACCGGGATCCGAGGAATCGTGGAACCAGAATCCAGAAGGCGACGAGCGGAAAGATCGATAGATTGTCGACGGCGTTGGCGGCCGCAAACAGATCAGGACGCCCCAGTTCCAGTCCCGACCAGAGCGCGAAGAAGTTGAGCGAGCCCCCGATAAAGGTGCCGGTGTAGGGACCAGCGAGGCGCCAACTCTCTCCCCCCACCAGGGGATCAAGCCATGCTCCGAGGGCGATTGTCGCGATGGCTACACTGACGGCGGTGGCGACCGAGGCGAGAGCAAACGCCGCGATCATCGCCGTACCCGCGCGACGGATGTCGCCCAGATGAACCCGCATGAGCACCAGGGCCACGGCAAACGGTACGGTGAATCCGGCAATCGATCCGTAGAGCGGTAGCTCGGTGGGGATCAGGCCCGTGTTCGAGGCCAGCGCTGCCAATCCGAGGATCCAGATCAGGACCGAAAGCCGATTCGCCCAAGGGTAGCGCTCGGTCAGGAGCAGTGAGACAAGAACGATACCGAGGAGGATCGCCAGTATCGCGAGAGTCTCATGGATCATGGCGATGACTGTACCCTAATCCGGGTCGCCGATTCGCGGAGGGTGTTCCTAGAGG
>JAIOJS010000476.1 GCA_019911795.1 Thermoanaerobaculia bacterium | reverse complement strand
GTCCAGCCTTGATCATCGACCTGGGAGGCACCGCCCCAGATGGGATCCCAACGCCCGTCCCAGTTTCGACCATCGTCGGAGATGAACTCGTCGCCCCGGGTCCCGGAGAGGCTGAAGGTGAAGGAGAAGGCGGTGCGTCGATCGAGGTAGCTGTCGATGTTGACCTCGATCCAGTCTCCCGGAAAGCGATCGCGACGTTCGAGAATACTTGACAGGACGCTTGGGTCGTCGTGAGCACGAAAGGCGAAGTACAGGGCTTCGTCATCGTAGACCACCTTGAACTCGGTCTCGGCACTGGGCTCGGCACCATCGACGGGCTGTCGCTGCACAAAGTCACCAGTCCATGACACTCCCCGCCACGCTGCGTCGTCGAGCCGTCCATCGATCTCAGGACTCACTGCCACTCTCGTCGTTCCATAGGACCGACGAGGAACGGCATCCTGGGCCAAGAGCGGTGCAACGAAGAGGGGCAAGGCTAGGCCGTGGAGAAGAAGTCTCTTTCGCATATCTCCCCTTCTACGTTTCTAGAAGCCAGAGGGTTACACCGGTTTCTATCGACTCTGTACCGTTGTTCTGAGACCCGTAGCGGTCCAGATCGACGGGTCCCGCCCCGAATCGACGAGTCGAGACGTCAGTCGAGCGAAGCCTCGGCCGGCAGCGATCCGACCCGTCCCGTCTGCACACGCCACAGGGAAGCGTAGATCCCATCTCGGGCCAGTAGGGTCTCGTGATCCCCCTCCTCGGCAAGCCGGCCTCCTTCCAGGACGTAGATCCGATCGGCGGAGCGAATGGTCGAAAGCCGATGAGCGATCACCAAGGTCGTTCGCTGGTGCGATATGCGAGCGATCGAACGCTGGATCGCTGCCTCGGTCTCGTTGTCAACCGCTGAAGTCGCCTCGTCGAGGACCAGAATCGGCGCCTCCTTGAGTACCGCTCGCGCGATCGACAGGCGCTGACGTTGACCTCCCGAGAGCTTCTGGCCACGCTCACCCACCACCGTGTCGTAGCCCTGAGGAAGCTCGAGGATGAAGTCGTGGGCCTCGGCGGCCCGGGCCGCAGCGACAATCTCGTCCGCCGTGGCGGCCGGTCGACCGTAGATCAGGTTTTCCCGCACTGTCCCCTGAAAGAGGAATACATCTTGGCTGACGAAGGCGATGGTGGTCCGCAGGTCACCAAGGCGCAGGGTGCGGATGTCCCGTCCATCGAGCAGGATGCGTCCGGAATCGACATCGTAGAAGCGCATCAAGAGCTTGAGCACCGTTGTCTTGCCGGATCCGGTGGCACCCACCAGGGCGGTGGTACTGCCTCCCTCGATGTCGAGATCGAGCCCATCGAGGGCCGGATAGCCCAGCTGGTAGGAAAAGGTCACGTCCTCGAGTCGTATCCCCGGCCTTCGGTCAGCGAGTTCCAACCTCTCCGGTCCACTCACCACCTGGGGCTGGGTGTCGAGAAGATCGAGCACGCGGACGGTCGAGGCCATGGCTCGTTGGTAGAGGTCGAAGGTCTGGCCCAACCGCGTCAGGGGCCAGAGCAGACGCTGAGTGAGGAAGACGAGGACGCTGTAGGCACCCACCTCCAAGCCTCCGTCGAGAGCGAGGAATCCTCCGTAAAGAAGAGTGGCGGTGAAGCCGATCAAGACCGCGATGCGGATTAGCGGGGAGAAGGCCGAGCTGAGTTGAATGGCCTTGCGGTTGGCTCGTCTGTAGGCGTCGCTCTCCTCTCTGATCCGCTCCACCTCCCGCTCTTCGGCAACGAAACTCTGGATGGTGGAGATGCCGCCCAGATTGTTGGCCAGCTGGGCCGAGAGGGATGCAACCCGCTCGCGCACCTCGGCGTAGCGCGGTTGAATCTGCTTTTGAAAGCGCAACGAACCCCAGAGGATCAGCGGCACCGGAACAAACGACATCCAGGCCACGCTCGGAGCCAAGTAGAAGAAGGCTGCTCCGACCAGCACGACCGTCGTCAGAACCTGTAGTACCTCGTTGGCCCCGACGTCGAGGAACCGCTCGAGCTGATTGACGTCATCGTTCAGAATCGCCATCAGCCCTCCGGTCGAGCGGTCCTCCAGGTAGGCGAGTTCCAGACCTTGGAGGCGTGAATACGCTTCGAGCCTAAGATCGTGCTGGACCGACTGCGCCAGATTGCGCCACAGCACCGCGTACGCATACTCGAAGACCGACTCCAGCGTCCAGATCAAGAAGGTCAACACGGCCAGCACCATGAGCTGCTCGCGAGGGCTGGGAAAGCCCCAACTGGCGAGGAGCGACCCCTCGCGGCGAACGACGATGTCGACGGCGGCTCCGATGAGGACCGGGGGCGCCAGATCGACCGCCTTATTGAGAATCGAACAGAGCGTCGCCAGGAGGAGTGGTCCACGATAGGCGGAGGCGTAGCGCCACAGACGGGTCAGCGGTGAGGCGACGGGCGCTTCGTTCATTCGGAGGTCTTCCGGTCCGGGACCCCCAAGCGGCTGAGTACCTCGCGCGACTTCACCCGCGGGTGAATCCGACGGGCACCCGGAGTTTGCAGGTAGAGGATCGCTAGAACGGAGAGTGCTGCCAGCGGCCAGGAGTCGATACGATGAGCCCGGATCAGTTCGCAGCTAAGGAAGACGTAGGCGGAGAAACGAGCTCTCGGATGTCGCGCGGCGAGGAAGTACCCGACCAAAGGAGCGATCGCCAGATAGACGATGTTGTCCCACACCCGGCGGCTACCGAAATTCAGCCACACCGATCCGCCGGCCAGGGCAAAGAGATGGATCAGGGGACTCGCCAACAGTGCACCGGTCAAGAACCACAGCCCTAGGGGCCGATCAGGTCGATTGGGTCGATCAGGTCTATTGAGCAACATTCGGGACGAATTGTAGCCCTGCCTCGACCCCGCCCGAGTTACATCGAGTCAACTCGAACTGACGACAAGGATACGATGACGGTTCATCGATTAAGGAGACAGAATGCGGATCAACCTGACGACGCGACCTGAACCCGGGCGAAGATCCCTCCCAACCCTCATCTTGGCGGCTGCCCTTCTGGCCATGAGTTGCTCGGGGGACGACGGCGTCCGAGCCCCTAGCGACCAACCGTCCACGGCCACGCCCACCATGGAATGGGCCATCGCCGTCCACGGTGGAGCCGGCTCCCCCTCCCGCGAGATGTCGGAGGAGACTCGGCAAGCCTACGAACAAGCCCTACTGGGTGCCATCGATCTGGCCCGCAAACATCTGTCCGAGGGTGGCGCCGCGATCGATGCCGTGGAGCTCGTCGTCGTCCGTCTCGAAGACGATGAGCGTTTCAACGCCGGCAAGGGTGCCGTCTACACCCACGACGAAACTCATGAACTCGATGCCGCGATCATGGACGGAAGCGATCGCTCCTGCGGTGCGGTTGCTGGTCTGCGGACCGTTCGCAACCCGATCCGCCTCGCCCGCCTGGTCATGGATCGCTCACCCCATGTCTTCATGGTCGGCAGAGGTGCCGAGGAGTTCGCCACCGAAATGAAGGTCAAGCGGGTCGACAACCACTGGTTCGATACCGAAGAACGCCTCGAGGCCCTTCGAAGAGCCCAGGAGAAGGATCACTTTGGAACGGTCGGCGCGGTGGCCCTGGATCAGAACGGTGACCTGGCCGCCGCCACCTCCACCGGTGGTCTGACCAACAAGCGTTGGGGCCGCGTCGGCGACGTTCCCGTCATCGGCGCCGGCACCTACGCCGACAACTCTTGCTGCGCCATCTCCGGCACCGGCAGAGGCGAGCAGTTTATCCGCCATACGATCGCTCGATCGATCGCCGCCCTCGTCGAAGGAGAACAACTCACGCTGGCGGCGGCCGCCCACCGGGTGTTTGAGGAGCGTCTCGACCCGGGCGACGGCGGCGTCATCCTCGTCGGACCTACCGGTGAGATCGTCCTCCACTTCAATACCGATGGCATGTACCGAGCCTGGGCCAATTCCGAGGGAGACGAGGGCTTCGCCATCTGGAAGGACACCGAATAGGAGCCCGAATTGAGGGTCTACTATTTGCCTCCCGAGGCACTCCCTAGACCAGAACTAGACAAAACCGCAAAAAGAGAGTAGGGTATCCGCGGATGTGAGTATCCTGCTCCTCATTACGAGGAGTACTACCGCCCGAAGAATCCCGACACCTTCAAACGTAGCCGCTTACCCAAGCCCCAGTTGGTGCTTTAGGTACGGGGGAGCCCATACCAAGACTCCGATGCTCGGAGTCGTTTAGTGAATCGGAGCCTGGGACAACCCAGGACGCTTGAGTAAGAAAGAAGTAGAGTTATGAAGAAGATCTATGTTGGAAACCTTCCCTTCAGTGCCACCGAAGACGAGGTCAGGCAAGTATTTGGCGCCCACGGCAATGTCGAGAGCGTCGCGCTGATCACCGATCGTGAGACCGGTCGGCCCCGAGGCTTCGGCTTCGTTGAGATGGACGATGACGGCGCTGACGCCGCCATTCGCGCCCTCGACGGCACGGACATGGGTGGACGTAACCTCAAGGTCAACGAAGCTCGCCCCCGTGGCGAGGGCGGTGGCGGCGGCGGCGGCGGTCGTCCCCGCTGGTAGACAGCATTAACCGGCCGGACCATCGGGACCCGGTCGGCGGCTGAACGCCTTTCGGAAGGCCCTCCTCGGAGGGCCTTTTTCTTTGCCTATTCAGACCGTGTTTAGACGCCGTTGCCGTGTTGGACACCGTTCTTGGGCTTGTCGCGTCGGGGTTAGATTCGTGGTGGGCAGGCTCGGAGTCGGAGGTCGAGGAGCCCTACTCCGCGAGTCGCAGTTCCACCGCTGCCGCGTAGCGATCGAGAGCGAAGGCCAGCGCCCCCGCCTCCACCGAGGTTCCCGCACTCGCCGTGCCCGTGCTCTCGTAGCGCACGGAGAGTACTTCGAGGGTTCCGAGACGGCGATGGGCCTTGAGGTCGACCCTTGCGATCAGATTCTCCCCCGCGAGTACCGGCAGGCAGTAGTAGCCGAACTTGCGCTGCCGAGCCGGCTTGAAGATCTCCAACAACTGCTCGAAGTCAAAGAGCTGGAGGACGCGGCGACGATCCCAGAGGAGAGGATCAAAGGGAGACAGTAGAACACCGCGCTCGCCCCTCGGACGCACTCGATCGAGGCGTACCGCGAGATCGAGGTCTTCGACACGAACGAAACCGCGAACCCGGACACCCTCTGCCAGGCGTAGGTCACAGGGCGCCACCTGTCCCTGCTGCTGCAGGTCGACCAACGCCGCGTCGATCTCCTTGCCAAGCCCCCGCAGTCGCCAGGTGTTGGCGAGAGTGCTGCGGGTCGCCCAACCGTGCCCCTCGAGTGCCTTGGCAAGAAGGGTTTTCAAGGAGTCGTGTTGCGACATGGGATTCTCCCGCTGGGTCCGCGGGATCACCC
>JAIOJS010000045.1 GCA_019911795.1 Thermoanaerobaculia bacterium | reverse complement strand
TACTTGGCCGAAGGCTCATCGTCCGGTAGAGTACCCGGAAACGTAGAGCGCGTTTTGGCCGTCCCGTGCCCCGACAACGAGGTAGCAGGCCAAATGCGTTCAGTATCGGCCATTGCAGAGCGCAGAATCGACTGGATCCTGCGCAATCGAAGGGTCGAGTACGCCACCGAACGAAGGATCTCATGGGCACAAAGTACATCTTCATAACGGGCGGAGTGGTTTCATCTCTAGGCAAGGGAGTCGCGGCAGCGTCGGTCGGCGCCATCCTCGAGTCGCGTGGCTTCACCGTCACCCTCATGAAGTTCGACCCTTACGTCAATGTCGACCCGGGGACGATGTCGCCTTACCAGCACGGCGAGGTGTTCGTGACTCACGACGGCGCCGAGACCGATCTGGATCTCGGTCACTACGAGCGCTTCACCCACACCCTGACATCCAAGAACCACAACTACACCACCGGCCAGATCTACCAGTCGGTGATCGACAAGGAGCGTCGTGGCGACTACCTGGGCAAGACGGTCCAGGTGATCCCCCACATCACCGATGAGATCAAGTCGGCGATGCGCCGAGTGGCCGACGGCGTGGACGTCGTCATCATCGAGATCGGCGGCACGGTCGGCGATATCGAGTCCCTTCCGTTTGTCGAGGCAATCCGACAGATGCGCCTGGAACTGGGTCGCAACAACGCCGTCAACATCCACTTGACGCTGGTCCCCTACATCGCCGCGGCCGACGAGCTGAAGACCAAGCCGACCCAGCACTCGGTCCGCGAACTCCGGGCGATCGGTATCTCCCCCGATGTTCTGCTGTGCCGAGTCGACCGACATCTTCCCGATGAATTGCGCCAGAAGATTGGGCTCTTCTGCAACCTGCCGGCCGAACATGTCATCGCCGCCCGGGACGTCTCCACCATCTACGAGGTGCCGCTGAGTTTCTGCCGTGAGGAGCTGGACGAGACCCTCCTCGACCTGCTCAACCTGCCACACTACGAGCGCGACATGTCGCGTTGGGAGTCCCTGGTCCAGAAGATCAAGAACCCCAAACACAAGGTGCGCATCGGCATCGTCGGAAAATACATCGAGCTCCCCGATGCCTACAAGAGCCTCAACGAAGCGCTCCTGCACGGCGGGATCGCCAACGACACCGAAGTCGAGTTGGTCTACATCAGCGCCGGAGACATCGAGAGCGATCACTGGCCGCGCGAGGTCTTCGAGGTCGACGGCCTGTTGGTGCCGATCGGCTTCGGACCGCGCGGCACCGAAGGGAAGATCCGGGCGATTCGCTATGCGCGCGAGCACAAAGTTCCTTTCTTCGGCATCTGCCTCGGGATGCAGTGCATGGTCATCGAATACGCTCGTCACGTCTGCGGCATCGAGAATGCCACCTCCTCCGAGTTTGACGACCAGGCCAACGACCCCATTATCTACAAGCTGCGCGACCTCCTGGGGGTCGAGGAACTCGGTGGGACCATGCGCCTGGGCACCTATCCCTGCCGCATCAGCCCGGGAACTCTGGCCGCCGAGATCTACGGTGTCGAGGAGATCCAGGAACGACATCGTCATCGCTACGAGGTCAACCAGAAGTATCTCAAAGTCTTGACCGCCAACGGCCTTCGGATATCGGGTCTCTCTCCCGACGGGAAGTTTGTCGAGATGGTCGAACTCGAGGACCATCCTTGGTTCCTCGGCTGTCAGTTCCATCCCGAGTACCAGTCGAAGCCCACCGATCCCCATCCGCTCTTCGTGTCCTACATCGCCGCGGCCCTGCGCGAACAGGAAGCACGCAAGGAACCCGCGCGCGCGCTCGAGCGGGAGAAGATCAGCCCCGTCGCCGCCTCGGCCAAGACCTCAGGAGCCGTTGCTTGACCCTGACTCCTTTCGAGCTCGCTCCCGGCGTCTCGATCGGTGGTGACACCCTTCCCTTCATCGCCGGCCCCTGTGTCAGCGAAGGCGAAGAGGAGACTCTCGACGCGGCGCGAAAGGTAGCGTCCATGGCCCATCGCCTCGGTCTACCTTTGCTTTTCAAGGCCTCCTTCGACAAAGCGAATCGAAGTTCTCTCAAGAGCTACCGTGGCCCCGGAATGGTGGAGGGATTGAGAATCCTGGCGAAGGCCAAGGAGGAGACCGGACTGCCGGTCCTGACCGACGTCCATGACCCTGCACAGTGCGGCCCGGTTGCCGAGGTCTGTGACGTGCTGCAGATCCCCGCCTTCCTCTGTCGTCAGACCGACCTCATCGTCGCTGCGGCAAGGACCGGCCGTGCCCTCAACATCAAGAAGGGGCAGTTCATGGCTCCCGACGACATGCGCTGGGCGGTCGAGAAGGCCACCAAAGTCGGCAACGGTCGCATCACCGTGACCGAACGCGGAGTCAGCTTCGGCTACAAGAACCTGGTGGTCGACATGAGGAGCTTCACTATCCTCCGGGACCTCGGCATCCCGGTGATCTTCGACGTCACTCATTCGCTGCAGCTCCCCGGGGCCGGCCAGGGTGAAACCGCCGGCGAGCGACGCTTCGCCGAGCCCCTGGCTCGGGCTGCGGTGGCGGCGGGCGCAGCCGGGATCTTCATGGAAGTGCATCCCGATCCCGACAACGCCAAGTCCGACCGAGCCACCCAGCTCTCGGTACCACGAGCCGAAGCGCTCGCGGTATCCCTCCTCGAGATCCATCGCACCTTGCAGGCGAACGTCCCGCTCGCATGACCAAGCCTCGCATGACCAAGCCTCGCACTTCCAAGCCTCGGATGATGGACGGGTCCAGCCCCCGGGACGTTGCCAAACAGGTCCTGGAGATCGAGGCGCAGGCAATCCTCGACGTGATCCCCCAACTCGACGAAGGCTTCGAACGTGCCGTCGACCTCATGGCAAACTGCAGAGGACGAGTCGTTTGCACCGGCATGGGCAAGAGCGGGCTCGTGCTGCAGAAGGTCGTCGCGACCCTCGCCTCGACCGGCACTCCCTCGATGTTTCTACATCCGGCGGAGGCGATCCATGGCGACCTCGGCATGATCATCGAGGGCGACGTCGTGCTCGCCGCCTCCAACTCAGGGACCACCGAGGAGTTACTACGACTCGTCGAAACCTTGAAGCGACTGGGCGTGCCTTTGATCGCGATCACCGGCAAGCCCGCGAGTCCCCTCGCTCGCCTTGCCGACGTGTCCCTTTCGGTCGCCATCCAACAGGAAGCCTGCCCCCTGAACCTCGCGCCCACCGCCTCGACCTCGGCCACCCTCGCACTCGGTGACGCCCTCGCCATGGCGGTGATGCAGCAGCGCGGCTTCACCGACCGAGACTTCGCCCGCCTCCACCCCGGCGGCCAGCTCGGCAAGCGACTCCTCGAGGTGAGCCAGCTGATGCATCGTGACGAGCGACTTCCCAGGATCGTTCACACCGCCTTGATGCGCGAAGCGGTTTTCGAGATGTCCAACAAGGGGTTGGGCATTACCGCCGTGATCGATGAGGAAGGACGGCTCGTCGGGGCTATCTCGGATGGCGACCTTCGACGCCTTCTCGAGGTCCACGACGACCTACTGACTCGCCGTGCCGCCGACTGCATGAACCCGAGGCCTCAGACCATCGCCGCCGACGTCCTCGCTTCGGCCGCCCTCCACAAGATGGAGGAGAAGCGGATCACGTCGCTTTTCGTCTGCGACCCCGCGAGGCATCTCGACGGGATCGTGCACCTTCACGACCTCTGGCGACTGGAGCTGTTTTGACCTTCTCCCGGGCCGAACTCCAGCTGCGGTCGCGACGCATCCAGTGGCTACTCCTCGACGTCGACGGAGTGCTCACCGACGGACAGATCCACTGCTGGGGCGACGGCACCCAGGGCCTGACCTTCGACGTGAAGGACGGCCTCGCTCTGGTCCTGGCGCGGGAAGCCGGCCTAAAGATCGGCCTGCTCTCGGGGCGCGACGTTCCCGTCGTCCGTCAGCGGGCCGAGCAACTCGGGATCACCACTCTGATGCTCGGTATCGCCAACAAGGAAGCGGAGTTCGATCGCTTCCTCGCCGAACACGACCTCGAGAGCCAGGAGGTCGCCTACATCGGCGACGACCTTCCCGACCTCGCCGTCTTGAGGCGTTGTGGGCTCAGCATGGCGCCGGCGGACGCTTGCTACGAGGTCACGTCCTCGGTCCAGATGGTCCTCGACCGGCCCGGCGGCCGGGGTGCGGTTCGCGCCGCGGTGGAAGCGCTCCTCCGCGCTCGTGGCGACTGGGGAGCCCTCGTGCGTGACCACGGCGGCTGACGCCATGGGCACTGACTCTCCCTCGCCTGCCGCCAAGCCGTCGCGACGGCGACTCAGATTCCTCTGGCGGCGGATCCGCGCCGTCCTCCTCTCCGCCATGGTCACCGTTCTCGGCAGCCTGCTGTCGGTCCTTGGATGGTCGGCCAGTCAGTCGATCGGGCGGACCCTCGGACGACTCTTCTGGGCTCTGTCCTCGCGGGAGCGCCGGCGCGCCCTGGACCACCTCGCCATCGCCTTCCCCGCTCTCGCCGAGGACGAACGACAGGCTCTCGGACGGCACAGCTTTCTTCATCTCGGCTCCAACCTCACCGAGTGTCTCTACCTCTGGCGGCGGCCGGCGGAAGAGGCGCAACGCTTCATCGACGTCGAGGACTTCGCAATCGTCGAAACCGCCCGCAGCGAAAACCGTCCGGTGCTCTTCCTCACCGGACACTGCGGCAACTGGGAGCTGCTCGCTCCGGTTCTCAATGCGCGGGGGATCGAACTCGCCGCCGTGGTCCGCGGCATGAGCGCCGAGCGTCTCAACGCCCACCTCAACCGCTTCCGCGCCCACTTCGGTACCGAGATCATCGAACGGGGCGCACCGGGCTCGGCGCGTCGGCTTCTCGGGGTCTTGAGCCGCGGGGGCTCTCTCACCCTCCTCATCGATCAGGACATTCAAGCCGAAGGGGTGTGGGTTCCCTTCTTCGGCCGGCCCGCCTTCACCGCGATCGGTGCCGCCCAGATCGCCATCAAGCAGAAGGCCCTCGTCATCCCTGCCTTCCTCGAACGGCTACCCAACGGGCGCCATCTCGCTCGCTTCGAGTCGCCCCTCGATCTACCACCCGATGCCGCCGAAGCCACCGCCATCATGACTCGATCGATCGAAGGCCAGATCCGAAGGTGCCCGGATCAGTGGGTCTGGATGCACCGGCGCTGGCGTCGGCAGCCCCCGACATCGTCAGCCTAGCGGTCTGACCGCGCGGGGGAACCTACCCTAGGCTCAAGCCCCCTCCGCCTCCTCCTCGCTCTCGACCACCTTGGGTTTGCGACCGAAGATCGCCGCGACCGCGATGCCGAGGAGATAGAGCCCCATCGTCGGCAACGCGAACAGGCACATATTGAAGACATCGGGGGTCGGTGTAATCAAAGCAGCGGCGATAAAGATGATCAGGACCGCCCACCGGAAGTGACGCAGCAGGAAGCGCGGCGTGACCAGGCCCACTTGCGAGAGAAAGAAGATCACCACGGGCAGCTCGAACATCAGGGAGAGTCCGAGAATTACCGTCATCATGAAGCTGAGATAACTCGGTCCGGTGATCGCGGCGGTAAAGGAACTGCCGACTCCGAGCAGGAACTCGACCGCGAACGGGAAGGCGACGTAGTAGGCGAACGCGCCTCCCGAGACGAAGAGAACCGAACCGAAGAAGATGAACCCGAGAGCGTAGCTACGCTCCTTGCGGTAGAGACCGGGCGCAATGAAGCGCCACACGTGGTACAGAATGACCGGAGTCGACACGAAGATGGATGCCAGCAGCGCTACCTTGATGTAGAGCATGAAGGCATCCGTCACCCCGAGGATCACCAGCTTCTGTCCCTGAGGCAGGTACCGGTAGATCGGCCTGGCGAGAAACTGGAAGATCTGATCGGCGAAAGTCCAGCAACCGGCAAACGCCAGGGCCAGCGTCCCGAGAACCCAGAAGAGCCGACGTCGGAGCTCCTCGAGGTGACCGAGAAGACTCATGCTCTCCAGTTCCTCGTCCGGCGGAGGCGGCGGGGTCGGGACCTTCCGTTCCACCGCTCCCACCGCGCGGCGAACCTCGATCTCTCCGTCGGTCGGCGTCATCGAGGTGGCGCCGGCTCCGAACTTGGGACGCTGTCCCCAGCCTCTTGACTCGTAACCTCCGCGGTCGAGTCCTCGACGGTCGGTGGTCGTTCGACACCCGTCGACGAGGCTTCAGGGCCAGCTGAGGACTCAGGGGAAGCCGAGGACTCCGGGGCAGCCGCTGGACGCGCCTTGGGCCGAGGGGGCGGGTCCTCCAGGTCGAGATTGATGCTCCGCTGCAGTTCCGTGGACGCCTTGCGAAACTCGGCCATACCTCGTCCCAACGTCCGCCCGATCTGCGGCAGCTTCTTGGGACCGAAGATGAGCAGCGCGAGGGCCATGATGAAGAGCAACTCGGGAACGCCTAGACCGAACATAGCGTTCGATCATCCAGCGGTCGGGAGGTGGTGTCAAGGTCACATGGCCTCGATCCAACGACAGCCTGATTCCACGGGGTGCAGCAACGTCTGTATCGACGGCACCTGTATACCCTTCGTGGTCAGACCGGGCCTACGAACGAGCCAGCCAGAGGTGAGCAGGGTGAGCGAAAGACTGTCGCCATCCGATCCCGTCCACGAGAGATCCCGCCTGATAGGTTTATCACCGAGAGTCGTGAGTCCTCCCACGCCATTCCTTGTCACTTCCTGATATTGTGTAACTTAAGTTTGCTTTGAAAAGGGATCCGCAATGAGTATCTTCTGGAGTGCCGCACGAAGTAGATCGCTGAGCCTCCTACTCCCGCCAAGACATCACCTCAACGCCTGCTTGGGCGGCTTCCTCGCCACCGTAACCATGGTGTCGGCCCAGACATACCCACCCGCTGCGCTGGCTAGCGATATCGGCCAGTCGGTACAGCCGACGTTCTTAGAGGCGCAGCCCGGGGGCTTCATCGAACTCGGAGAGTTCGTCTACTTCTTCGGCAACGACGGAGTCCACGGTCAGGAGCTGTGGCGCACCGATCTCACCGAAGAAGGCACCGAAATGGTGAAAGACCTCTGTTCGGGGGTCTGCCATGGCATGGCCCAGGGCGCCCCCATGGTCAGCGATGGAGGCCGCCTCTATTTCTTCGGTGACGACGGAGCTTTCGGGGCCGAACTCTGGACGTCCCAAGGAACGGCAGCGACGACACAGAGACTCCTGGACCTGCGGGCAGGTCCGAAGGGATCATCCTGTGGCCAACTCCTGGAACTCGCCGGCAACGTGTTCTTTGTCGCCGACGATGGGCAGCATGGCTGCGAGTTGTGGGCGACCGATGGAACGGCCGGCGGCACCGTCAGACTCACCGACGCGGTGGCCGGCCCCAGCGACGGTTTATCTACTTGGGACCGCGATCTCTTCCCCCTGGATAACCTCCTTCTCTTCTGGTCCGGCGACGTACTCTGGCGCAGCGACGGAACACCCATCGGAACCCAGCCGATCACCACCATCCCGGTCAACAATTTCGCTACTTATATCAATCCTAGCCGCGGACCTAAGGCCTTCGACGGTCGCCTCTACTTTTCCGGCTGGGACGTCGTCCACGGTTGGGAGCTATGGGCTACAGACGGGACCGCGCCCGGAACGGAATTGGTTGCCGATCTCCGCCCCGGAGTCGAGGGTTCCTATCCCGAGATCTTCGTCGAGCACGAGGCGGTGTTTTGGTTCGGTGCAACGGACCAGGACGCCGTGATGAGGGTGTGGCGGACCGACGGCTCAGCCGTAGGAACCTCCTTTATACCTGCGGTGTCCTCCTACTACGGACCGCTGGGGGGTACACCCCAGGGGATTGTGTTTGCACGCTGGGAACAGAGTACTTCGGACTACCGGCTGACGGTCTCCGATGGCAACGCCGTGACGGATCTTGTGGTCCTCGATGAGATCTTCTACACCTTCTTTGAGCCTCGCCTGCAACTGCCGAACGGGCTCTTCCTAGGAATGAGTGCCGACTCACTGGGACCGGAGCCCTGGATCACCGAAGGAACCCCCGGAACGACCTTTCAGATTAAAGACATCTACCCAGGGTCTGGCGGATCGGTTGGCTATCCAGTCTGGTCGCTCCCCCTTCAGCTCGACGGAGGGGACATTCTGTTCCAGGCCTTCTCCACCGACTTCGACGCCTCGCCATGGATCACAGATGGTACTGCCCTTGGGACCCACCGGATTCGCCAGGTCGACGACCAAACCTCATCGGTGTTCCCGGGGAACAACTTCTTGTACGTACTCCAGTCTGCGTTGGGCAGGCGTTGCTTAACGACGGCCTCCGAAGGCGCCACGGGAACCCATGGATGGTGGTCAAGCGCCGGTACTCCCTCGTCGACCGTGCTACTTCCCCCCTCCGTGCCGATGGGGTCCAGGGTTGACGGCATCAGCTCGTTTCACCTCCCAAAGACGAGGGACCGGGCGATCCTTGGAGTCGACCAGGACGACGTGGTCCACCTTTGGGGAACCGATGGAACCTTCGCCGGCACCGAGGAGATCAGCACCGCCTTTGGCCCGATAGATCTTGACGGCGCCCGCTTCGTCCCACTTTCCCAGTCGATCCTCATCGATGTCGCCGACTCGGTCTGGCAGAGCGACGGCACTCTCCTCGGCACCACGCTACTCCCCACCCTGATCGACGCTCTAGATGGCGCCTCGACGGAGGGCACCTCGTACCTCTCGGTCGGCGACGCTGCCACCGGCGTCGAACTCTGGCGGCAAGACCATGGCCAGCCGCCGGTGCCGATAGCCGACCTCGAGCCGGGGGCCGCAAGTTCCAACCCCTCCTGGTTGGTTACGGACCCCGAGGTCGACCGTGGTGTGTTCTTCTTCGCTACTACTGCAGCCACCGGCCGTGAGCCTTGGTACTCAGACGGCACGCCCTCCGGCACCCAACTCCTCGGCGACCTTTTCGCCGGAGCCGACAGTTCGCGAACAAGCCCGCCCAACCCGAGCGGAGCCCAAGGCGTCTTCCTCGGCTCGACCCTCCTCTTCGCCGCCGACGACGGAGTGCACGGCAACGAGCTGTGGATCTCGGATGGAACCCCCGGCAGTGCCTCATTGCTCGTGGACCTCTACCCGGAAGGACCGGGCTCTGAACCGGCGTGGCTCACCCGGATCGGCAACGTCGTCTATTTCGTCGCCACCACTCCCAACGAGGGACGTGAAC